>JBDKTD010000030.1:0-4847 GCA_039680365.1 Clostridiaceae bacterium
GTTGGTAATCGTCATAAACAGGCTCGTGAGCACTTCGCCGTTGAGCACGTCGAACAGCTCGGCGTCCAGCTTCTCGCGAACGACAATCTGCGAAATCCCCTTAACGGTATAGATCAATAAGTCCTGCAGCCGGGCGACCTCCTCGGTCTTTCCGCATACGCCGCGCACCGTGCAGCCCTTGCCGCCCGCCGTCTCCTGACACTGAAAACAAAACATGCTCATCGATGAAACCCTTCCTTTCGCTGTTCAAGCATTTTCTCCGCCGGTTCCTGCCGGGCGGAGCCGAAATCGGGTCGGGTTGCGGCGCGTTTGCGACCCTCCGCCGTGAAACGCAAAACCAAAGCCCAATCCGCCGAATCGCCACGAGGCATTCTGCCTGCGTAATCGATCCAAAGACAGTGTACTGTTTCTTTTGTTTCCGGTCTGTTTGTTTTACAACGTGGTTCGATGACTCTATTTCGATATGCTTGCTCTAATTTCGTCCGCCGGTGTGCTGAAAGAATTGCCGAAACGCCCGATATCTGGTGTTTCGAACGTCTTTGTTCATTTTCATCATACGATACTATACTTTCATGCGCAAGCCTCCAGCCCACATTGCGTAAAAAAGAAAGCCCTGAAAAGAGCTTTCTCTTGAACAATCTTCGTTATTTCTTTGCGGTCGCTTCAAAGTCCCATTCGTTCAGCTTGGCGCGGATGGCGGCGAGCGAAGAAAGGTCCTTTGCGGGATTGTTGGAGATGAACAGCCGTTCGAGGTTGACAAGGCTCGCCAGCGGGGTCACGTCCGTAATCTGATTGTCCGAAATGTCCAGCAGGAGCAGGTTCGTCATTCCGGCAAGCGGCGAAACGTCCGTAATCTTGTTTTCGCGAATGGTCAGCGCCTGAAGATTCGACAGGCCGGCCAGCGGGCTGATATCTGAAATCAGACCGCCGCCCCAGGCCGTAAAACTTACAAGATACGGCATGTTTTTCACAACGCTGATATCGCTCACCGGCACGCAGCCCATCTGAAGCGAGGTCAGTCTGGTCATTTTTGCAAGCGGAGAAAGATCGATTCCGTGCACCGGATCGCCGCCGTCGCCAACCGCGTACCCCATGCCGAGGTAGGTCAGATTTGTAAAGTACTTCAGCGCGTCCAGACTCTGAATCAACGGCTCGCTTCGATCCACGCCGTTACGCTGAAAGTCGAGCTCGCTTACCGCCTGCGCATCCGAAACGAGGATATTGCCGCTTGGGCGCTTCATCGATTCACGAATCGCTTTTTCCAACTCCGCGTCGTCAAAGGTGATCACCATATCCGGGTCGTAGCCGCTTGTGTTCGGCACGAAAGAGGCGGCGTTGGACGCGGAAGCCGCGTTGGAAGCGGAAACCGCGTTGGAGGCGGAAGCGGTCGCGTTCGAAGCGGAGGCAAAGGCGTTGGAACCGGAGACCGTCATATCCATTACAATCGTCTCGGCGTCCGACGCGGAAGCGGCTGCTGGGTTTGCCTGCGCGCAGCCCGCTATCGCAAACGCGAGAGCAAGCACGCAGAGATAGAGCAGTATTTTTTTCATATTGATAACTCCTTTTTCGACACAAAGCCGGGCGTGTATTCATCCGGATGAAATCCGGTTTCGGTACGTTCCGAAATGCGGTTGGTGTACTAGTCCGTATCATACACCTAATCGTAAAATAGCGGTCAACATTTCATGCTGTACTGTTGATTTATGCACAAATCGCGCGCGAGTTCACAGGATTGTTGCAAATGTCGGGGTGCGCGAACGTTCCAAAGCGCATCGGTTTTTGCGGTACAAGCGAAACAAAGCCCCGTCCTCCATTCGGAAAACGGGGCTGTTTGTCAGGCTTGTCGAATTCACTTATCCGTTCGGCAACTCGAAGTTTTTATCCTTCAGGTTCGGATAGACGTCCGCAAAGATGGAGTAATCCGGCGAATACTTGCCTTCAAACGGTTCGGGCAGGTACAGCGTTGTCAGGTTCTTCAGCCCCGCAAGCGGCGCGAGATCGACATGCACACCCTGCAGATACAGCGCTTTGAGGCCTGTCAGGTTTGCCAACACCGAGATATCTGAGATGTTGTTCGAATAGGAGAGATCGAGCCACGCAAGCCCGGTCATCTGCGCCAGCGGCGCGAGGTCGGCATCCGTGCACTGGCTGCCGCTGATGTTCAGCCAATACAGGTTCTTGCACGCCAAAAGCGGCCGAATATCGCGGATGTTGCTGTTATTGAACATCGCTTCGCCAAGATTCGTCATAACCCGAAGCGCGTCAATCCTCGTGACACCGCAATTCTGCAAGTCCAGTTTCTTCAGATTCGGGAAATATTTTAACGCGGAAGCATCCCTGATCTGCTGATCTTCCGGAATCTCCTGCTGCCACTCGTTGCCAATCCAAAGCTCTGTCACCGCTTCCGTATCGGCAATCGTAATGTCCCCTTCCGGCTTGTTCAGCGCCGTTCGAATCTTCTGTTCGAGCAAAGCGTCGTTAAACGCAATCGGCTGCGGGCCGCCGTCCGGCTCAAAGTCGCAATCCGTCAAACCCGCCCGGATTCCGGCGAGCGACGAGTAGTCCTTGATCGGGTTGCCGCTCAGCAGCAGCATGGTCAGGTGCTCTAGTCCCGTAAGCGGCGTAACGTCGCTGATGTAATTATCGTTTAAGAGCACTTCCTGCAGTTCGGTCAAACCCGCAAGCACACTGATGTCCGTGATTGCGTTGCCCGGCATATCGATGGTCAGGAGCTTTTTGCAGTTGGCAAGCGGCGAAAGATCGTTCAGTCGATTGGTGCCAGTCAGCAGGAGACGCTCCAAATCTTTCATATTCCCCAGCGCGCTGATATCGGAAATACTGATGCCCCGAATCTGTAAGCTTGTCAACTTCGTCATACCGGCCAGCGCACTGATATCCACATCGTTATCGTAATATTCCCCGTTCTGCACAGACCATGCGATGACCAGGCTGGTCAGATTGGTAAAGTACTGGAGTGCGCCAAGGTCGTGAATGCGCTCGATCGACCAGTCGCTGCCATCCATCTCGAGCGTGAGTTCCGTCATGGCCTGCGCGTCCGAAACGAGAATATCCCCTTCGGGCTTGTTCATCGCGGTGCGTACCAGACTCTCGAGCGCGGCGTCGTTAAACGCGATGACCATGTTCGGGTCGAATCCCGTTTCTTCCGGCGCAGCCGCTTCCTCCGTGGGAGCCGCCTCCTCCGCAGGAGCCATGGTAGCTTCGTCTGCGGGCGCTTCGGTTGTTTCCGCCGCCGGTTCCGCGGTTTTCGCCGCGCAGGCAAACAGCGACAGCGCCATCAGCAGGGTCAGCAGGATGCAAATCGTCTTTTTCATGTGTTCTCCTCCATTTTTTATCTTTTCAAGCGCAGATTTGCGCCAAATAAAAGACTAGTTCAGGTTTCCGGTCTCTCCGGTCTCGGCGTTGAGCCAGTGCCAACTGTTGTCCTCGCAATCAATGAAGTACACCATGCCTTGTGTATCGGTATACAACCCTTCACACCAACAGGGAATAAAGACGCCGGGTTCCATCGTTGCCAAATCGAAAACCGCTATCCCTTCCGGCTGATCCTTTTCCGCTCTTCCGGTAACAACCAGCTTTCCGCCCGCTATCGTAAACGCCGCGATATTGATGCCATAGTGAATGAGCGCCTCTTCTCCCGTTCCGTCCGGGGACATCTTAAAGATCACCACACCATTAACAAACGTCAGCAGATAGATCGACCCTTCTTATTCGAAATAGCATCCCGCGTTGTATGTTGACAGCAGCAACGGATCGCTCGCATCCGGATTGGCACGGTAGATGCCGTCCTTATCGCGCAGCGCCGTATAGAGCGCGTCGTCCACGCAGTACGCTTCCCTGGTGGGCTCGCCGCTGAGCATGGTGCGCTCGCTGCCATCCAGACGGGAGCGGTAGAGGTTAAAATCTTCGCTTTCCACAACGTAATACATCCAGTCGTCGATCACAGCCAGATAGCGCCCGGTGTCCTCGCAGACCTTTTGATTCTCGCTGCCGTCGGTGCGCACCTTGTAAATACGGTTGCCATCGAGCGTATTGCAGTAATACAGCCAGTCGCCAACCACGTTGAGATAGCAGCCGCAGGCGTCGCCCAGACGGGTTCTCTTTGCTCCGCCTTCGCGCATTTTATAGATCGCCCAATCCTCGCCGGGCGCGGAAAAGTAAATCCAGTCCGCCTGCGCGGTCAAAAGTCCGCCCTGCCAGCCTAAATAGACGCCGCGCTGAACAAGGTTTGAGAATGAAATTCCGCTCGTGTTTGCGTTTTCCGCCGCACCGTAGTCCGAAACGAACGGAAGATTGACGGAGAAGTCCGTCCCCTCCAGCAGGCGGGATACGTACTCCGCATAGGCCGCAGGGTCAGCCACCGACGAAAGCCCGTTTGCGATCGAAGTATTCAGATCGTCCACGCCATGCTGCAAAAGAGCGATTCTCGCCTCGGCAAGGGCATTTTGTGCGTCCTGACTGCCCAGTTCCAACTCCAGCATGCGCTCGGCGCAGACTAGCGCGGTTGCATAGTCCCCCGCTTCCAACGCGGCCTTGTGGTAAGGAACGATCTCTTCCACCGTCGCCGCGCTTTGGATGGCCGCGAGCGGATCGTCCGCCGTAACGGTCGCTGGCGTAGGCGTCACATCCGTCGCGCCTGCCGCCGAGCCGTTTTGCGTGGCACATGCGGAAAAGGGAAACGCAAAAATAATCGCCAGCAGCACTAATCCCAGTCGTCTCACGAAGCTTATCCTCCCGCGTATATAAAATGTGCTTCTCTTTCGGTATCACAATATCATATTGTATCGACAAGTTGGTATGCTGTTTGCACACAAAAAATATTTTTTCCA
>JBDKTD010000315.1:0-2019 GCA_039680365.1 Clostridiaceae bacterium
CAACATGATCTCCGCGCTCGGCGAAAGCTGCGCAGCAGGCACGCAGGAGAAGGTTGACGAAGTCATCGCGGGCATCAAAGACGGAACCGTCAACGTGTTCGACACCGCCACCTTCACCGTGGGCGGCGTCGTGCTCGATCCCGGCACGTTCTACATCGATACCGATGGCGATTGGGTACCGGATTCCGGCACGGCAATCGAAAACGGCATCTTCTATGAGAGCAAGATCCGCAGCGCGCCGTACTTTGGCATCATCATCGATGGCATCACGACGCTCAACTAACAGACACTGTTCTTACACATGACAGAGCCGGGAACGGGAGACCGTTCCCGGTTCTTTTTTGATAGACGAACGCGACGAAAGCCATGAAAACCTGCTTCTGCACGGTAATTTCACAGTTCTTTTACCGTTTGATACGATTCTTTCCGTTTAGTCCATGTTTTTGTTTACACCACGAGAACATCTATGCTAAAATATTTTAAGCAAGTCTGAATCTAAGATAGAGGGGTCAAGCGTGTGGAGAATTCAGTAGCGATCCGAATGGTCAACGTTACGAAGACCTTCGGCGAAGTGGTGGCCAACGATAAAGTCTGCCTCGATATCAAGCGAGGCGAAATATTATCACTGCTCGGCGAAAACGGCAGCGGCAAGACCACGCTTATGAACATGCTGGCGGGTATCTATTTCCCGGACAGCGGCGAGATCTATATCAACGGCAAAGCAGTGACCATCGCCTCGCCTAAGGACGCGTTCGATCTGCATATCGGAATGATTCATCAGCACTTCAAACTCGTAGACGTCTTAACAGCAGCGGAAAACATCATACTCGGCCTCAACGAATCGACCGTGGTCGATTTAAAAAAGGTGCGCGCCGCCGTCAAAGAAATCTGCGACCGGTACGGGTTTGTGGTCAACCCCGACAAAAAAGTTTACGACATGTCCGTTTCTGAAAAACAGACGCTGGAAATCGTCAAAGTGCTGTATCGTGGCGCGGACATTTTAATTCTGGACGAACCGACCGCCGTGCTGACGCCACAGGAAACGCGCAAGCTCTTCTGCGTCATGCGCAACATGAAGGACGACGGTAAGGCGATCATCATCATTACGCATAAACTGCACGAGGTTATGGAAGTTTCCGACCGCGTTGCCGTTTTGCGCAAAGGCCACTACATCGGCGACGTTCCGACCAGCGAGACCAACGCTATGAAGCTGACCGAAATGATGGTCGGCCGCGCGGTTTCGCTTGATATTGCGCGCTCCACGCCGGTCAACCCGCAGCCGCGTCTCGTTGTCAAGAACCTGACCGTCTGCGATTCCGACGGAATTACGCGACTCAGCGGCGTTGATTTCACCGCGTACAGCGGAGAAATCCTCGGCGTTGCCGGAATCTCCGGCAGCGGACAGAAGGAGCTGCTGGAAGCCATTGCGGGTCTGCAGTACTGCCAAACCTGCAGCAGTATGCAGTTTCATCCCGCAAACGGAGGAAAGACGAAAGAGCTCTCCGGCATGCATCCAATCGATATTAAGCGCCTTGGCGTTGCGCTTGCATTCGTACCGGAAGACCGCCTTGGCATGGGTCTAGTAGGCAGCATGAACCTGACAGACAACATGATGCTCCGGAGTTATTCGGACGGCGCGGGCCCGTTTGCGGACCGCAAGAAACCGCGCAAACTCGCGGAAACAGTCGTGCGCGAGCTCGAAGTCGTTACCCCGAACCTCAATACGCCCGTTCGCAGGCTTTCCGGCGGCAACGTGCAAAAGGTGCTGGTCGGCAGAGAAATCGCTTTGCAGCCGCAGCTGCTCATGTCCGCATATGCGGTGCGCGGGCTAGATATCAACACTTCTTATAATATTTACCACCTGCTCAGCGAGCAGAAGGAGAGGGGAGCGGCCGTCATATTCGTTGGCGAAGATTTGGACGTGCTGCTGGAACTCTGCGACCGGATCATGGTGCTCTGCTCGGGGCATGTCAACGACATTGTCGACGCGCGTACGACCACCAAAGACGAAGTCGGTTA
>JBDKTD010000316.1:0-23778 GCA_039680365.1 Clostridiaceae bacterium
AAACCGACAATCCAAACGATCGCGGCGGCAAGAGTAGCACAACCGCAAACAAAAAAAACGAGCCGCCAGCCAGAAGCCAGAATCATAACCGGCGCGCTGAGGTAGACCGAGATGGTTCCGATGGCGGCGGCAACAGAGACCGAGAGGCAGCCTTTGCTGAATTGCTCGGACGGAAGAAACTCCGACATGGCGCGAACCAACGGCGGCCAGAGCATGGATTGCGCCAAACCGTTCAAGCTCCAAACGACGCTCATCTGCTCAATGCGGGTGCAGAAAGGAATCAGCAAATTCAGAATGGCGGTTGCGCATAACCCGAAAAAGATCATACGATTGGGTGCAATCCGGTCGCCGAGAAATCCACTGAAGATCTGCCCGATACCATAAAAAATAAACCCCGCGGTGATGACCGCCGAAGCGGACGACTTTAAAATCCCTTCGGAAGCAACGATTTCCGAGACCACCGCGCCAAAGTTAATGCGCGTAATATAACTGGAAAAGTATACAAGAAAGCACAATGCCGTGAAACGGCGCACAAGACGGCGATCAGTCAGCATAGAAGACTGCGCCCCGTCCATTCCGCATCCGGTTTTACGCCAAGGAGCATGGCAATCGTCGGCGCAAGGTCCGTGATTTCCGCTTGCTGCATTTTTTTAGACGCCTTCGCTCCGGGAACGCCCGCAATCAGGATGGGAATCGTCATATCGCACGCTTCCTGCGTGCCGTGCATGAACAGATGCCCTCCATGATCGGCTGTAACGATCAGCGCGTACTCATCCGAAAAACGTTCAAAAACGTCCTGGATGCACGACATTGCGTTGCGGACCGCTTCAAGATACGGTTTTGTCATCCATCCATATTTGTGGCCGACTTCGTCCGTTTCGCCAAGATAGAGAAACAGAAAATCCGGTTTGGCCTGTTCAACATAATGAATGGCGCTGTCCGTCAGCTTTCGGTCGGTTCCGTCAATTTGGCTTTGCGAGAGACAGCAGGACAAAGCAAGCGCGCCGGGACGCGATAAATCGCGCAGTTCTTCCCAGTTATAAAACATTGCGGTGGATTTTTTTTTGCTGCTTAAAAGATCGATCAGGCCGCAGACGGGCCGAACCTGCGGGGTATAGGTATTTGAAAGGATTCCGTGACGCTGCGGTACAACGCTGTGAAACAGTGACATATGGCAAGGCAGCGTCACCGAGGGAAATACCGTTTGGGCCGCCAGATTTGAAATGCTGTTGTTCAGCAGTACGTCGGGGAACGGGTGACCGCATGCGCTTAAACTGTCCGGACGCATGCCGTCAACCAAAATCAGGATGGTTTTCCTCATGTAGAATTGTCTCCTTGTCGCGATATAACCGGATGCCGTTCGCCCGGTAAAGCTCATAAACGCCGTCATCCAGATCCTCGCTCGTCACGAAGATACTGGAAGGGCTAGTATCGCAAATTTTTAATAAAGCGGTTTTTTCAAATTTCGAACTGTCCGCAAGAATGACGCTTTGGTTGGCAATCTCCAGATAGCCTTTCTGGATGGACACCAACTCGGCAACGTAATCGGCAACGCCGTATTTCAAACTGACAGCGGAAGGGAAGATAAAGCTGAACGAAACATGCAGTTTTCGGATCGCTTCCAGCGCGGACTCGCCGCAGAAACATTCCTCGCTGCTGAGGTATTCTCCGCCCAGCAGGATCAGTCGAATGCCGGGCTGACCTCTCAGCTCCTCAAATACGCATACGGAGTGCGTAATCACCGTCAGCCTTTGCGCATTTGCCTTCAGAACAGATACAAACTCCCTGGACGTGCTGCCGGAGTCGATGACGATGCTGTCGCCCTCCCGCAGCAAGCGGATGGCGGTTTGCGCGGCCTGCCTTTTTTGGCGCACGTTTTCCCCCTGCCGCTGCGGCAGGCTGAGGTACCCTTTTGCCAAATTCGATGAGACTGCGCCTCCGTGCACGCGCTGCAGACGGTTTTGATTCTCCAGCGTGACAAGATCACGGCGGATCGTTTCGGATGAAACAGCCAGCAGGGAAGAGAGCTCCGAAACCGTCACCGCGCGGTGCGTTTTCAAGCGGTCTAGGATGAAGGCCAACCGTTCATTTGCAATCATACGCACAAAACCCCTTATAAAAACACATAATACCACAAATCAACAAAAGGGAACAGATCAAGTAAAAATTTATTGAAACGTTGCGCAGACGTCGCGCACTGTCGTACCCGGAAACAATATATCCTGCATAAAACCGCCGTTTTTCGGATCAAATTACACTTACTGCAACTCCCGGCTGAACGATAAAGGATGCGTTATCCGGAAATAAATATCGAAAAAATGCGAAACAATGTGAATTTTTTATTGACGTTTAAAACAGTCACATGATAAGATACAAAAAACGGAAAACATAACACACAAAACTCACAACAGGGTGCGTTTTGGGCAATTGGGCCAAACAATCGCAAGGATTGTTTTGGTCTCTTTTTTTGCTCTTTTTTGTCAATATCTCCTCTCTCCATGAGGAGCTCGCGTTTTTCAACATCATACCATGGGGAGTTCGAGTTTTAACAGGTTTGCGTCAATCATAAGGCGCAGAAAACCCAAAACGAATAAAGGAGAAAATCGAATGGTTAAGAAACTCATTGCACTCGTGATGTGCCTGATGATGATGCTCGCACTCATTTCCGGCTGCAAACCGGCGAGCAGCAGCACGGGCGACACCGCTTCCACCGGCGCCGATGCTGTCGCACCGGAAGCCGCACCGGCGGCAGCCGACGGCGTACCCGCTCACAAAGAAACCCTTGTGATCGGTTCGGCCGTGGACATCAACAACCTGAACCTCCAGCAGCAGCAGGATCAGATCAACAACATCGTTCTCAAGTGCACGCATGAAACGCTGGTGTTCTTTACGAACGAAGGCACGTTTGTACCGATGCTGGCGACCGAGTGGGAAAACATTGACGATACCCACATCCAATTCAAGCTGGCGGACAACGTAACGTTCAGCGACGGCACTCCGATGACCGCCGAGGACGTGAAGTTCACGCTGGACATGGCGCTTGAAAGCCCACAGGCGGGCAATCTTGCCGGCATGGTTGGCTGCGAAGTCGTTGACGACCATACCATCGTCATTGAAACCGAGAGCTTCAACAACGAGTTCGTCGCATCCCTTGCTTCGACCCCGTTCGGCATCCAGTCCAAAGCGGCTTATGACAGCGGCATGGAAAACCCCTGGTACATCGGCACCGGCCCGTACGTCTTTGACGAATGGGTAGAAGGCGAATACTGCCGCCTCAAGAAGAACGAAAACTACTGGGGCAGCAACCCCGGCGTTGCCGACTTCATTGAGTTCCGCCCGATTCTGGAGGATTCCTCCCGCGTTATCGCGCTGCAGAACGGCGAAGTCGACGTTTGCATCAACCCGCCGGTCAACGAGCTCGACATTCTGGCGAGCGATCCGAACGTCACCGTGTTCGAACGCGCCGGTTCGCGTTTGTTCTACTTTGCTTTCAACGTGACAAAAGCGCCCTGGGACAATAAAACCCTGCGTCAAGCCGTTGCCTGCGCCATCAACCGCAACGACGTGCTCGAAGTTGCCGTTTCCGGCAAAGGCACCCCGCAAACGACAATCCTCAACCGCGGCCTCTGGGGCTTCTATGACGACATGGAAGGCTTTGATTACGACGTCGAACGCGCAAAGTCGCTGATGACCGAAGCCGGTTATCCGGATGGCGGCATCGACACTACGCTCCTGATTGCCAACTCCAGCCCCTATAAGGAAATTGCTCAGGTCATTCAGGGCAATCTCAAGGAAATCGGCATCAACGTCGAGATTCAGACGGTAGACGACGCAACCCTGAAGGAACTCTGCAAAGCAGGCGATCAGGATCTCTATCTCTGGAGATGGAACGAGGACAGCAAGGTAGACTTCGTGTATCGCGATCTGTTCTACACGGGTTCCGGCAGCAACTTCCACCATTACAGCAATCCCCGCGCGGACGAGCTGACCGATTTGGTTGCGACCGAAAAAGACCAGGCCAAGCGCGTTGAATACAGCAACGAACTGCAGACGCTGCTGGTTGACGACTGCCCGCAGGTTCCGCTTTACATTGCAAACCTCGTGATTGCATACAACAAAAACCTCAAAGGCGAATACCTCTTTGGCGGCGGAAACCATGACTGGAGCCACGCCTACATCGCAGAATAATCGAAGGATTCGGGCATAGCGGCTCGAATAAGCAAACATGACGGCAGCGGAAGTTGTGCGGGTTTATCCCGCGCAACTTCCGCGTGAAGTCCCTCCTTGACAGTCAACTGGATTCATACGAACGATTTGCCGGTCAGGCACAGTGAACACCGCATCAACTAAACTTGGTTAGGAGCGCAAACGGCAATGTTCCGATACATACTAAAACGATTGCTTTATGTAATCCCCGTAATTTTAATCACTTCGCTCATTATTTACATGGCAATGAATATGGCGGGCGGAGACCCTGCGGTCATGCTGGCTCCCGAGAACGCTTCCGAGGGGCAGATACAAAAAATCCGCGAGGATCTGGGGCTGGATCAGCCCCTTACCATCCGTTATCTGAAATATATGGCCGGCATGTTCACCGGCGATCTTGGCACTTCTTATGTTACGAAAAAGGACGTTTTCCAAACGTTCATGCAGCGTCTTCCCGCAACTTTGGAACTCGGCGGCGCGGCGGTTTTAATTGCAACTCTGATCTCCATTCCGCTTGGAGTTTACACGGCGATCAACCAGAATACCTGGAAGGATACGGCGGGCATGATCTTTGCGCTCTTTGGCGTATCCATGCCGAACTTCTGGCTTGGTCTGATGCTGATTATTCTATTTGCCCTCAAACTCGGGTGGTTCCCATCAGGGGGGCGAAGCGGCTTTTTAAGCGTTATTCTGCCGGCGCTGACAGTGGGCCTTGGCATGGCGGCGCTGATTACCAGAACAACGCGCTCTTCCATGCTGGAAGTCATCCGTCAGGATTATATTCGTACGGCACGGGCCAAAGGCGCTTCCGAACGGCGCGTCATCTATAAACACGCGCTTTCCAATGCGCTGATTCCGATTATCACCGTCATCGGCATGCAGATTGCCAACGTGCTGACGGGATCGGTTCTGGCGGAAACGGTATTCAGCTGGCCCGGCGTTGGACGGCTGGTATTCGAATCCATCAGTAAGCGCGATACGCCAATGGTTACCGGCTCAATCATCATGTGCTCGGTGCTGATGGTGCTGGTCAACTTGATTGTGGATATTATCTACGCCTTCTTTGATCCGCGCATCAAGTCGCAGTATACGAGGAAAGGGTGAGAAGCACGATGAAGACTGTGGAAAATACAAAGAAGCGCTATAAAAGCCGCTCACTCTGGCAGGAAGCGTTCCGCCGCCTCTTAAAGAACAAGGGCGCAATCATCGGCATGTTGTTTCTGCTTGCCCTTGCGATTGCCGCAATTCTGGCCGGATTCCTCTTTGACTACGACAAAGTCGTCATTGGCCAGGATATTGCTAACCGCCTGCAGTGGCCGAGCGCGCAGCATATCTTTGGCACGGACGACCTTGGACGCGACATCTTTGTACGCATCCTCTACGGCGCTCGTTATTCGTTGATCATCGGCTGCGGCAGCGTTTTAATCGGCCTGATTCTGGGCGTTGTGCTCGGCTCGCTGGCCGGGTATTACGGCGGCGCGGTAGATCAAATCGTCATGCGCGCAACAGACATTCTTTACGCGATTCCGAATATCATGATCGCTGTCGTCATCGTGTCCTTGCTTGGCGCAAGCACGCTTAACCTTCTGCTGGCGCTGTGCGTAACCTGCGCAACCTCGTTTGCGCGAATCGCGCGCGCTTCGGTTATGACGCTGCGCGATCAAGAGTATATTGAGGCCGCGCAGGCTATGGGACTGCCGACTTGGAAGATTATTCTCAAACACGTTCTTCCCAACACGCTTGCGCCGATCATCGTTCAGGTAACGCTGCTGATTGGCACGACGATCATTGCCGCTTCCTCGCTGAGCTTTCTGGGAATTGGCGTTCCTTCGCCCGCGCCCGAGTGGGGGGCGATGCTCTCCGCAGGCAGGAGCTACATTCGTACATCCAGCTATATCTGCATCATTCCCGGTCTGGCCATCATGTTCACCGTTCTTGCGTTGAATCTGCTCGGCGACGGCCTGCGCGATGCGCTGGATCCCAAACTGAAGAAGTAGGAAAATCAATATGGAAAAAAAGACAGTCGATACAGAGTCAATTTTGGAAGTGCGCGATCTTGTTGTTCAGTACGAGACGGACGACGGCTGCGTACACGCCGTCAACGGCGTCAGCTTCGATCTGAAGAAGAGTAAAACGCTCGGCCTTGTCGGCGAAACCGGCGCAGGGAAAACGACGACGGCACTCTCTATCCTGAACCTTGTGCCAAATCCGCCGGGAGTTATCAAGCAGGGAACGATCACCTTGGATGGCGAAGACATCCTCAAGATGAACGAAGAACAGCTGCAGCATATGCGTGGCAACGATGTGGCCATGATCTTTCAAGACCCCATGACGGCGCTGAACCCGGTTATGACCATAGGCGAGCAGATTGCGGAGTCCATTATGCTGCACAACAAAGTATCCGAGGCGGAAGCGATGACGCAGGTCAAGAATATGCTCAAAATGGTGGGCATTTCCGAAAGCCGCGTGAACGATTATCCACACCAGTTTTCCGGCGGCATGCGGCAGCGCGTGGTCATCGCCATTGCCCTGGCCTGCCAGCCGAAACTCCTGCTCGCGGACGAACCGACCACGGCTCTGGATGTTACGATTCAGGCGCAGGTGCTTGCGCTGATTAAGGAACTGATCAGTGGACGGGATATGTCCGTTCTGCTGATTACGCATGACCTTGGCGTTGTCGCCGAAGTTTGCGACGAAGTAGCCGTCATGTATGCCGGGCATATTGTTGAAATCGGCAGTGCGGATGAAGTGTTCAACGCTACTCGGCATCCCTACACCGAGGGCTTGTTTGACTCTCTGCCCAATCTGAAACAGCGGGGCGAGGAGCTGGTGCCCATTAAGGGAATGATGCCAAACCCGATGGATTTGCCAGCGGGATGCGTTTTTGCACCGCGCTGCCCGTACGCGAGCGCGATTTGCGAAACCACTATGCCAGAACTTAGGAACCTCGCGGGTAAAACGCATTATGTTGCCTGCCATGCATACGATGATGACAACTTCCGGCTGAGGAGGAATCAAGATGTCAAATAAAGTGCTTCTCAAAGTTGAGAACCTGACCAAATACTTCAGCACACCCAAGGGGCAGCTCCACGCGGTGGATGGCGTCAGTTTTGAAATCGAAGAAGGGAAAACGCTTGGCATTGTTGGCGAGTCCGGCTGCGGCAAGTCCACGACCGGCCGTACGATTTTAAAACTGATCCAGCCGACCAGCGGCCGCATTATCTTTGACGGCAAGGATATCACGAAGTACAGCCCAAGGCAGATGCGTTCCTTGCGCAAGGAAATGCAGATCATCTTCCAGGACCCATTTTCTTCGCTGGATCCACGCCAAACGGTCAGCCAACTGATCAGCGAGCCGATTCGGGAACACGGCGTTTTAAAAGGCAAACACGAGATTCATCGCCGGACGATTGAGCTGATGGAAACCGTTGGTCTAGCCGAGCGTTACGTCAACACCTATCCACATGAACTCGACGGCGGACGCCGCCAGAGAATTGGCGTTGCCCGCGCGCTCGCGTTGAATCCGAAGCTGATCGTCTGCGACGAGCCGGTTTCCGCGCTGGACGTCTCGATTCAGGCGCAGATTCTGAATCTTCTCAAGAACCTTCAAAAGGATTTAGGGCTGACTTACATCTTTATTACGCACGACCTGTCGGTTGTCCGGTACTTTTCGGACGACATCGCTGTGATGTATCTGGGTCAGATGGTTGAAAAAGCGCCCTCGGACGAGATATTCGCTCACCCGACGCATCCTTATACGCGCGCGCTGCTTTCGGCAATTCCGCTGCCGATCGTGGGCAAGGACAAGCCGGAGCGGCAGCTCCTGCGCGGCGAGATTACTTCTCCCGTCAATCTGCCGGACGAGTGCCGTTTCTACGCGCGCTGCAGCGACTGTCAGGAAAAATGCAAGCTGAAGAATCCGGAACTACGTGAGATTCGACCGAACCATTTTGTCGCCTGCGCGTGCGCAGACTAACGCGCAAGCAGCAATCAATGTGCGTTTCGGCAAGTGAGCCGGAGCAAAAAGGCTTTTCATGTGCAGCCAAGTAAGCTATACTGGCACAGAAACTGCCTTGCCTGGCCATGGATGTCAACGGCAGACGGAAACAAACGGAATCATGCCACGAGCGTAATCCGTTGACCGAGTTCATCCAACCGGAGGGAACATGAGCATTATTCAGTCACTGTGCCAAGCGAAAACCGATTTGGATGATGCGGATATCCGAATTCTGGAGCATATTTCAGCTTCACTGCAGTATGTTTCTGATTTGAACTGCTGCGACGCATTTATTGACTGCCTGGATCGGGACGGGATTGCGTTTGTGGTTGCGGAATCGAATCCCCGCTTTTTGGCAAGCCAATACGCAGGGAGCTTGCTGGGTCAAAGCGCACTGCGCGAAAATGAGCCCGCCGTCTACCACGCGTTCGAACGCGAAGTCTCCATTCACAACATCAAAGCGATGACGCAGGAAAACATGACGGTCAAGCAGGATGCTACTCCGATTCAGAACAGCGCAGGGCGTGTGATTGGCGTTATGATCTGCGAGCGTGACGTAAGCCGCGAAGCAAGCTTGGAACGCAGGCTTGACGTTGTTGAACGCGAACGTCAGGAGCTGTTTCGGCAAGTGATTGCCGCGGATGCCGATAAAGCCGTTTCGGATCAGGCGATGGCGTATACGTACGAGGCGTACCATCGGATCAAAAACGATTTGCAAACGCTCGCCAGCATCTGCAACGTGCGTATCCGGCAATCCTCCGAAACGGAGACGAAGCGCAACCTGCAGGAAGTATCGCAGATGATGCTGACCATCGCGTCGCTTTACGAGATGCTCTCCATGCGCGGAGCATTGGGTTCCAACGGGACACTATCGCTGCGCGCGCTGCTCACCGAAGTGATTAAGCATGTGAAAAAATTGATGCTGAACACGGATACAATCGATCTGAAACTTCAGTGCGATGAGATTAACCCCCGGCCGGAGCGCGCAAAAGCGGTTGCGATGGTTGTACTTGAGCTGATAACCAACGCAATCAACCATGCGTTTCCAAATGGAACGGGTTCGGTTGATATTTCCGTTCATAACGATTCTACCCATTGCAGCGTAGTTGTCGAAGACGACGGTGTTGGCTTTGTTGAGCCGTCCGCCAATTCCAAGGGGCTGAGCATCGCTTCCAGCCTGGTTAACGATAAGCTGGAGGGCTCTTTTTCTATTACGACAAGCGCAAGCGGAACAATGGTAGCATTTACTTTTACGCCGTAAGCAGGCATTTTCAAGAATTTTAACAGACAATTGATACCGCACAACAGGGTGCGGGCAGCTGCGAGAAGGCCAAGGCTGAAGAACAGCCTTGGTTTTTTGTGTTGCAGCACTCGACCCGTGGAGAACGAGGATGGATTCGATTGTAAGTGTAGGGATTGATATTGGCACAACGACGACGCAGGTTGTGTTTTCCAGACTGTTTCTGGAAAACACTGCGGGGATGTTCACCGCGCCTGAAGTGGCGATTGTCCGAAAGCAGAGCATCTACTGCGGAAAACCACGGTTTACCCCGCTGAAGAACGAGCGGGAGATTGATGCTGAACAGGTTCGCGTTATGGTGGAAGAAGAATACGGAAAGGCCGGGTTGAAGCCGGAAAGCGTTACAACAGGCGCCGTGATCATCACCGGCGAAACCGCAAAGAAGAGCAATGCTGCGGCACTTCTCAAAGCGCTTGCGCCTATGGCGGGGGATTTTGTTGCGGAAGCAGCGGGGCCTGACTGGGAAGCGGTGATAGCCGGGTACGGCAGCGGAGCCGCTGCTTACAGCAAAAAGAACCGTTGCCGCGTGCTGAACCTTGATATTGGAGGCGGCACGACCAACGCGGTTTTATTTCATGAAGGAGAACCGGTTTCCACCGGCTGCATCGAGGTCGGCGGGCGGCATATTACACTGGATGGTTCCGGCAAAGTGATCGGCTTGACGACAGCTGCAGAGCGGCTCTGCGAAAGCAGAAAGATTGCGCTGTATCCCGGCGAACGGAACGCGGATGGACTGATCGCGTTTGTAGGCGCGCAGTGCGAACTGATCGAAACGTTCGCGGGATTACGGCCACGAGACGATCTGTTTCTTCAACTGACAACGCCTGGCAGCGACGAGCTTGATATTTCCGGCGGTTTTGACGCAATCTGTCTCTCCGGCGGCGTCAGCGACGCAGTTTTTGGCGCGTTTGCCGAAGGGGACGACTTTCGCTTTGGCGATATCGGCATTTTGCTCGGACGTCGAATTGCCTCGAGCAAATTGATGCGGACATATCCGATCGTGCATTCGCAGGAAACGATTCGTGCGACGGTAACAGGCGCCGGCGCGCACACGCTGCTGGTTTCCGGCAGCACGATCGACGCGTCTGAAACCTCTCTGCCGCAGAAGAACCTTCCCGTTCTGCATCTCTCTGAATCCATGATCGCTCGGCTCGTTGACGGCGAAACAGAGGAGCTTGAGGAGCGGCTCAAGCGGTTTCTCGATCAGCGCGAGGAAGACAACGCAGCTCTTGCGTTTGCGGGAGAAAAGGACCCGTCCTACGCAAACATTCGCACGCTGGCATGCTCGCTGGCGCGGGCGGCGGAGCGCATACTCGCGCGGGAGCTTCCGTTGATTGTCGTCATTGAGGAAGATATTGCAAAAGCGCTCGGTCAGGCACTCAGACAGCAGACGCGAAGGCCGGTTGTCGTAATTGACCGCGTCAGGACCGGAAAGAACGGCCGCATCGATATCGGCAAACACCTGCTAAGCGGAACGGTTGTTCCGGTCGTTGTGAAAACCCTCGTGTTCGGAGCGCAGCAATAGTCGCCTCAGCATGCGGCAAACGACGGCTTTCTATCACAAAACTTTTGAAACACCGCGCTCCCAAAGCGGCACGCATTGCGGGAGGATCATTGTATGAAAGGCAAGAAACATGGCATTTTCTGTCACGCTGCAGAATCATTCGTTTGCATTTGATTCGGTTAAACAGGTGCTTGCCTGCGCAAATGAGAAGAAATCCGGCGATACACTCGCGGGAATTGCCGCGAGAAGTGATTTGGAACGCGTTGCGGCAAAACGGGTTCTTGCCGATATGCCGCTGTCGCTTTTGCGGGAAAATCCGGTCGTGCCATACGAAACGGACGAAGTGACCCGGCTGGACCAGGACGGAGTCTCCAAACTGATCTACGATGAGATCAAAGGAATGTGCGTGGGAGAGATGCGCGAGCATCTGCTCAGCTACGACACGACCGAGGCGGATATCAGGCGATTGTCGCGGGGAATGACGGCGGAGATGGTAGCAGCTCTTGCCAAGCTGATGGGGAACCTGGATCTGATCTACTGCGCAAACAAGGTGCGCGTGACTGCGCACTGCAATACTACGATCGGCCTGAGAGGAACGCTAGCCACGCGTTTACAGCCGAATCATCCGGCGGACGATGTGGAGGGGATTACTGCGTCGCTGTTCGAAGGCCTCTCGTACGGCTGCGGAGACGCGCTGATTGGCCTCAATCCGGTCAGGGATACGGTTGATTCGCTTTCCGAAGTGCTGAAGCGATTTGACGAAGTGCGTCGCCGCTTTGAGATACCAACGCAGATTTGCGTTCTTGGACATATTGATACGCAGATCGAATCGCTCCGCCGCGGTGCGCCGATGGATTTGATCTTTCAATCGATCGCAGGCAGTGAAAAAGGCAACGCTGCGTTCGGATTCAGCGCCGAAACCGTGCGGGAGGCGCTTGCGCTCCTCCGCACGAATGGAACCGGAACAGGCCCCAACCTTTTGTACTTCGAAACAGGGCAGGGCAGCGAACTCTCCAGCGATTCTCACTTTGGAGCCGATCAGCTGACGATGGAAGCGCGGTGCTATGCGTTTGCCAGACGGTTCTCGCCCTTTATGGTCAATACGGTGGTCGGTTTCATTGGGCCGGAGTACTTGTTTGACTCAAAACAGGTGATCCGCGCCGGGTTGGAAGATCACTTTATGGCCAAAATGATGGGATTACCCATGGGGTGCGACTGCTGCTATACAAACCATATGGACGCGGATCAGAACGACATTGAGATTCTTGCGCTGCTTCTGGGCAGCGCGGGGGTGAACTATATTCTTTCAGTGCCCGCCGGAGACGACGTGATGCTCAATTACCAGACAAACGCTTTCCACGACGTGAATGCGGTTCGGGAAACTCTGGGGCTGCGGCCGCTGCCGGAATTCGAGCGGTGGCTGGAAAGATACGGCATTATGGAAGATGGACGCCTGACCTCCCGCGCGGGAGACGCGACCATATTCAAGAGGTAACGCATGGATACGGAACAGATTGTCGAGCTGATTCTTCAGGAAATTCAAGCCGCGCGTTTTCGGGAACACCCCGTAACGTCGTTCCTTCCTGCGGACAAACCGGAAGCTGAGCGTACCACGGAACCCTTGCGAGAGGCGGTGCGCATTCCCGCTCCAAACGCGGCTCCTTCCGCGCAGCCCTGCGACGGAGCCATATGCCCGGGCAAGCTCCGCGCGAGCGAAGAAACGCAGGCGGCGTTGCTAAAGAAAATGCAGCAATCAACCAGCGCGCGAATCGGAATAGGAAAATGCGGCCCGAGGCTTAGAACCGCTTCGATGCTGCAGTTCCGGGCTGACCATGCCGCGGCAAAAGATGCGGTCTTGTGTGAAGTGCCGGAAGAGTTACTGACGCAAATGGGGCTGTTCACGGCGCAGACGCTTTGCTCGGATCGGGAAGAGTATTTGGCAACACCCGATTTGGGACGAAAGTTCAGCCGTGAAACACTGGACATGATTGCCGGAAACTGTCCGCACGGGGTGGACGTTCAAATCTACGCCGCAGGGGGCTTGAGCTCAAGCGCGATGACGGCGAACCTCGCGAACATTCTGCCGGTCATGACGGACGGGTTGGAGGCGGCGCACCTGACGGTCGGGAAACCATTTTACGCAAAGTATGCGCGCGTGCCTTCCATGGAAGAGATCAGCGAAACGCTGCAGCCCAAGGTAATCTGCGTCTTGATTGGCGAACGCCCGGGACTTGCCACCGCCGAGAGTATGAGCGCTTACCTTGCGTACCGCGCCGAAATCGGCATGCCGGACTCGAAGCGAACCGTCGTGAGCAACATTCATAAGGGCGGCGTACCCGCCGTTGAGGCAGGCGCATACCTTGTCGAACTAATCGTAAAGATGATCAAAAGACAGACCAGCGGGGTTGAGTTCGCGCGGGAAGCCGAGGGTTCGGAGAGGAAGGATCATGAAGGGTGAAGCGATTCCGGTTCGGATTCTCGCGGTGCAGATCATTCCGCAGGCGGCGGAAGCGCTCAAGCAATCGCTCGGTCTGCTGGAGAATGAGCGCAGCTTGGGTATTTTGACGACGGATTGCGACGACGCTTCTTATGTAGCCCTCGACGAAGCGACGAAGGCGGCAGCCGTGCGGGTCGTATACGCAAGGAGCCTTTACGCGGGGAGCGAAAACGCTTCCACAGCGCTGGCCGGGGAGTTTATCGGCATTTTGGCGGCGGAGTCCCCTTGTGAAGTGCAAAGCGGTCTGCAAGCCGCTCAACGCTGCCTTGCGGAAGGATGCTCTTTTATAAGCGCAAACGCATCCGGTTCGATTCGTTATTTCGCGCATTGCGTTTCGCGCACGGGGTCCTACCTTTCGCAGGTTGCCGGCGTACCGGAAGGAACGCCCCTGGCATATGTAATCGCGCCGCCGGCTGAGGCTATCGTAGGTATTGACGCGGCGCTGAAATCCGCGGAAGTACAGCTCGCGCGCTTTTACGGCCCGCCAACGGAGACGAACTTCGCCGGCGCGCTGGTTGCAGGCCAGCAGGCCGCCTGCGTTGCCGCCTGCGAAGCGTTTGCCGAAGCGGTAATCGGCGTTGCGGAGAGTCCGCTGCGTATTTGAAAGAATCAATGGGCGTGAGCGCAAAATGTAAGCGAACAAACACGCCGCAACAGGAGAAACAGAGATGACATTGGACAGAGATTTGCGCTCGATTCAAGAAGTGCGCGACTTGATAGCCGAAGCAAAGACGGCGCAAAAAGCGTACTCAAAATTCAGCCAGGCACAGTTGCGAAACATAGCTGCCGCCGTTGCCGCTGCCGGCGAGTCAAACGCTGAGCGGCTTGCCAAATTGGCCTGCGAGGAAACGGGCTATGGCGTCTGGCAGGATAAGGTGTTAAAGAATCTTCTCGGATCGCGCATTTGTTACGAATCCTGCAAGGATATGCGCCTGGTCGGATGGATTGGCGAGGATTTGGAGCGGGGGATTCTGGAAATCGGCGTTCCGGTCGGCGTTATCGCCGCAATTATCCCGTCCACAAATCCGACTTCGACAGTGCTTTACAAATCGATTATCTCGCTGATCTCCGGCAACGGTATCATCTTCAGCCCGCATCCCGGCGCAAAAAAGTGCATCCAGGCGGCGTTCGAAGTCGTACGCGAGGCGGCGGAGTCTGCCGGTGCGCCGAAAGGGTTGATCGGCTGTATCAGCGAACCGACCATAGAGGCTTCCCAGACATTGATGAAACACCGGGATATCGGTTTGATCCTCGCGACCGGGGGCGAAGCGATGGTGCGCGCAGCCTATTCTTCCGGTAATCCGGCAATCGGCGTAGGCCCCGGTAACGGCCCGGCATACATTGAAAAAACAGCGGACATTCCGCTTGCCGTCAAGCGGATTATCGACTCGAAGACATTCGACAACGGGGTCATTTGCGCTTCCGAGCAGAGCGTGGTTACCGAGCGGAGCATTGAGCGGCAGGTGACGGAAGCGTTTACCGCGCAGGGCGGATTCTTTTTGAGCCCGGAGGATTCCGAGCGTGTGGGCAAGCTCTTGCTGACTGCAGGTGGTGGCATGAACCCGCAGATCGTTGGCAAAACCGCCCGCCGGATTGCCGAGATGGCGGGCGTAACCGTCCCGCCAGATACGCGCGTACTGCTTTCCCGCCAAACAGAGGTTGGACGAAGGAACCCATACTCGCGCGAGAAGCTTTGCCCGGTGCTCGGCTATTATGTTGAGGAAGATTGGGAGCACGCCTGCGAACGCTGCATCGCCATTCTGGAAAACGAAGGCGCGGGGCATACGATGGCCATACACTCGAAGAGCGATTCTGTGATTCGCGCGTTCGCTCTGCAAAAACCGGTCGGAAGGCTTCTGGTCAATACGCCGGGCGCGCTGGGAGGCGTTGGCGCTTCCACAAACCTGCCTCCGGCGCTGACGCTGGGCTGCGGAGCGGTTGGAAGCTCTTCGACAAGCGACAATATTACGCCGAAGAACCTCATCAACATCAGGCGGGTCGCCTATGGAGCACGTGAACTGGAGGAACTGAGAAACGGCTCTTCCGGCGGCAAACAGCCTTTGAAACCGGAGGGCGAGTATGCCGACATTACGCGGGAAGAGATCGTGGAGATTACGAAACGCGTTTTGGCTGACCTGAGAACCAAGGACAAAGTACTGCCCAGCTATACGGGCGCAGCCCATTAAGAAATTAGTTAGGATCAATTACCGCCCGCTTATATAGGCGCGGTTCGATAAGAAAGTAATATGAGGATCGATCACTGCCCGACTATACAGGCGCAGTTCGATATATCAAGCAAAAAAGAAATGCAGGAGGCAAAGAAACATGGCTACATTACTCGCATTAGGAATGGTGGAAACAAAAGGGCTTGTCGGTTCTATTGAAGCCGCGGACGCAATGGTAAAGGCGGCTAACGTGAGCCTGATCGGCAAAGTGCACGTTGGCGGGGGACTTGTGACCGTTATGGTTCGCGGCGACGTCGGCGCGGTAAAGGCCGCAACGGATGCCGGTGCGGCGGCAGCGGCAAAAGTTGGCGAACTGGTCAGCGTGCATGTAATTCCCCGTCCCCACAGCGACGTCGAGTTCATTCTGCCGAAACTTGACGACTGCGACGTGCAGTAACCCGTGATGGAGACGCTGACGGAGTCGATTTTGAGATGCAAGTGCCCCTGCGGCGGCTGCGATTACGCTTATGCAAAGGGTACGTTCGTTACGGAATCGGCGCGGCAGTATGCGCTGGAGCGGGAAATCCGTCTAGTGGAACAACCTTGGGACGCAATGAAGCAAATCGAGCGAAACCGCCAAACAACGAACGCTGCCAAACCGGAAACAATGACGCACCTGCGGCCGGGAGAACTGATCTCCAAGCGGGATCCGCGCATCCGTTTTCGGGGAAGGATGGACAGCTTTCAGGCGGAGCTTCTCTGCCTGATGACCGCAGCTTACGCCAACGGCAAGACGATTCTGGTTTCGGACCTCGAGGAAATCCTTTCGCTTTGCCGCAATATTCTGGGCTCGGAGGTAAAGCAAACGCCTCTGCCGGAATGGACGCTGTTTGGGCTTTCGCCGGAGCGGATACACGCGTTATCGCACGTTCCACCGCACCCGGTGCCCGATTACCGCATGGGGAGAACGGCGGTTTCGCTCAACCGGCTGCGGGCGCTGTCCCGTGAGCTGGAACTTTGCTGGCTGGAAGCTTATCCGGACGCGGAACAGCCGGATATCACCCTTGCGTTGAACCGTCTCAGCAGCGCGCTGTATGTACTCTTTCGAAAAGAGGTTGAGCCGAATGAATGAACAAAATATCCGCTCGATTATTCGAGAGGTGCTCGCCGGAGATACCACCGGCTGCGAAGCGGCAGTGACGCCGCCCGGTCAGTCATCGAACGATCTCCCGAAAAGCGATGCGATCCCGCTTGAGGTTTCAGCGCGGCACGTGCACTTAACAAGGCAGGCGGTTGAACAACTCTTTGGCGCAGGCGCAGTGCTTGGCAGAAAGCGCGACCTAAGCCAGCCCGGCGAATTTTTAAGCGACCGACGCGTACAGCTGATCTCGCCTCAGGGTGCGTTGGAGAACGTTGCCGTCCTCGGTCCGGAGCGAGGCGCCATTCAGGTTGAGCTGTCGGCTTCCGACTGCCGAACGCTTGGAATTCACGCGAGCGTGAATCTGTCCGGAGATTTGTCCGGGGCAGGCGATATTACGTTAGCCGGGGATCGCGGCTGTGTCTTTGCCGCGTCGAGCGTTATCACGGCGCGCGCGCATTTACACATGACGTCGAAGGATGCAGTGGCTTTCGGCGTTCAGGATGGCGAGCACGTCGGCATTCAAATACTGAGCGCACGCCCCCTGACGCTTGGGGACGTGGTTGTTCGCGTACGGGAAAGCTATGCGCTTGCTTGCCATATCGACGTGGATGAAGCAAACGCCGCGCTGGTGGATGGCGCGTCCAAGGCGGTGCTCGCAAACAGTAAAACGCCATCCGCGACCGCCAGAGTTATCAGTCCGGCCGCGGATTGTCCCTGTTTTGACGGAGTGTTGGTAACGGAGGCAATGGCTGTTTCCGTTCGTTCGCCCGGAGGGCGCGTTCGAATCCGCAAAGGAACCATTGTTACACCCGCTGCAAAGGATGTTTTCAGCGGCATGCGCATGATTGTAGAGATCGTCTGAGAGGTAAAAATGGAAATCGCTTTGGTCGTTGGCCACGTTTGGGCCACAAAAAAGGAGAATTCTCTCACCGGTATTAAGCTGATGGTGGTGCAGCCGCTTGCGGGCGGAGAAGGCTATGTTGCCGCGGACGTTGTAGGCGCGGGCATTGGCGAGCGCGTGCTGGTCGTCAACGGCAGCACGGCGCGGCGTGCGCTGGGCTCCGACAACTGCCCCATCGACTGCGCGATTGTCGGCATTATCGACTCCCTTGAAGTGGATCGGGAGTCGGCTGCATCGCAAGCGCGCGATACCGCCGGTCAGGCGGCGCCCAAGCGCCCGGTGCGGGATACTTCGAAAGGCTGAGCTGACACGATATGCCTGATATCATTGAACAAATCCGCGCCGCTGGCGTTGTTGGCATGGGAGGCGCCGGATTTCCGACGCATGCCAAGTTAAAGGCAGGGATTCGCCATATCATCATCAATGGCGTTGAGTGCGAACCGCTGCTTTGCGCCGACCGCTATCTCATGCGTCACCGGGCGGACGAGCTGATTGACGCATTGTCAATTCTGCGGCGCGAGACTGGCGCCGAACAGGCAACCATATGCCTGAAAAGCGAGTACGCCGAGGAAACGGCAGCGCTTAGAGAGGCGATTTCTCGCAAACATACGGATATCGGCGTCCACTTAACGCGGAGCTTTTACCCGGCCGGGGACGAGCAAGTGGTTGTGTACGAAGTAACAGGGAAGATCGTGCCGCCAATGGATATTCCGCTTTCCGTGGGATGCGCAGTGATCAACGTTGCAACGCTTTTTGCCGTATCAGACGCGCTGGCGGACAGGCCTTTGATCAGCCGCTGCTTAACCGTTGACGGTGAAGTGAAGACTCCGGCGATCATCGAGGCTCCAATCGGCGCGTCGTTTGCCGAGTGCATCGCCGCCTGCGGCGGAACAACGCGAAAAGATGCGGTTCTCGTTTCCGGCGGGCCGATGATGGGGCGGTGCTATGAGCTGGATCAGGCGGAGGAACTGTTCACAGGCAAGACCACGGGCGGAATCCTCGTTTTACCGCGCGATCGTTACCGGTCTGCCTCGATCGATCTGCATTCGCTGAAGACACGGGCTAGCGTTGCGTGCATTCAGTGCAGCTATTGCACGCAGATGTGCCCGCGATATCTGCTTGGGCATCCGCTTGAGCCGCACCGTATTATGCGGAAGCTGGCATATGGAGATTTAAAGGACATGCTGAACGATCCGGTCGTTCAATCCGCCGCGCTCTGCTCGGAATGCGGACTCTGCGAAGTATACGCTTGCCCCATGGGGCTGAAGCCGCGCAGCGTGAACGCCTGGATCAAGCGAGAAATGGCGGCGGCGAACATCCGTTTTCCGAAGCCTGCCGAGAGGGTTCAAGTAAACGCGATGCGCGAAATGCGCCTTGCGCCAACTTTGCGCGTTGCCGTGCGCGCTGGCGTGCTTGCCTATGAAAAAGCGCCGCTGGATCGTTTGATCAGGCTGGAGCCGAAGAAGACCGTCCTTGCGCTTCGGCAGGGAATCGGCGCGTCGTCCGTTCCGTTGGTTTCACCGGGCGACCGAGTGCGCGCCGGGCAGCGGGTCGCCGCTTGTCCGCAAGGCAGCCTCGGCGCCGACCTGCATGCTTCCATCGACGGATTTGTTCAAAAGGTTGACCCAACAATTGTGATTATGAGAGAGGATAGCCTATGATTGCGGCCATCGGTTTTTTGGAGACGAATAGCATAGCGCGCGGCATTCAGGCCGCCGACGCCGTTGTGAAGGCCGCCGAAATTGAACTTATTACGGCTCGTCCTTGCTGTCCGGGGAAATACCAGATTGTTTTTTCCGGCGAAGTAGCAGCGGTGACCGCTTCGCTCGAAGCGGGAATCCGTTCGGCGGAAGGGTATGCCGTAGACAGCGTCGTTATTCCGCGGATCCATCCAATGGTGATTGAAGCAATCGGAATGGCCTGCCATCCCGTTGAGATGCAAGCCGTGGGCGTTATGGAGTTCTTTTCCATGACCGCCGCGGTATACGCAGCAGACGCGGCGGTAAAAGCTGCGGATGTGCAGTTGCTGGATGTTCGGCTTGGAACGGGAATCGGCGGGAAATCGTATGTAATCCTGACCGGGGAAGTCGCCGCGGTCAGCGAGTCCGTGTCCTGCGGCACGGCGGCGGCGGCGGAGCGCGGAATGGTGTTTGAACAATGCGTCATTCCAAACCCCTGCGCCGAACTGCTCGAAAATTTGTACTAGACGGCAGCACGGCGGGGAGGGGAAATAACAGGATGGACGAAAAACAACGCATCATTCAGGAGTATGTGCCGGGCAAACAGGTTACGCTCGCGCATGTTATTGCGAATCCTGATTCAGCGTTATTTAAAAAAATCGGAGCGCGCGAGTCGGTTCGCGCCGCTCTCGGAATATTGACCATTACGCCGAGCGAAGCCGCGATTATCGCTGCGGACTTGGCGATGAAGGCCGCGCAGGTGGAAGTACTCTTCGTGGACCGTTTCTCCGGCTCGCTTGTCATCAGCGGGGATGTTTCCAACGTGGAGGCAGCCGTAACGGAGATCGTCAACGTTTTACAGAGCGTGCTGGGTTTTTCAGCCGCACCTGTGACGCGCTCATGAAACGGTTCCTGGTGATAGGGAAAACCGGCTGCGGCAAGACGTCGCTGCTGCAACGGATTTTTAGCCGCGACCTGATTTATCAAAAAACACAGACGGTAGAATCATTTGAAAACGCTGTCGATACGCCGGGAGAATATCTGGAGCGAAAGGGACTTTACCACGCGCTGATCGTTACCGCGACGGACTGCGACGAGATTCTTCTTCTGCAGGCGGTGGACGACGAGAACTCCAGCTTTCCGCCGGGTCTTGACGCATGCTTACATATGCCCGTAACGGGCGTTATAACGAAGGCCGATCTGGCGCATGGCGACGAGCGCGCGTTTAACACGGCCAGGCAGATTTTGCTGGACGCCGGGGCGTTGAACATCTTTGTTGTCAGCGCGAAAACAAGCGCAGGGTTGGAAGCCCTGCGCTCGGTTGTGCTGGAGGAGTCCTGTTTCGATGGATGAACAAGTAATAGGATGCGCGGTCTACCGCTAGCCGAGGTAGAGGATGACGGACATCACGGTGATGCCAAGCAGCAAAACGATGCAAGCTCCCCAGAGGATGAGAAAAAAGCGGTTGTCACGCTTTCCGGCAGCGCCTTCCAGCGTGACGGCGAGCATTTTCGGAAAGCGTGCCGAGCAGCGAACCGGTACGACGTTGCCCGCCTGAAAATAAGGCATCCGTTTGCCCTCCGAGATGCGCAGGGTGGCTGGAACGGTTATTTGCGCTGTTTGTTTTGAGCCATTCGGCGCGTCATAGGAAAGCGTCAGGATATAGTCGCAGCGGACGCTGTGGTCGGAAGAGTGTTTTTTTGCGTCCGCGCCAAAGTAGTGCCTTAACCCCCGCGCAATCATATGATCCACGCTGACGACAAGCGCGCATGAATCGATTCCTGTCTTTTTCAGCAGGTAGGGGATCAGCTCCGAATAGAATCCATAGAGGGACAGCGCGAAAAGAACGATGGGAACGAGCAGGTAAAGAACGCGATCAGGCATGAAACCCTCCGTGCGACGGGAACCGCTGAAAACACAGCAATTTCCGTTCGCAGTAAAATACTCGATCGAGTATAACACGACGGGGCAGCCGTTTGCCAGTTCCAAATCATCCTTCAAGGGCTTTGCGAAATGACAAACGCGGTGAAATGGGTTATAATAAACCATTATACAAAGGGACGGATGTATGCTCAGAGCGATTGTTGTTGATGACGAACCGATTACGCGGCTGGATCTTGCTCAAATGCTGGAAGAGTTGGACTGTACGGTTGTAGGCTCGGTAGCCGATGGGTTTGACGCCGTCGACCTATGCGAACACACACACCCTGACATCGCGCTGATGGATGTTAACATGCCGTTGTTCGACGGTCTTGGCGCCGCTGAAAAGATCATTTCAAACAAGCTGGCCGGGTGCGTCATCATCATATCGGGGTACAGCGATCGCGCCAACATTACGCGAGCCGCGCAGGCGGGCGTTGCTGGGTGGATTGTTAAACCCGTGGAGAAGCAGCAACTGCTGCCGGTATTGGAAATTGCTCTTGCGGACGCAACGCGCGTTGCCAAGCTGCGAGAGGAGAATACGCGTCTGGAACAGAAGCTTCTGGATATCAAACTTGTTGATCGCGCCAAGGCGATTTTGGCCGAGCAGCGCCGCATCACCGAAAAAGAAGCGCACCGGCAGATACAAATGCTGGCTATGGAGAAGCGCTGTTCAATGATTGCCATTGCAAAGCGAATTGTTGAAAGCGGTTCCGACCGCGAGACGGTCAACAAAGCGAAGGACCAACTGATGCGCGAGCGCGGCATGAGCGAGCCAGCCGCCTATAAAACGCTGACCGTCATGGCGGAGGCGAAAGGCGTTCCGCTCGTCAGCGCCGCAAGGGATATTCTTGCCGAGAAGATGGGCTGACAGTTGTTTGGCAGGCGCTTGACATTGACATGCCAATGTGTTTATGGTATAAATGTTGCGTGCCGAACGACGAACGGCTTAAGCTATTTTTTTGTTTATACGCGAACCGTACAACAGGGTGCGGGCAAGGCGACAGAGCCAATGCAGTTTGATACTGCGTTGGTCTATTTTTTTGGCCAATCCGAGATTCGTTTGCGTAGGAATCGGCTTTATTGGCGCGATTACAATTTTAATGACCGGGTATCATCGCGAGCGCGGGCTGACGACCGCCGCGGGCTTTGGGCAGCGGCCAATATGGAGATTGCTGTTTCGGCGGAATCTGCATGTTTGTTATCATGATGACTGCGATGCTTGTTGTCAAACGGATTCAAAATCAGTTTAAACAGGAGCAATCGTCTCCGCATTTATGTGTTGTTTGAAGGCGCGATGAGCCTTCGGGAATTGCAGATAATTCCCAGCGATCCGGGCACTGCGTTTGCAGAAGAGATTTAGTACATTCTGATCGAAAAAACCAAGGAGAAGAAAGGAATTAGAAACATGGCATTCAATTCAATTTCCCTGACCAGGCTTGCCGCCTCCGTGGCAGCCAGCATGAAAGCAGAAGCTCCCGCGCAGGCGGAGGAAGCCATTGCGCATGTGGAAGCGCTGGTGCGGCGATTCTCCGTTTCCGGCAGTGCGCAGCGCGTGCTCATTTTTAATCCGGACGCCGTTGGACAATGGCTGTATGAACGCTATACGCAGGACTTTTTACCGGTTACCGCGCGTACCCAGCTCGCCATGCCGATGTTAGCGGCTTTCCCGCCGGTTACGCCGGTTTGCTTTGCTACCATGTATACGGGAACGGCTCCAAGCGTACATGGCATCCGTAAATACGAAAAACCGGTGGTCAAGACGGACTCACTGTTTGACGCGCTGACCCGCTCGGGCAAACGCGTTGCATTGGTTGCCGTGAAAGATTCTAGCATGGCTCTGATCTTTACCGGAAAGAAGATCGACTACTACCTAGAGGCGGACGACGAATCGGCTGTAAAGCGCGGTCTTGAGCTGATCAAAGCCGACCGGCATGATTTCATCTGCGTTTACGTGGAAGCGTATGACGACAGCATTCACGAAACGGAGCCTGAATCGCCTGCCTCGTATCAAGCGTTGAAAGATCATATGCGACAGTTTGCTGAGCTATCCGACGCGGCGGAGGCCGCGTGGGCGAAGTACGATACGCTCACGGTGTTCGCCCCCGACCATGGCATTCATAAGGCGATCTATGGTGTTGGCGACCACTTTGCGGATATTCCGGAAGATATGAACATGCTGCATTTCTACGGCTTCCAGCCTGCGAACCAGCCTGCGAAATAGAGAAAACACTTGCTTAGCTAAATAAGCGGGCGGCTTTTAAAGCTGTCCGCGGAGTAGCTGCGCGTTTACGGCCCCCAAAAGTACAAACGAAATAAAACGTTCAATAAAAACCCGTGAATGGAGAAGAGTTATGAAGTACGATCGGATCTACAATTTTTCGGCAGGCCCCGCAACGATGCCCGTTGAGGTGCTGGAGGAAGTGGCCGCGGAAATGCTGAACTATCAGGGCAGCGGCATGTGCGTC
>JBDKTD010000065.1:0-10499 GCA_039680365.1 Clostridiaceae bacterium
GTGCGCGCGTCCTCTCCGGTGGGCGAGCTCATTATCCATTCCAACGGGCGCGCGGTCTCCGCCATAACAAACGCACAGTCGGAGGATCAGGCGGTTCCAACCGAGTCGCCGAATCATCCGGAGCTGACGCAGGCGGTCAGTGAGCTGGGCGAATATTTCGCGGGCAAGCGCACCGCGTTTACCTTTCCAATGGAAGCGGATGGCACTCCGTTTCAAAAGTCCGTCTGGGATGCGCTGTTAAAGATTCCTTACGGAAAAACCGCAACTTACGGCCAGATTGCCATGGCGGTGGGGAACCCAAAGGGGGCGCGCGCCGTGGGCATGGCCTGCAACAAAAACCCGATCTGGATTGCTGTGCCTTGCCACCGCGTAATCGGCTCAAACGGTTCGCTGACCGGCTACGCTTTGGGAACCGGCATGAAGGCGAAACTGCTGGAACTGGAAGGCGCGCTGACAAAATAAGCGGAGGAATGGCGAATCATTTTTTCCGATAAAAATAACTGCACTGCTCTTGACAATATCCTACTCAAATGCTATGCTTTGCACGTAACACGAGTAATTTACTAGGGTATGAGGCGCGAATGAAACTTTCCACGAGAAGCAAATATGGCTTAAAGGCGGTTGTAGACCTCGCCATCCGGTACGGATCGGGGCCTGTTTCGCTGCCGACGCTCGCGGGAGAACAAGGTATTTCCGAAGGGTATTTGGAGCAGCTGCTACGGGAGCTGAAAAAGGGCGGCGTCGTGGATACCGTGCGCGGCGCGCAGGGCGGATACGAACTGGTCTGCGCCCCCTCGGAACTCTCCGTTCAGCGCGTACTTAGCTTACTGGAAGGCTCGACGGCGGTGGTAGACTGCGTGGATATCGACTCGCGCGGGTGCACCAGCGCCTGCACCTGCTCGGCAAGGCCGCTGTTTTTAAAGCTCCAGTCCCGAATCAACGACGTTCTGGAACAGACGACGATACAAGAACTCGTGGACGACTACACAGAGCAGAAGAAACGGTACGACAGGACATGCTCCGTTTGCGGGCAGAGCGTTTCGCCGGTTCCCGCGAAAAACCGAGAGTAACACGGAGATTTCATTTTAACTGATCAGCCGAAAGGCTCATCACATAGAGACCCAGAGAAACAGAGAGGACAGCATCGTATGCAGAAAGTATACTTGGACAACGCGGCAACCACGATGGTTCGGCAGGAAGTTTTGGACGCGATGATTCCCGCGTTTACCACATATTACGGCAACCCTTCGAGCCTGCACGAATTCGCGCGGGACGCGGGTAAACTCGTTGACGAAGCGCGCGCCAAGGTGGCGAACGCCATTGGCGCAAAGCCGGACGAAATCGTTTTCACCGGCGGCGGTTCGGAAAGCGACAATATGGTTCTGCGCGGCGTAGCAGCCGCCAATAAGAAAAAGGGCAAGCACATCATCACCAGCGCGGTGGAGCATCACGCGGTGCTGTACACCCTCCAGGCAATGGAACGGGAAGGCGTTGCCGAGCTGACCATTCTGCCGGTGGACGAATACGGCCTCGTTACGCCCGAGCAGGTGAGAGACGCCATCCGGGAAGACACGGTGCTGGTATCCATCATGTTCGCCAATAACGAAGTCGGCACCATTATGCCCGTTGCCGAAATCGGCAAAGTTTGCCATGAAAAAGGCGTGCTGTTCCATACGGACGCGGTGCAGGCGGTTGGACACGTGCCGATCAACGTTTCCGAAATGAATATCGACATGCTCAGCATGTCCGCCCATAAGTTCCACGGCCCCAAGGGAATCGGCGCGCTGTACATTAAAAAAGGCGTCCGTGTTCCCGCGCTGATCATCGGCGGCGGCCAGGAAAAGAAGCGCCGCGCGGGCACCGAGAACGTGCCCGGCATCGTCGGCATGGGGCGCGCGCTGGAACTTGCTGTTGAACATATGGAAGCAAACGCCGTCCACGTCGGCGCGCTGCGCGACAAGCTCATGAAGGGCATTCCCGCGGCGATTCCGGACGTCAAGCTCAACGGCCACCCGACGAAGCGCCTGCCGAACAACGTCAACTTCAGCATCCGCTACATAGAAGGCGAATCCATCCTCCTGATGCTGGATATCAACGGCATAGCGGCGTCCAGCGGTTCGGCCTGCACGAGCGGGTCGCTCGACCCTTCGCACGTGCTGCTTGCCATGGGTCTGCCGCACGAGGTTGCGCATGGTTCGCTCCGGCTCACGCTTTCGGAATTCACCACCGAGCAGGAAATAGACTATGTGCTCAACCTGCTTCCGCAGATCGTGCAGCGCCTCCGCGATATGTCCCCGCTGTACCACAAAACGAAGTAAACCTGATTACAGAACGAAAATAGCCGACGGCGCGAAACTCCGCCGGAAGAAGTAAGGAGATTGATTTTATGTATACGGAACGAGTGATGGATCACTTTAAGAATCCGCGCAATGTCGGCGAAATCGACAACGCCAGCGGCGTCGGCACGGTCGGCAACGCCAAGTGCGGCGACATCATGCAGATCTTTCTGGATATTGACGAAAACGAGATCATCCGCGACGTCAAGTTTAAGACGTTTGGCTGCGGAGCTGCGGTTGCAACCAGCTCCATGGCGACCGAGATGATTAAAGGCAAGAGCGTCAACGAGGCGCTGCAAATTACCAACGCCGCCGTCGTGGAAGCGCTGGAAGGTCTGCCCCCGCAGAAGATTCACTGTTCGGTGCTCGCCGAAGAAGCGGTGAAAGCCGCGATTGAAGACTACCAGAAGAAGAAAGCGGAGCAGTCCGGCAAAGCCTGACGCAAGTATGCTGAAATGCATTTCGGAGGCAAAAACAACATTTTGCCTCCGTTTGTTTCTATTTTAACACATTGTGACACTTGACGCTCCTCGGGGAATCATATACACTGATTGTAATTACAGGAAGGGAATTGGTTTTATTATATGAGCGCAAGTTTCACCGAAGGAATTTCGAGCTTCTTCAGCAGCTACGGCATCCTCATCGTTCTGATGATCGCCATGTTCGCCATCATGATCATCCCGCAGCGCCGCCGCGACAAGAAGGTTAAGGACATGCTGTCCTCGCTGAAAGCGGGCGACCGCGTACGCACCATTGGCGGCGTGTATGGCACGATCTCTACGATCAAGGAAGACACCGTCATTCTGCTGGTCGGGCCGGATAAGGTCAAACTGGTCTTTGCCCGCGGCGCAATCGCGCAGGTGGAAGATGCTGGCGTTGAAAATGAAATGACGCAGGAAGTCATGAAATAACGCTGAATCAGCCATTCTTACGCTCCGCTCGGGTCAACCGCGCGGAGCGTTTTTTTATACAATACCTACCTGTTGCGGCATCGTTGTTTTACGTTCGTGAATACCAAGAAAACGGAATGTGAACGAACGGCAAATTCAGAACAGTATGCAGAAAACGCTATCCATTCGAGCGCATTTTTGGTATAATTTCTCCAGAGAGGTGAACTCCATGCAAGACAATCTCAGAGATACCCAGCAATTCGAAATTTCGCGCGAAAAACGCAGCGCAAAGGATACGCTCGTGAGCGTTTATGAAGCCATGCGCGAAAAGGGTTACGACCCGGTCAACCAGATCGTTGGCTACCTCCTTTCGGGCGATCCGACCTATATCACAAGCTACAACAATGCCCGCTATCTGATTTCCCGCATCGAACGGGACGAACTGCTCGAAGAGCTCGTCCGCGCGTACGTGGAAAGGAAATAGCACAACAGATGCTGAGAATTTTGGCTTTCGATATTGGCGAACGCCGCATCGGCGTTGCGGTCAGCGACCCCTTGGGCATTACCGCGCAGGGAATTGAAACGTATACTCGCTCGGACGACCTGAATAAGGACGTTGAACACCTGCTTAAAATTGCAAACGGATACCGACCCGTCAAGCTCGTGTTTGGCATGCCGCGCAATATGGACGGCAGCTACGGCATGCAGGCGGAGTATACCAAAGCGTTTGCGGACGAAGTGCTCAAAGGCTGGGACGGGGATTCCGCGTTCTGGGACGAGCGCCTTACTACCGCCAGCGCGCGGCGCGTCCTCATTGAAGCGGATATGCGGCGCGACAAGCGCAAAGACGTGATCGACAAGGTCGCGGCCGTCTTGATTCTGCAAAGCTATTTGGACGCAAAGGGCAACACTTAATAAGGCCGCTGTGTTAATTCAGCAAAGTTGCATTGATGTAAAAGGCAACGCTTGATTGGCGCGATTCGTAAAACCGGAATATCCCAATGCCGCATCAATTGCGCGGGAAAGGAAAAATAATGGAAGAACAAGGCAATATCGTTGAGCTGATCGATGAAAGCGGAAAAACGGTTTCGTTCGACCTTGTAATGACGTTTGACTACGAGGGCAAGCGTTATGCCGCCCTGCTTCCCGTCGATCAGGTTGAAGGCGTTGAGGACGACGAGGTGGTGCTGTTGGAAGTCGTAAAGGACAAGAGCGGCGAAAACTACGTCTCCATTGAAAATCCGATCCTGCTGGACGAAGTATTTCAGGAATTTCTCGACCTCTTCGATGAACTGATCGACGAGGACGACGAAGCCGAATGCGACGAGAACAAGGAAGAATAGCGAACGTTCCGGTCTGCAAAGACCGGATTTTCCGCATAAAATCTGAAAATAATGCTTGATTAAAGAAAAACCGGCGTGCTATAATACGCGAGGTATCACGCACCGGTGCGGATTCCGCGGCTCGTGCCCCGCATGTTCGGGGTTACCGGGGAAGCAGAAACATCGGGAAGATAAAAACGAGGAGGTTTAACTATCATGTCCGTGATTTCCATGAAACAACTGTTGGAGGCCGGTGTACATTTCGGCCATCAAACCCGCCGCTGGAACCCGAAGATGAAAGAATACATCTTTACGGAGCGCAACGGCATCTACATTATCGATCTGCAGAAAACCGTAAAGAAGATCGAAGAGGCTTATTACTTTGTGCGCTCGGTCGCGGAAAGCAATCAGTCTATTTTGTTCGTCGGCACGAAAAAGCAGGCGCAGGAATCCATCGAATCCGAAGCGAAACGCTGCGACATGTATTTTGTCAACCAGCGCTGGCTCGGCGGCATGCTCACCAACTTCAAGACCATCCAGGGCCGCATCGCGCGTCTGCGTCAGATCGAGCAGATGGAAGCCAACGGCGATTTTGAACTGCTCCCCAAGAAGGAAGTCATCCAGCTCCGCGCCGAACGCGAAAAGCTCGAAAAGAACCTCGGCGGCATCAAGGATATGAAGAAGCTTCCCGCCGCGCTGTTCGTGGTTGACCCGCGCAAAGAGCACATTGCTGTTTCGGAAGCGCGTACGCTGAAAATCCCGATCGTCGCCATCATCGACACGAACTGCGATCCGGACGAAGTCGATTACCCGATCCCGGGCAATGACGACGCCATCCGTGCGGTCAAGCTCATCACCGCCAAAATTGCGGACGCCGTGATTGAAGGCCACCAGGGCGAGCAGATGACCGACGCACCCGAAGCCGCGGAAGCGGACGAGGAAGAAGAAGCGTAATTCGTTTTCGGAAGGAGAATATACTTATGTTTACCGCAAAAGACGTAATGGAGCTGCGTGAACTCACGCAGGCCGGCATGATGGACTGCAAAAAAGCCCTCACCGAGTGCGACGGGGACTTCGAGAAGGCCAAGGACTATCTGCGCGAAAAAGGACTCGCGGCGGCTGCCAAGAAGGCCGGGCGCATCGCGGCGGAAGGCATCGTCGACGGTTTTGCCGATCCGAAAACGGGCGTCGGCGTGATCGTTGAAGTCAACTGCGAAACGGACTTCGTCGCCAAGACCGACAACTTCAAGGATTTTGTCGCCATGGTCGCCGCGCAGATCGCAAAGACGAATCCCGCGGACGTGGACGTTCTGCTTGCGCAGGATTGCATTGCGACTCCGGGAACGACGATCTCCGGCATGCTCAACGAAGCGGTGCTCAAGATCGGTGAAAAGATCAGCATCCGTCGCTTCGCGCGCTTCGAAGGCGTTGTGGACTGCTATATCCACCTTGGCGGACGCATTGGCGTTCTGACGGAAATGGAAGCGCCTGCGAACCTGAAGGACAACGACGCCTTCAAGGCCGTAGCACACGACATCTCCATGCAGATTGCCGCAGCTCGTCCTTCTTACCTCAAACGGGAAGACGTCCCCGCCGAGGAACTGGAGCACGAAAAGGAAATCAACCGCGCCATGGCGCTCAACGAAGAGAAGCCCAAGCCTGCGGAAGTCATTGAAAAGATGCTGGTCGGCAGAATTGAGAAGTTCTATAAAGAAGTCTGCCTGCTTGAGCAGCTGTTCGTTAAGGACACCAGCCTGACCATCACCAAGCTGCTGGAGAACACCTCCAAGGAGCTCGGCGCAAAGATCACCGTAAAGCGGTTCGCCCGCTTCGAAATGGGCGAAGGCCTGCAGAAGCGCGAGTGCAACTTTGCCGAAGAGATCGCCGCCGCGACCAAGCACTAAAACAGAATAAAAGGAACACGGAAACGTGTTCCTTTTTTTCGGCTTGCCGGCGTATAATAAAACAAACGAAAGAAATGAAATCTGCTGAGCGGAACGGTAAACTCCGCTTGGAAAGGCGAGAAACAATGTATCAACGCGTACTTATTAAAGTCAGCGGAGAAGCGCTCTCTTCGGAGCAGTCGGTCATCTGCCGCGAAACCGTGCTCAAGACGGCAGCTATGCTCAAAGCAATCCGGCAAAAGGGTGTGCAGATCGGCGTTGTCGTCGGCGGTGGAAACATTATGCGCGGGCGCAGCGCGGAAGGAATGGAGCGTAACCGCGCGGACCACATGGGCATGCTTGCCACCGCGATCAACGCCCTTGCCCTGCAGGACGCGCTGGAGCGCCTGGACGTGCCCTGCTCCGTTCAGTCCGCAGTGGAAATGGAGCGCTTCTGCGACTCGTTCTCTTCCCGCGCGGCAAGAAGCGCGCTGGAGGAAGGCAAAGTCGTCATCTTTGCCTGCGGCAGCGGGTGCCCGTTCTTTTCCACAGATACGGCGGCGGCGCTGCGGGCGGCGGAGATCGGCGCGGACGCGCTTCTGCTTGCAAAAAATGTGGACGGCGTGTATTCGGCCGACCCGAAGACCGACCCCAAGGCGGTCAAATATACGAGAATTACGTATGATCGCGTCGTTGCCGAAAGCCTGCACGCCACCGACCTGACCGCAATTACGCTCTGCAAGGAGCAGAACATACCCATTCGCGTCTTTGCGCTCAGCCAGATTGAGGAAGTTTTTGCCGACGATTCCATCGGAACGCACATTCTGGCTTGCGAATAAAGCTGCTCTTTTGCGAGTGCCCGCGCGTAAGACAACGCCGGGCACTTTGCGTATCTATTTCTGCAGCACAGCGGGCATGACACAATTACAGATTCTCTCTTGAAGTAAACGAGCACTCTATAGTAGAATAAACAGGAACAGGAGGATGGAACCATGGCAGACGCGACTATTGACAGTACGAAGGAAAGAATGAATAAAACCATCGCCGTGCTCAAAAGCGAGCTCGGCGGTCTACGCGCGGGGCGCGCAAATCCGCAGCTCCTGGAGCGAATTATGGTGGACTATTATGGAACACCAACGCCGATTCCGCAGCTCGGTAACATTTCTACGCCGGAACCGCGCATGCTGGTAATTGCGGTTTGGGATCAAAAAGCAATTCCCGCCATTGAAAAAGCGATTCAAAAGTCCGACTTAGGCATCAATCCCTCAAACGACGGCAAGGTAATTCGCCTGCTCTTCCCGGAACTTACCGAGGAGCGCAGAAAGGATTTGGTCAAGGTCGTCCATAAAAAGGGCGAAGAGGGCAAGGTCGCCATCCGCTCGATCCGCCGGGACGTGATGGAACAGGTGAAAAAGGACTGCAAGAGCAGCACGATCACCGAAGACGACCAGAAATATCTCGAAGAGAAGATTCAAAAACTCACTGACGACATGATCAAGGAGATCGATACGATTCTCGCGGCCAAGGAAAAGGAGATTCTCGCGGTTTGACAAGCGTACTTGGATTTCCGCTGAAACTTGCAGAGGATATTCTGATAAGCGAAGGGTACCGCGTTGCGGCGAGGGAAACGCGCAGCAAAAAGGGCGTTACCGACGGCACCGAACAGCGGGTTATCCGTCAGAGCGCGCCGAGCGGGAACGAAGTGGTACTGGTCTACGCCTTTTTTAAAACGGAACCGAACGAAACAAAGGATTAAGTAAGGTGCAGGGTGCTTCTCTGCACCTTGCTCCTGTGAAAGAGAACGATGCGAACATACACCGACGAACAACTGCAGGAACTCGGCCTGTCCGCCGCCGCTCTGCCAAAGCACGTAGCCATCATCATGGACGGCAACGGACGCTGGGCAAAAAGCCGCAGGCTCCCGCGGAGCGCGGGTCACCGCGCGGGTACCGACCGGCTGCGCGGCATCATCCAGCTTTCCTCCGATCTCGGCATCGAGGCGCTTACGCTTTACGCGTTCTCCACTGAGAACTGGAAGCGTCCTGAGGACGAAGTCGGCACGCTGATGGGTCTGCTCGTGGAGTACTTTACCAACGAAATCGACGAACTGGACGAAAACCACGTCCAGATTCGCATCATCGGGGATACGACCCGGCTGCCCACGCGCGCTAAAAACGCGGTGGAGCGCGCGATGGCGCGCACCGGCAAAAACGAAGGCCTGAAGCTCAGCATCGCGCTCAATTACGGCAGCCGCGCGGAGATTCTGCGCGCGGCAAACGAAGCGGCAAAAGCGGCGTCGGCGCAGGGGCTCAGCGAAATACCGCAAGAGCTGTTTGAGTCGTTTCTCTATACCAAAGGTTTGCCGGAAGTCGATCTTGTCATCCGTACAAGCGGCGAACAGCGAATCTCCAATTTTTTACTCTATCAGATGTCCTACGCGGAATTTTTGTTTCCCAAAGAGTACTGGCCGGACTTTTCGGATGAATGCTACTTAAACGCGCTGCGGGACTTTACCGGACGCAGCAGGCGATACGGCGGATTGGGGGAGGAAGCATGAAAACAAGGGTTATCGTCGGCGTCCTGCTGGTGCTCATGCTGATTGCCGTTCTCTATTTCGGCGGATTTATGCTGCTGAGCGTGCTTTCGCTGTTTTCGCTTGCCGCAATCTTCGAAATGGGACTTACCTTCCGTAAAAAAGGGTATAACCCGATCGTCGTGCCCGCATATATCTTCGCGGTGTCGTATAGCTTCGTTTACTACTATTTCGGGCTGCTCGCAATGATCATCTTCTATATGGCGACCGTGATGACGACGATGATCTACTCGCTCTTTACAAAGATCCATTCGACCAACGACATCATCCCTTCGCTGTTTATTATGAATTACCCGACGCTGTTTTTAATGTGCATGATGCTCGTGTACTTCAACTTTGACCGCACGACCGCGCTGGTTGCCGCGGGCATGGCGTATGCCGCGCCGGAATGCGCGGATACGTTCGCCTACTTTGGCGGAACGCTGCTCGGCAAGCACAAGCTCTGCCCGACCATCAGCCCCAAAAAGACCGTTGAAGGCGCGATTTTCGCGCTTCTTGGCGGTATTGCATTCGGGGTTGGTATGTATTACCTGCAGCATGTCTGGGGTTCTGCAATCAACCCGGTTATTCTGATCTCGCTCGGATTCGGCTGCGGGCTGCTTTCGCAGTTCGGCGATCTGTTTGCCTCAACCATCAAGCGCTGGGCTGGGGTAAAGGACTTTTCGAGCGTTTTCCCCGGCCACGGCGGCATTATCGACCGCATCGACAGCATTCTGTTCTGCGCGCCGCTGGTGCTCTGCGTGTTCGTTGTGCTCCGCCAACTCGCGATTCTGTAGTGGATCGTAAACTCCGACACCAGATTTTTGCAAACAAGCGGCGAATAATATATGTTTAGGAATCATACATGAGTAAGAATATTACGGTGCTTGGAAGCACCGGCTCCATCGGCAGGCAGGCGCTGGACGTCATTTCTTCGCAGAGCGGGGAGATGACGCTCTTTGGCTTATCCGCCCGAAGCGATATAGAAACTCTGATCGATCAGGCGAAGCGCTTCCGCCCGCGCGTCGTGGCGAGCGAAACACCGTTCGATCCCGCCCGTTTACCCGCCGGAACGGAAACGATATTCGGCGAGGGCGCAAGCATTGTTCTTGCCGCAAGAGCGGAGGCGGACGTCGTCGTCAACGGCGTCAGCGGGTTTGCGGCGCTGAAACCCCTGCTGGCCGCGCTCGAACAGGGCAAGCGCGTCGCTCTTGCGAACAAAGAAAGCATCGTCTGCGGCAAAACGCTTGTGGACGCAACAAAACGGCGCTTCGGCGGTGAGATCATCCCCGTGGACAGCGAGCAGTCCGCCATCTTCCAATGCCTGCAAAACGGCCGCGCAAACGAGGTCGAACGCCTGATCCTGACCGCTTCCGGCGGCCCGTTCTGGCGGCTGGAACGAGAAACGCTGGAGCAGGTAACGCTCGACCCGGCGCGGGCGCACCCATCCGGGAATAGGGGCAAACAGATTACAATCGACTCGGCGACGCTCTTTA
>JBDKTD010000005.1:0-10199 GCA_039680365.1 Clostridiaceae bacterium
ATTTTCGGTTCTTTCCCGGCTTCGCCGTGTCTACTGGATCGTGTTTGGATTTTACAGGTGCCGAACGCGCCACAGATACCGTTCAATCACGGCCGCGTTGATCTCCAGATCCGGAAAATCTTTCCCCTTCCAGATATCTGCTTCGGGCGCAAGCGCAACCGCGCGAGCCATCAGCTCGTCCAGCGCCGCCGTCATGAGCAGAGTGCTGTATGAAGGTCCCAGATAGATCGCCGTGTCGAACAAGGACCTCGTTTTCTCGCGGGAAGGCTTTCCCGGCAGAATTGTGATTACAGCGAGCCCATGCGACTTTGCCCATTCCGCCGCTTGCCGCAGCGCAATAGAATCCGCGTCGAACGCCAGCAGCAGCAACGGTTCACCGGGTTCCATATACTCGTAATACTCGAGTATGCGCGCTGTCAGACCGTCCAGCGGGCGGCAGAGCTCGCTGCGGTAAGCGCCGTGCGAGTTAGCAAACGCCGGATCATAAACGGGGTTTACGCAGGCGAAACACCCTGGCCGAAAAAAGAGTTCGCCTTCGATATCGGCCGCGCGCGCATCCACGCCGAAAACATGAATCAACGCCCCGCGTTGTGCCGCTTCCGCAAGGACGTGCGCAGCTTTGTCGATCGCTTCGTTCTGTTTCTCCAGTCCGGAAAACGCAAGCGTCATTTCCGAAAACCTGTTCTCTCTATGTTCCATTCTCTTCATTCTTCCTTACATGCTTCCTTACATGCTCTTGACGCGGCCCCAGATGCTCTTCATATACTCGCTGTTGGCTTCAATGCCGCCTTCCTGCAGCGAGTTCGTCCAGGTGAAGGGATCCACGCCTTTTTGCTTGAGCTTTACCATCGTTTCCGCCAGCACCGCCTTGAGCAGAATCGCCTGCATGATCGTAGCGACGGGTGAAATTTTATGCTCAAACGCATCGTACTCTAAAATGGCGTCGCCATATGGCACAAAGCTGTCGATATACAAATCGGAGACGCTGTAGAGGCTCTTTCCGCTCTTGTGCTTCGCGCCGCCGTAGGTTGACGCGTCCGAAAAGCCGGGCGAGGTGATAGAAATGACGAAGGCGCCGCGCTTTTTGCACTCGATCGCCCCCTGAATCGCTACCGGGTTGATCCCGTACGCGCTGCCGAGAAGGACGGCGTCGCCTTTACCGATTCCGTAGTATTGTACTACAACTTTGCCGAATCCTTCGACCCGTTCCATACCGTTTATTTCTCGCGCAGCGCCATGGGAGAGTGAAATGTTCGGGTCGTAAATCGGGCAGATGTTCGCCAGTTCCCCTTTGCGGTACATCGCATCCTCCGAAAAAATGGAGGAATGCCCTCCCGGGCCCCAAAGAAAAACGGTATGTCCGCTCACGATTGTATCGGACAGAACTTCTGCGCATTTCTCAAATGCCGGTCCCTGCGTCTTTTTTACTTTCTCGAGCAGGCTTTCGATAGCGTCCAGAAAATCAAATGCTGGGTTCAATTGCGTCGCCTCGTTAACATATTATTTGATGATATAATGAATTGATGTTTATTTGCTATGACAGCATTATAACGCGTCATTTTGCGTTTGTCTTTGCACAAACGGATCAAAATTTTGCATTTTTCAACCCTTTTTTAATGATTTTTGGTAATTTTGGTAATGTTTGTCCTGGACGCTTTACAAAATTTGGGAAAAGGTTTATTTTATCATTATATGATTTGTTGTTTTAACGGGAGGGTTTTATGAGTGTCGTTAAGGATCGTCTTTCCGACCAGGTTGCACGGGAGCTGCAAGCGATGATCTGTAACCATCTCTACCAAATCGGCGACAAGTTGCCGGTTGAAAACGACCTCGCTCAAATGTTTAATGTAAGCCGCATTACCATTCGCGAGGCCGTGCGCATGTTGAGCATTATGGGCATTCTGGACGTCCGCCAAGGCGACGGCACTTTTGTTAAGAGCCTTAGCCCGGAGTCGTTCATGAAGCCGCTGCTGCCGATGCTTTCACTGAACAAAAAAAACCTCGAAGACATCTTCGAAGTTCGCATGCTCATCGAGTGCAAGTCCGCAGAACTAGCCGCCGTAAACGCGAGCGAAGAACAGACGCAAGCTCTCCATGACCTGCTGGACAACATGGAAGCCTGCGCGCTCAACGGCGATCTCGAAACGTATAACGAGTATGATGCGCGTTTTCACTACGAGATTGCGCGATTCAGTTCCAACGAAGTGCTCAAGACGATATTGGGGCTTCTGGGCGATATGCTCAAGGATGCAATCAAAGCGAGCATCTCGCCGCCGAACGCTTTGACGACTTCCCTCATCTATCACAAGAAAATTTACGAGTCCATCCTTCGGCACGATGCGCGCAGCGCTTCCGACTATATGCAGGCGCATCTGCAGGGTGGCGCGGACTATATCCGTAACCAGTCCTGAGGCGAAGAACGATCCTATGTTCATCCCAAGCATCGAAATAATCCGTGTTGTGCAGTCCGGCGAAGCAGGATGGAACGAGTGTTTCCCGGATGGGTTTCTCCTGATGTTTGCGCTGGAGGAAGCGCTGCGCTTTCGAATGGGCGAGCGCGATATTCGCCTGCATCAACACGAGGTATATCTTCTGCCGGAAAGCGGCTGCGGCGGCATCGGGCTGCCTGATCCAGGCGGTGCGGCGCTGGCTGTACACTTTACAATTCAGGACGATAACCTGCGAAAGATGGTAGACCACCTCGGCCCTAAGTTGCATATAGATGCAATCTATGCGCGCTCCTGCATCTTGAACATTCGAAACGCCGATTCGCTGCAGGCCGACTGCATTGACGACTGCATTGGCTACAATATCCTCTCGCTGTTATATTATGGGTACATTGGCATACAAAAGCACCGTTCGCCCATCGCCTCTCTCAATTGCGGCATACTTTTTTCGCCCTCGTCCAACGAAACGCTCAATCAAATATTAAGCTATATTGACGACCATATCGCAAGTGATATCAGCATCCGTCAGCTCAGCGCGGCCTTCCTGCAAAGTCCCGGCCAGATCGACGAGCTCTTTAAATGCGAGTATGGGTGCACGACTCAGCAGTTCATCAGCCGGTTCCGCCTTTTTAAGGCAAAGGAACTGATGTGTTACACAAACCACAGCATAACGGAAATATCCAGCATGACAGGGTTTGGCAGTATCCATTATTTCAGCCGTTATTTTAAAGAAAAGGAATTCATTTCCCCAACAGAGTACAGACGCGTTTTTTCCCGTCCGGCGACGGAAAGCGAGCTGTAAAACCAGCTGCTCCCCGCTCGTTTCAAGGTTATCATATTGCTGCCGATCAATTGTTGATTTATCTTTCCGGATCAGATGAACTAGAACCCGCGCCTATGTTGCTGTACGGTGACAAAAACGCCCTTGCAACGGCGTTTCCAGCGGCGTGCTTTGCGAGAAAGATCGCATGCAAAACATGGACTGCAAGAAAACACGTCTGATTTGAACAAAAAAGTCCTCCCCCGCAACCAGTAAAAAACCGCCCATTTCGGGCGGTTTTTGCGTTACTGGAGGGTCAGGCTTTGGCATAAAAATCGGTCAAAACCGAATAACAGGTGTTTTTTGATGTCTGTTAAGAAGCTGTGGAATCTCTGTCGAGGACAGTGTGAGAATCGCACGTTTCGTCGACCGTCACGCCGGCAGCGCGCAGGGCTTTGCGCAATGCGCCGGCGTCGCCATGGAAAACTGCGCCCTGAATACCGGCTTCGTAAGCGCCTTCGATGTTGATTGGCGCATCGTCAATGAAGAAGCATTCTTCCGCATGGACATGGAACGTGTCGCATAACAGCCGGTAGATTTCCGGCTGCGGCTTCACCAGATGAACATCCGAGGAAATCAGCTTGCCGTCAAACAGTTCCGAAACCGGTATGCGCGGCCAGTATTCGTGCTGGCGTACGCTTGCATTTGAAAGCAGCAATACCTGATATCCTTTCGCTTTCAGCTCCTTTACAAGCGCATACATGCCGTCCACTTCAAGAATCGGGCGATCCCACATCGTTACCAGCCGTTCCGCCGCAAGATGCAGCCGTTCCGGCAACCGCGCGCAAATGCTTTCTGCAGCCTCCGACTCCGTCATAGAACCGCGATCCATGCGCGCCCATTCGAGAGAGCAAAACACTTCGTTCATTAAGACTTCTTCGTCTTTTGGATCTACGCCCAGTCTGCGGATAAAGAATTCCCGGTCAAACTTAATCAGTACTCCACCCATGTCAAATACAATCGTTCGAATCATTCAAGCAGCTACCTTTCATCGCGATCAAAACGCAACGCCTTGCGCGGTTATACAATTTTCACCTTGCCCTTTGTAATGCGGAACACGATCAGAAGGGAAAGGATCGTTGTAACGGTCAGTATTGTTGCAAGCGCGGCGGCGGTTCCATCGCTCATGCGGGTAACCTCCTGATAGATAGCAACGGCGATCGTCGATGTTTTTCCGCTGTAGAGCATGATGGAGCTGGAGAGTTCGTTAATGCAGGTAATCCAGCTCAGCACAGCGCCGGAAAGGATGCCCGGCAGCATCATACGCGCCGTTACCGTGAAAAAGGTCTTCATCGGCGAGACGCCAAGGTTAATCGAAGCTTCCTCGATGTATGGATCCAGCTGATAGAGAAACGCGCTGCCGGAGCGCACCGTATACGGTAGCTTACGCACAACGTAAGAAATAATCATAATCGCCGCCGTTCCAACAAGCACAATCGGCTTGCGGTTAAACGCAACGATCAGCCCGATGCCAAGCACCGACCCGGGGATGACATAGGGAAACATGATCAGCGTATCGATGAGCGAAGAAATCTTGCCCTTTTTGCGCACAAGGATGTAAGAAGCAAGAATACCGACAAAAATGATGAAAACAATCGCGATAATCGAAAACACGTAGGTATTCGTAATGTTGGTCGAAAGACGCTTCATCATCGCCTGGTAATTACTCAGGTTGATGCCCTGCACAATGCCGGAGAAGCTGCGCTCCACAAACGACTGGCAGACTACGACAATCTGCGGCAAAAACGCAAGAAACGTTATGACATATACCGGCAGCGAAACCCAGAACCGTTTTGCGCCTTTGAGCTGTATCTCCTGCGGCGGGCGCAGGGAACTCATCATATAGTTCTTGCGGTCGACAACGAACTTTTGAAACGCCAGAATCAGCAGCGAGCAAATCACGATGATCACGGAAAGCGCGGACGCCATATTGGGGTTGATCGCACTTTCGGACATGTACTCGTTATACACCAGCACCGGCAGAACCGTGTATCCCTCCCCCAGCAGCATCGGCGTGCCAAAATCCGCAAGAGACGTCATGAACACCATGATGCACCCCGCAAGGATTGACGGCAGGATGACGGGCAGCGTAACCGTGATAATCCGGCGCAGTTTACTCATGCCGAGGTTCTCTGCGGCTTCCTCACGAGAACTGTCTATGCTGTTCATCGCGCCCGATGTGTAAAGATAGATATACGGGAACAGATGCAGCATAAAGACGAAAATAATGCCGTTGCGCCCATAGATCGTTGGCGAAGTCATGCCGATTGTCGCAAAGAGCTTCGCAATCAGCCCGTTCCTTCCGAGCAGAATAATCCAGGAATACGCTCCGATGAACGGCGGGCTCATCAGCGACATAATAATCAGAATATGCAGCAGCTTCTTGCCCGCTATGTTGTACCGCGTCATCAGGTACGCAATCGGAACGCCGATCAGCGTTGTCAAAAGCACTGTGGATAGACAGACGACGATCGAATGCACCAGCGTTTGGTAATAGTAAGGCTTTGTAAAAAAGCGAATGAAATTGTAAAGCGTGATTCCTTCCACTTTTGTTGAGAACACGCTCTTTGTTAAAATGGTGTAGAACGGATAGACAATGAATACGCAAAGCGCAAGAATCAGCGTCAGCTTTGTGGCGAACCAGAAATCCGGCCGGAAACGCTGGCGCACGGGCAGTTGAATCGGCTTCACGAAACCAGCACCTCCCCCGTTTCAGATTCGTAAAGGCTGACGCTTGCCGGATCAAAGCGGATATGGACATGTTCGCCAATCGGGTGGATCACGGTGGTGTCCTTCGTGTATTCGTTGACGATCAGATTCTGCCCGTCGTCAAGCTGAACCTCATATTCGATAAAGTCGCCGAGAAACGTTGAAAAAAGCGTTTTCCCCGACATTCCGTCCTTGGCAAAGCTTAGTTGCTCCGGCCGCGCGGAGAGAGTCGCTTTTCCAGCGTACTCGCGCGACAGGCGCATACGCAGTTCCAGCCCGTCCTTAAAACGAATTAAGGCATCGCTCGCTTTTCCGGAGACTTCGCACTCAATAAAGTTGCTGACGCCGATAAACCCAGCCACAAACGGGCTGGCGGGCTTTGCGTAGATTTCGGAAGGCGTTCCGATCTGCATGATCTTGCCTTCCTTCATCACGGCGATGCGATCCGAAATGGCGAGCGCTTCTTCCTGATCGTGGGTGACGTAAATCGTCGTAATTCCGAGGCGGCGCTGCAGTTTTTTTATCACGGTGCGCATTTGAACGCGCAGCTTTGCGTCGAGATTGCTCAGCGGTTCGTCCATCAGCAGAACGCTCGGCTCAATAACGAACGCGCGCGCGAGCGCTACGCGCTGCTGCTGCCCACCGGAGAGCTCGTTTGGCTTTCGCGTTGCAAGGTGAGAAATCTGCACCAGCTCAAGCGCATCGGCAACGCGCTTCTTGATTTCCTCGCGCGGCACGCTTCGCGCCTTCAGGCCGTAAGCTACATTTTCTTCCACGCTCAAATGCGGGAATATCGCATAATTCTGAAATACCATGCCAATGTCGCGTTTATGCGCAGGCTTGTCGTTGATTCGCTTTTTACCAAAGTAGAAATCACCGCCTTCAATGGAGTTGAAACCGGCGATCATTCGAAGCAGCGTCGTCTTTCCGCATCCCGATGGACCGAGCAGCGTAAAAAACTCACCCTCTCGGATGTCCAGGGACACCCCGTCCAGCGCGGTAAAACTCCCATAACGCTTCACCGCGTTTTGAATGATGACGTTATTGCTCATAACCCATTCCCTCCCGACATGTTCTGTTCTTCCAAGATGTGGTTAGACAGGAAGACTCGCTGTCTTAGGCGCCCGTGCGCCGCAGCCGAAGGACGCTTCCCCCGACTTGCTTTCATTTATTATAACTCAAAATAACGCAAAGGGGACACTCGCAAGGAATGTCCCCCTTGCAAAACAAAGGGCGTTTATCCGACCGTCAGATCATTCCACTGTTCAACAATGGATTCCTTGTTCATGGCCGCATAGCTGAAGTCATAGTTCAGCAGATCCAGCGTGCTGAGTTCCGGCAGTCCTACCGGGGGGACGTCGCTGCGGACGGGGCGGCGCGCCCAATCGGCATTCTGCGCGACCTGGCAGTCATGACCCGTCACGAAGTCGATGAACAGCTTGGCGTTCTCTTCGTTCGGGCTGCCCTTGATCAGTGCTACGCCATCCGGCACCGCTGAGTCGGAAGCGGGGTAAACATACCCGATATCCGGATTATCTTTGTACAGAACGGCGGACTTTTCAATCGTTACGCCAATGCTGTATTCGCCGGAGGCAACGAGCTTATGGCAGTTGCCGGAGGATTCCTGAATTTTGCCATCGAGGTTACCGATGAACTTTTCAACAAGCGCCCAGCCTTCTTCCAGGGTAGGCTGACTGAACAGCATGGTGCAGAGCTGCGTATAAGCCGAGCCGGACTTGGCGGGAGAGGCGTATGCAATCTTGCCCTTTAAGGCGGGATCGGTCAAGCCTTCCCAGGTGGTCGGGACGCTGGCTTCGTCGATCAGCGTTTTGTTGTAAATAAACACCATCGGCAGAGGAGATTCACCAATCCAGAGATCGTTGGCGTCCTTGAACGTGTCCGCAATGAACTCGTCGTTTGCGCAGACATACGGCGAGAAGTAGTCGGCGTACGCCGCAAGCGTGTCGGCTCCGCCGCCCCACAATACGTCGCCCTGCGGGTTGGCCGACTCTGCGACCACGCGCTGGCAGAGCTCGCCGGTGCCGCCGGTAATTACTTCAACAGTAATGTTCGGGTATTTCTCCTGGAACAGCGCAACGCCCGCGTTGAGCGGATCTGCGTCGTGCGGCGAGTAAACAACAAGACTTCCGGTGTAATCCTCCGGCGCTTTCTCAGCGGGCGCCGGTTCTTCGGTCGCTTCCACAACAGCTTCGGTAGCTTCGGGCTGTGCTTCTTCCGCCGGAGCGGCCTCTTCGGTCTTTGCGCAGGCAAACGAGCCCAACGCCAGGGCAAGAACCATTAGCAACGCTAAAAGACGAGTCACCTTCTTCATGATTTCCCCTCCATATTAAGTTATAATTGTCTGAGACTTTTTCTCTGACTTGTATATGTATTATATTCTAATTCGATGTACTTTACAAGAATTTTACATCCTTTTGACATTATATTGATATTTCGACATTTTAACGCCATAGTATTATCCTTCTGCAAAAGCGCCTAAAATTCGACGGATGCGGCAGAGATATAGAATTTTCAGCGGATAGCAATTGAATTTTGATGAAAAGCTTGTCATAATATGTACGTAACATAATAATGTTATGAACTGTTATCGTGATGAAATTCAACGATCGGAGCGAAACTAACATGATCTGTTTTGGAACCGGCGGATGGCGCGCGGAAATCGGAAAGGATTTTTATATTGGCAATATCCGTTTAATCGCGCAGGCTCTGGCGAACAGTTTGATAAACGACGGAAAACAGGACAAGCCGGTGGTTGTAGGATATGATCGGCGGTTCCTTTCCGCGCAGGCCGCCACATGGGTGGCAGAGGTTTTGGCGGCAAACGGCATCTCTGTTTTGTTTATGCGCCGCAGCGTTCCAACCCCGCTGGTCATGTATATTGTCAAGGAGCGCGGCCTGCATTACGGCATAGAGATCACCGCTTCGCACAACCCCTCCAACTACAACGGAGTTAAGGTGATCGTCGACGAAGGGCGCGATGCGCCGATAGCGGTGACCGAGATGCTGGAGCGGGAAACTGCCGCCGCCGGTGAGCCGCTTGTCCTGCCAATGGACCAGGCGATAGAAGCTGGCGTCGTATCCTATCTCGAAAACCCCTTCAACCCGTTCATTGACAATGTTCTCGCCGTGCTCGATACCGAAGCGATTCGCGCCCGCGGCCCTCGAATCCTATTTGATTCCATGCACGGTTCGTCGTCCTATCCTTTGAACGTTATCTTTCATACGACGCGCTGCACGGTGGACCAGATACACGGAAATCGCGACGCATACTTTGGCGGCCTTATGCCCGCGCCGAATGAATGCACGATGAGCGAGCTGCAAACGCTTGTCGTACAGGGCGGCTACGACCTCGGCATTGCGGTCGATGGAGACGGGGATCGTCTCGGCGTTATCGACGGCACCGGCCAGTATATCAGCGCAAACGAAATCCTGGTTTTGCTCTACTATTACCTGCATGAATACAAGGGCTGGAAGGGGCCGGTTGTCCGCAACCTATCGACCACGCACCTGCTGGACCGCGTTGCGGAATCGTTGGGCGAAACCTGTTACGAAGTTCCGGTCGGATTCAAATACATCTCCGCAAAGATCGACGAGGTGGATGCGATTCTCGGCGGCGAGTCCTCCGGCGGCCTTACGGTGCGCGGCCATATCCACGGAAAGGATTCTGTTTATTCTTCCGCGCTGTTTGTGGAAATGATCTGCAAAACCGGATTATACCCGAGTGAACTGATCAAAAGAATCTCAGAACCATTCGGCTGCTACACGATGGAGGAAGAAAACATCGCCTTCCCGGCGCAGAAAAGAGCGGAACTTTCAAAGCAGATACTGGAAGACCATGCGCTTCCCGCGTTTAAGAAGGTTCCTGCCCGCGTTTCTTATATGGACGGGTGCAAGGTGTACTTTGCGGACGATTCCTTTGTCGTCTGCCGTTTCAGCGGCACCGAGCCGCTGCTGCGCATCTTTGCCGAAGCGCATACGAAGGCGGAAGCCGAAGATTATATTTCTGCGTGGAAGAGTATGCTGTGCCTGTAAAGGCCGCGCTAAAGTTTGCTAACGGGTTTTTCCGCAGGAGCTCGCGTGTTGCAGCTTCGGATGCGCGGGTTAGGCAGGCGACCGTTCAACCGCATACGCGGCAATCCCTGTTGCATTCTCCCAAAGAGCCGCTTTGCGGCTCTTTTTGCTTCACCCGACTCGTGCTAGCG
>JBDKTD010000231.1:0-2475 GCA_039680365.1 Clostridiaceae bacterium
ATGCGGGGGTGTAGCGGTAGTACTTTTCCGTTTCCATAATCAGCGCAAGGTATGCCTGCATCACCGCCCAGCGGATAGTCTCTTCCGGCGTGGCAAGCACTTGCTCGTCCGTACTGCTGTTGTAAGCCGCGAGCGCGGCCGTTTTCTTACCGAGCGGCAGAAAGAAGTCCAGGCAGACAAAGTCCGCCATCCTGTCGCCCCAGAAGCTCCGCTCCGGGTCGATCCAGCCAAGAGGAATCGCGCCTTTCTCACGGTTGACGAGGATGTTCGGTTCCCAGATATCAAAGTTGACCATGCAGCAGGGAACCCGCTCCAAAATCGCGCGGAAGCGGTCGATTTCCCTGAGCAGCCGCTCGCCGCGTCTTGAACGGCGGCGTTTGCGGCGGCAGTCGTCGAGAAGATTGCTCGTCATTTGGCGGATTGCCGCGTACCAGTTATCGTGCAGACCGTTCTGCGGGTAACCGAAGCGGTTGTTTGTTACGTTGTGCATCCGCGCCGTCATGCGGGCAAGCTCCGCAAGACATTCGGTCTTCTCCTCCGGCGTCAAGTCGGCGCGGTTCAACGGCGTTCCCGGCAGCAATTCCATGATGCAGTAACTTGCGGGTATAATCGAGTGTGAATCGTCCACGGCATAGACTTCCGGCACGCGGATGTCCGTTTGCTCGCGCATGACGCCGTACCAAAAGACTTCGGACGCCATCATGTTCTTTTCGTATGTCAAAACGGGGATATTCTCGCGCGGCGCGATCTTGAGCACATAGTCTTTGCCGTTTGCGCGGGCGGCGAACACCGCGCTGAACTCCCCTTCGCCAAGCGGGCGGATATCGCAAGCGTTTGGTATACCCGCCGCGTCGAACAGACGCAATATGGTTTTCGCATCGGCGGGGAATTTCGTTTTGCTGATCATCGAAAAACCGCCTTTATTTATATAGAATGTTCGATCCAGTTTGCTGAAAAAAGATGTGGAATGGAAGCGCTTGTATTATTATAATAAAGTCACGCGTGCTTGAACAGTGAAACAAGAATAAACGGCGCAAAACGCGCCGGGGGAGCCTATATGAAACAGCAGAGAACGATCGATCCGGCTATCGAAGCGCGGGTGGAAGAACTCCTTTTCAGCATGACGCTGGAGGAGAAAGCCGCGCAGATGGTGCAGATTCCCTACGGCATGGTGCCAAAGGAGGAAGCGTTGGACTGGGCGAGAAAAGGCGCGGGCTCGTTTCTGCACGTGCTGGGGGACGACGCGCGAGAAGTGCAGTCCATCGCGCTGCATACGCGGCTCGGCATTCCGGTGCTGTTTGGCATCGACGCTATCCACGGCCACGGGCTGAACGAAAAAGCCACCATTTTTCCGAGCCAGCTTGCCGCGGCCTGCAGCTGGAACCCCGCGCTTGTCGAGGAGATGGGGCGCGTCACCGCGCGGGAAATCGCAACGGACGGCCTGCACTGGACGTTTTCGCCCGTGCTTTGCCTGGGGCGCGATCCCCGCTGGGGACGCGTGGACGAAACCTTCGGCGAAGACCCGTATCTTGCCGGGAAGCTGGGCGCCGCGATCATACGGGGCTATCAGGGCAAGCGTTTGGACGACAGCGAGAGCATCCTCGCCTGCGCCAAGCACTACATTGGCTACGGCGAGGCGGTCGGTGGGCGCGACGCCTGCGATACGGAGATGACCTATCGAAAACTGCGGGAAGTCTTTTTGCCGCCGTTCGAGCAGGCAATCGAAGCGGGGTGCGCAACGGTGATGACCGCGTACGGCTCTATTGACGGCACGCCGTTTACCGCGAGCGAGAAAACGCTCAAAACGATCCTGCGGGACGAGCTTGCTTTCGACGGGTTTGTCGTGACCGACTGGGATAACGTGGCTAACCTTGTGGAACGCCAGCATGTTGCGGAAAATTTGGACGAGGCGTCGCTTCTCGCCGCCGAAGCGGGCAACGATATGATCATGACCACCAGCGCGTTCTACGAGTCCGCCATCCGGCTCGTGCGTTCGGGTAAAATGCCAGAGCGCGTGCTCGACGAAGCGGTCAAAAACATCCTGCGCGTCAAGTTCCGCATGGGGCTGTTCGAACAGCCGGAAAAGCGCGGCGTACCGGGCTGCCTCGGCTGCGAAGAGCATCTCGAAGCGAGCAGGGCGCTTGCGCGAGAAAGCCTCGTTCTGCTCAAAAATGACGGGGTTCTGCCGCTTGCTTCAACCGTCAAAAAGATCGCCGTCGTCGGCCCGAATGCGGACGATATCCGCGCCCAGTACGGCGACTGGACGTATTTTACGCACCCCATGCCGAACCCGACGCATCCGCCCGTGCGGCCGTATGTTACGGTGCTGGAAGGCGTACGCGCGCTGGCGAAGGAAGCCGGCGTCGAGGTCGCGTATCATCGCGGCTGCGGCGTTCTCGAAACGCCGGAGGACGATCTGGACGCGGCGGTGGAGACGGCAAGGGGCTGCGGCGCGGTTCTGCTGGTTCTGGGCGA
>JBDKTD010000036.1:0-19525 GCA_039680365.1 Clostridiaceae bacterium
AGATTGAGGATATCCAGCGTGGAAAAATAGTCGCTCGGCGTCTCCGCGCGCCGGATCAGTTCCGTGGAACCGTCGGATTTCAGCAGCACTTCCGCGCTGCGGAGCTTGCCGTTGTAGTTATAGCCCATCGAAAAACCGTGCGCGCCGGTATCGTGGATGACCAGCAAATCACCCGGTTCGGTCTTGGGCAACGGCCGGTCGATTGCGAACTTATCGTTGTTTTCACAGAGCGCGCCGACCACATCGTAAACGTTCGTGAGCGGCTGATCTTCCTTGCCCATCACGGTGATGTGGTGGTACGCGCCGTACATTGCAGGCCGCATAAGGTTGCAGGCGCAGGCGTCAACGCCGATGTACTTTTTGTACGTTTCCTTTTTATGGATTGCACGCGTCACCAGATACCCGAACGGCCCCGTAATATACCGCCCCAGCTCGGTAAAGATGCTGATCTCCAAGCCGGACGGCTTGACGATGCGCTCGTATTCGCGCTGCACTTCCTCGCCAACGTAGCGAATGTCCGTTTCCTTTTCGTATGGGCGGTACGGAATGCCGATGCCGCCGGAAAGGTTGATCATGGTAACCACCGCGCCGGTTTCCTCGTAGAGCTCGACGGCGGTTTTAAAGAGCTTCCGCGCCAACGCCGGGTAATAGTCGTCGTCGGTCGTGTTGCTGGCTAAGAACGCGTGCAGGCCGAATCTCTCCGCGCCCGCGTTCTTGAGCAGGCGGAACCCTTCCGAAAGCTGCGCGCGCGTAAAGCCGTACTTCGCCTCGCCGGGGTTGCCCATGATCGTATTGCCCAGCATGAACTCGCCGCCGGGGTTGAAGCGGCAGCTGATGACTTTCGGGATGCCGCCGTTTTCCGCCAGAAACGGAATGTGCGTAATATCGTCGAGGTTGATTAAAACCTCCATCTCGCGCGCAAGGTTGAACTCCTCCGCCGGCGTATCGTTGGAGGAAAACATAATGTCCGTTCCCGTAATGCCAACCGCGCTTGAGAGCAGCAGTTCCGTCATAGAAGAGCAGTCCATTCCGCAGCCGATGCTGTGCAGCAGCGTCATGATCGCCGGGTTTGGCAGCGCTTTGACCGCGAAATATTCGCGGAAACCGTTGTTCCAGGCGAACGCTTCCTGCAGGCGGAGAACGTTTTTGCGGATACCCGCTTCGTCGTAAATATGAAACGGCGTGGGGTACTTTTGCACGATGGCTTCCAGTTCTTCTTTACTAAACGGCAGTGCTCTCATGCTCTGTCCTCCTTTAAGCGTCGTTCCATCTCGCGCCCCGCGTCGCGCTCGGCAATCGAATGGCGTTTGTCGTAAAGTTTCTTGCCTTTGGCGACCGCAATTTCCATTTTCACGCGGCCGTCCTTGAGGTATATCTGCAGCGGAATCAGGCTCATGCCGTCCTGCTGGGAGCTTGCCGCGAGGCGTTTGATTTCGCTTTTATGTGCAAGGAGTTTTCGCGTACGGAAGGGGTCGCGGTTGAAGATATTGCCCTGTTCGTAGGGACTGATGTGCATACCGATGACGAACAGCTCGCCGTTTTTGACCTGCGCATAACAGTCCTTGAGGTTGCACTGCCCTTTCCGGAGGGATTTTACTTCCGTTCCGCAGAGTTCAATGCCGCACTCGAGCGTGTCTTCTATAAAATAATCGTGCCGCGCTTTCCGGTTCTGCGCCAGCGGTTTGATTCCGCGCCTGATGGGCATACGATCCGCACTCTTCCCTTCCTGAATCCAACATTATATATTCTTTGTACATGATAACGGTTCGCTATCGTCAAGTCAAGCGCGCTTTCGCGCCAAAGTTAACTGGGCAACGGTTCCGTTTGCATGAAAAAGCGGCACGTCGAACTGACGCGCCGCTCGTTTTTTGTTCAGCCGATCACTGGAAGATCGTCAATACCAGCGCGAGAACGCCAACGATAGACGCAAGGATGATCGTCAGTTTCTGCAGTTTCGCTTCACGGCTCGCGGCCTTGCCCTTTGCGGTAAAGGACGTGGTTTCGCCGCCGAACGCAGCGCCCATGCCGGAGCTTTTCGTTTTCTGCAGCATGACCACAACAACGAGCAGAACGGAGATAACTACGAGCGAGATCTGAATGACGGTCGCCGCGATTTCCATATTGAAATTCCTCCAATTGCACTCTCCGGCGGGCAAACCACGCCGCGCCGAGGCAAATTCGTTCTTTTATTCGTATGCGCTGTGCCCGTTTCGGCCAAATACTCGGCTTTCGCGTTTCGCGCTCACGAGAAGTTATTATACCATGCACGCGATTCGATTGCAAGCGAAAACCCGCTGAAAATCCAGCGAAAATCAGGCCTTGATCAGCGTTTTTCCAGTCATCTGGGACGGCACCGGTAACCCCAGCAGCTCCAAAAGCGTCGGCGCAAGGTCGCTCAGGCGCCCGCCCTCGCGAAGGACGGCATCCTTGCGTGTATCGTCCACCAGAATGCAGGGCACAGGATTGGTTGTATGCGCGGTAAAGGGAGCATTTTCCGCTTCGTCCCACATCTTCTCGCAGTTGCCGTGATCCGCCGTAATGATGCAGCGCCCGCCCGTTTTGAGGATGGCATCCACCACTTTTCCGACGCAAGCATCAACGGCGTGCACCGCCGCGGTCGCCGCTTCCATCACGCCGGTGTGACCCACCATGTCCGGATTGGCGAAGTTGAGCACCATGATGTCGTACTTGCCGCTCTCGATGCGCTTGACGGCTTCGTCGGCGACTTCGAAAGCGCTCATCTCCGGCTTGAGGTCGTAGGTTGCGACCTTGGGGGACGGTATCAGCGCGCGGTCTTCGCCGGGGTTCGGCGCTTCAACGCCGCCGTTAAAGAAGAACGTCACATGGGCATACTTCTCCGTTTCGGCAATGCGCAGCTGCGTTTTGCCGTTGGCGGCGAGATACGCGCCCAGCGTATTGTCGAGCGATTCCGGCTTATAGGCAACGTGCACGCGGTCGCCAAACGTCTTGTCGTACTGCGTAAAGCAGACGTAGTAGAGCGGGAAGAATCCGAGTTTGCGCGGGAACCCATCGAAGTCTTCAAAAATGAAGCTGCGGGTGATTTCGCGCGCGCGGTCGGGGCGGAAGTTGAAGAAGATCACGCTGTCGTTGGCGCTGATTTTCCCTACGGGAGCGCCGTTTTCCAGAACGACCGTGGGCAGAACGAACTCGTCCGTTTCGCCCTTGTCGTAGCTCTGTTGCATGGCTTCCTCTCCGGAATGCGCGGTGACGCCTTCGCCGCAGACCATTGCGGCATATGCTTTTTCCACGCGCTCAAAGCGGTTGTCCCGATCCATGGCGTAGTAGCGCCCCATCACGGTTGCAATCTTGCCGCAGCCAAGCTTTTTAAGCTGCTCGTCGAGCTGTTCCACATAACCCTTGCCGCTGCTCGGCGGCACGTCGCGCCCGTCCATAAAGCAATGGACGAACACCTTTTTCAGCCCCGCGTCGTGCGCGAGCTTGACCAGCGCGTAGAGATGCGTATTGTGGCTGTGCACGCCGCCGTCGGACAAAAGTCCCAGCAAATGCAGCGCGGAGCCGTTCTTTTTGCAGTTTTCAATCGCGCCGAGAAACGCGGCGTTCTCGTAGAAATCCCCGTCCATAATGGACTTGGAGATCCGCGTAAACTCCTGATACACGATTCTGCCCGCGCCAATGTTGAGGTGCCCGACTTCGGAGTTCCCCATCTGCCCTTCCGGCAGGCCTACATCCATGCCGCTGGCGGCAATTTTCGTATGCGGGTACTCGTTCCAAAGGCGGGTAACGTTCTTTGCGCCGTCGGCGGCGATGGCGTTGAACTCTTTTTCCAGTGAACAGCCGAAGCCGTCCAGGATGATCAGAGCGGTGATGGGTTTTGTCATTCGAAGTGAACCACCTTAGAGAAGTCCTCGCTCTTGAGGCTCGCTCCGCCGATCAGACCGCCGTCGATCTCGGGCATTTCCATGAGCTCGTGGGCGTTCTTTGCGTTCATGCTTCCGCCGTATTGGATGCGGACTTCGTCGGCTACTTTCGCGCCGTAAACGCCGGCAATCGCGCCGCGAATGACCTTGATGGTCGTGTTGGCGTCCTCGCTGGTGGCGGTCTTGCCGGTGCCGATGGCCCAGATGGGTTCGTAGGCGATGACGGACTTGAGCACATCCTCCGCTTCAAAACCAGCCAGAGCCGCTACGGTCTGCATGCTCACGATGGAGTCGGTCACGCCCTTTTCGCGCTGTTCCAGCGTTTCGCCAAAGCAGATGATCGGGGTGATGTTCGCTTCCAGAGCGGCTTTGGCGCGCTTGTTGACGGTTTCGTCCGTCTCGCCAAAATACTGCCTGCGCTCGCTGTGGCCAACGATGGCGTAGCTTACTCCCATGGCCAGCAGCATGTCCGCGCTGATTTCGCCCGTGAACGCGCCTTTGGGCGCCCAGTGGATGCTCTGCGCACCAAGTTTGATGTTGGTGCCAACGAGCAGACGGCCGACGACCGCAAGGTCGACATACGGCGGGCAGACGACCACGTCGCACTTGGCGTCCTTGACCAGCGGGATCAGCTCGGCAATCAACTGCTCGGCTTCGGCGGGGGTCATATTCATTTTCCAGTTGCCTGCGATAATGGGTTTTCTCATAGTGGATGATTCATTCCTTTCGTGTGTTTGTGAAACTTTCTTGATTGGCTCCGGCGGCGCATGCCCGCTTCACGGACAGCCGCAAAGGTCGTTCGCGACTGTCCGTTTCGGGGCAAAACATTCGCCGCTCTGCCGCGCGAACGATTCGTGCGGACGGCCAGTGAATTATTCAGGGATTACTTATCGTTGAGCACGGCAACGCCGGGCAGAACCTTGCCTTCGAGGAACTCCAGCGACGCGCCGCCGCCGGTCGAGATATGCGTCATCTTGCTGGCGTAGCCAAGCTTCTTCACCGCGGAAGCGGAGTCGCCGCCGCCGATGATGGTCGTGCCCTTGCACTCGGCGCAAGCCGCCGCAACGCCCTTTGTTCCCTCGGCAAACGCCGGGAATTCAAACACGCCCATGGGGCCGTTCCAAATGACGGTCTTGGCCGCAACAATGACCTTGGTGAACAGTTCAACGCTCTTCGGTCCGATATCCAGACCCATCCAGCCTTCTGGAATCTTGTCCGAGTCCACAACCTTGTGCTCGGCGTCCGCGCTGTAAGCGGTGGCGACAACGTTGTCCACCGGCAGCAGCAGCTGTACACCGCGCGCCTTGGCCTTGGCCATCAGGTCTTTTGCAAGGCCGACGTTCTCGGCGTCCAGCAGCGAAGTCCCGATTTCGTAGCCCATGGCCTTGAAGAACGTATACGCCATGCCGCCGCCAATGATCAGGGAATCGCACTTTTCGAGCAGATTTGTGATGACGCCAATCTTATCGGCAACCTTCGCGCCGCCCAGAATCGCAACAAACGGCCGTTCCGGATCTTCCAGAGCCTTGCCCATAAAGCCCAGCTCCTTGCCGATCAAAAAGCCCGCGACCGCGGGAAGATACGCCGCGACGCCCGCCGTGGAGGCATGCGCGCGGTGGACGGTTCCAAACGCGTCCGAAACATAGATGTCCGCAAGGCTTGCCAGTTCCTTGGCAAACGCCGGGTCGTTGGCTTCCTCTTCCGCGTGGAAGCGGACGTTTTCGAGCAGGACAATTTCGCCTTCCTTCATATCGGCAACGGCGGTCTTGGCGGAGTCGCCAATCACGTCGTCCGCCATCCAAATACGCACGTCCGGCAGCAGCTCGCTGAGGCGTTCACCGACGGGAGCAAGGGAAAACTGCGGGTCGAACTTGCCCTTCGGACGTCCGAGGTGCGAGCAGAGGATGACCTTTGCCTTGTGGTCGAGCAGATACTGAATCGTCGGGAGAGCGGCGGTGATACGCTTGTCGTCCCCAACTTTGCCGTCTTCTGTGATCGGGACGTTAAAGTCCACCCGCACAAGCACCCGTTTTCCGGTTACGTCTACGTCCTGAACGGTTTTTTTTGCCATTGTTTTCTTCCTCCATTTATTATATAAGAATGAAATCTGTTTTACGCTTGCGTTGTGCTCCGATTACCGATTACCGTGCGGGTCATGGAACGGTTGCGCGCAATCGATATTCAAATACGGTATCGCCCTCGTTCTTTTACCACAAAAGCGGAGGGAAAGTCAATCTCTTTTTTCAGCGCTTCCTCGGTGTCTTCCTTGCCCCACAGATGCGTACAGTAAAGCGTTTGTACGCCCGCTTCCCGCGCCAGGCTGCAAGCTTCTTTTACGTTCAGGTGCGGGCCCTGCTGGGAGTCGTTTACAAAGCAGGTATCCGCCAGCAGAGCAGTTGCTCCGCGCGCGAACTGCGCCATTTCGGGGTACGGTTTGGTGTCCCCCGTAAAGCAGAACACATGCCCGTCGGAGCCGGTAACCCGCATGCCGTTGGTCGGCACAGGGTGCGCCATTGGCGTAAACTGGAACGTCAGCGACCCGATTGCAACGCTGTCCCCGCCCTTGACGGTGTGCCGCTCGAACAGAGCATTTTTTGTCAACGCGGAGATCACTTCAAACGGTTCGTCGGGTGCATAGAGCGGCATGCGGCGCTTTTCGCCGTCCAAACCTGCAGGCTGGTTATCCAGCGCGTACCGCATGACGAACAGATCCGAGCAATGGTCGTAATGCAGGTGCGAAAGCACGACTGCATCCAGCTCTTCCAGCCGGGCAAATTCGAGCAGACGCGCAAAAACGCCCGCGCCGCAGTCGATCAAAACGCGCGTATCGCCGTCCTCCAGCAGATAGCCGGAACATGCCCCGCCAACCCGGGGGTAAGGACCGTATCGCCCCAGAACCGTTAAAAACACGCTTTCACTCCTCGTCGCGCGAACGCCGTACCGTCAGCATTTTTTCGGGGTGCATCGGTTTGAGGTATTTGAGCACGACCGCGCCAATCACCCCGCAAATCAGCCCCTGCACCAGCTGCAGCAGCATGGCAATCCCGACGATTCGAAACTCGCGCACCATAAACATTAAAATATCATATACGACAAAACCGACAAACATGATCGCCTGCGCAAGCCCTGCAACAGTGAAACACCTTTTCCAGCTGCTGCACTTGACGGCAAAAGCCGAGAGAAACAGCGCCATCACCGTGCCAAACAATACGTTCCCAATGGCAAACTGCGCACTGCCCATGACGATGTCCCCAAGAATCAGCCCGGCGACGGGAGCGATAACGCCCCACGACAAACCAAGCATCAATATGGAAACAAAAATGCCAACCGTCCCCAGCGAAGCATACGCAATGACCGAAGTGCCGTTATAAGACACGCCTTCCGGCTGAACACGGATGATGGATAAGATAAAAGTCCCGATAAAACACGCAAGAATCGTGATCAGCTGCCGTTTGTCAATGTCCTTCCAGTTCATGAATGCGCCTCCGATACATGAAATTGTCGGGGTCGCGCAAATAACGCGCTATTCACCCGCCTTGATGATTTCGTCCAGCAAGTCATCCAGAGAGACGTCGTCATCTCCTCCATTGTTCTTTTCCTTCACCAGTTCCGCAACGCTTGGCGCATCGCCCATCTCCGGCTCGCGCTCCGGCTCCCACTCATGCGGCTCTTCCGCCGCAGCGTCGAATGCCTGCGGGGGCAGCTCGCTCTCTGCGGGAAACATTGCGTCAAACACGCGCTCGGCTTCCGCCTGCGGCTCGTTTGCGCTGGTAAGCGCACCGCTTACCCACGCGCCGGAAGAATAAGCTTCCGGTTCCACAGTAGATTCCGCGACGGGTTCCGCGGCGGGTTCCGGTTTCGGCGGTTCGCAGCCGTCGTCCGAAGCTGCGACAAAGTCGCTCTTTTCAAACGCCGCGTCGAACGCGGGTGTAAACTCTGCCTGCGGCTCGGTGGGGCTTTGATGCTCCTCGCTTGCCCACGCGTCCATGGAAAACGGCGCGGGTACGGAACCTTCCGGCCCCTGCGCGTCTTCGGGGCGAACTTCATCCTGCGCCTGCTCGGGTGTATAGTCCGGGTCGTGCCGCGCAAACAGCTGGTTAAACGCGCGCTGCATCTCCGCCTGTGATTCTTCCTTTGTCAGACGGCGTTCCTGCGGGCGCGGCGGCAGAGGCGCGGCGTCAGAAACCGCGGAAGGTTCTTCCGGGTGAAACGCCTCGTCAAACAGATCGCCAAACTCAGCCTGCGGTTCGCTGGGGCTAGTATGCTGTTCGCTCTCCCATGCTTTTGAAGAGTACGGTTCCGGCGCTTCCTGGGGCTCAGGCGGCGCCTGACGCTGTGCTTCGGCCGGGCTCGCAGCTTCTTCCGCTCCTTCCTCTTTTTGCGGGAGGGGGCGTTTTTGAATTCGGTAGATATTCTGCATGAGCCGCGCGGGGTCGTCGCTGGGGTCGGGCAGTTCTTCGCTGGCGAGCGCGATAACGTTTTTATAAAACATTTCGCCTTCCGGCACTTCCACCCTGTGGCCGCGCACAAAAGTGGCAAAGCGCGCCGCGGTCTGCTGCAGTTCGATGGCGTTCTGCTCGAGCATGGCGTTGAACGAGGCCATGAGCTCTTCGTGTTCGCGCTTAATCAGATCCGCCTCGCGAAGCATGCGCTCGCTCTCCGCCTTTGCGGCGGCAAGCTGTTCTTCAGCGGTGCGTGCCGCTTGCTCGGCAATCTCTTTTGCGCGCAGGTTTGCTTCATCCAGCGTGCCGTTTGCGCTCGCTTCCGCCTTGGCGGCAATGCGGGTTGCGGTCTCCTGCGCGGTTCTAAGCGTGTCGATAATCGACTGCTCGCGCGCGCGGTACCCTTCAATCAGCTGCTCCATGGTGTCGATTCTGCCTTCGAGCAGAGTGATGCGTTCCATCCGTTCTTCGAGGAGCTGTTTCATCTCCCGGCGTTTCATTCCTCCACCTCCAGTTTCAGCTGCTGTGTGTCTGCCTGATAGCCCAAATGCGCATACCCAGCGGGCATTACGATTCGCCCGCGCGGCGTCCGTGCGATAAAGCCAAGCCGCAGCAAGTACGGCTCGTATACGTCCTCAATGGTCGTTGCGTCCTCGCCGGTTGCGGCGGCAATGGTGTCCAGCCCGACGGCGCGACCGCCGAACTTAACGATCATGGTGTGCAGCATCTTGCGATCCACTTCGTCGAGCCCCAGTTCGTCCACGCCGAGAATATCCAGGCCTTCCCGCGCGGCGGCAAGGTCGATCACTCCGTTCATGCGCACTTCCGCATAGTCCCGCACGCGCCGGAGCAGGCGGTTAGCAACGCGAGGCGTTCCGCGCGCGCGAGAGCCGATCTCCACCGCGCCGTCTACGGAAATATCGATCCTTAAAATATCCGCGCTGCGGAGAATGATCTCCTTGAGCGCCGAACTTTCATACATGGCAAGCTGTTCCTTGATGCCGAAGCGATCCCTGAGCGGAGAGGTCAAAAGCCCCATGCGCGTTGTCGCGCCAACGAGCGTAAACTTTGGCAAATCGAGCCGGATGCTGCGCGCGCTCGGCCCTTTGCCAATGATGATATCCAGCGCGTAATCCTCCATGGCGGGATACAGCACCTCTTCCACATTCGCGTTGAGGCGGTGAATCTCGTCGATAAACAGAACGTCTCCCGGAGCAAGGTTGGTCAGCAGCGCAGCCAAATCCCCCGCGTGCGTAATCGCGGGCCCGCTGGTCACGCGGAGAGACACGCCCATTTCGTTGGCAACGATGCCGGCCAGCGTCGTTTTGCCAAGTCCGGGCGGGCCGTAAAAGAGCGAATGGTCGAGCGGTTCGCCGCGCTTCTTCGCCGCCTCAATATAGATGCGCATATGCTCCTTGACCGCGTCCTGGCCAATGTATTCGTCCAGATAACGCGGGCGCAGGGAGTATTCGGTTTTTGCTTCGTCCTCGCGCATTGAGGAGCTGATGAGGCGTTCGTCCATTCCGTATCCTTACTTTGCCATTTCAGTCAAACGTTATTTAGCCAGTTTTCGAAGCGCCGCGGTAATCAGCGTTTCCACGCTTTCCGCTGTTTCAACGGCGGCAACGGCTTTACCCGCGGCGAGTCCGTCGTAACCCAGCGAAACGAGCGCCGCGATCGCTTCCGCGCGGATATCCGGCTGGTCGGCGTTCATCTCCCCGCCGAGCATATCGCTGGCTCCCACGCGTTCTTTGAGCTCCAGCAGCACGCGCTGGGCGGTCTTTCGCCCCATGCCGGGCACGCGGTCGAAGGCGGCGGCATTGTTGGTGACAATCGCCGCGGCAACGTCGCTCGGCGTCAGGATGGAGAGCACGGAGAGCGCGAGCTTCGGGCCCACGCGGGTAACGGAGAGGAGCCTGCGGAACATGTCCTTTTCGTCCGGGTCGTAAAAGCCGTAGAGCGCCATTACGCCTTCGGCGAGGTGCAGGTGCGTATAGAGCCGCGCTGTTTGCCCCTCACGGAGGCGTTTGAGCGTCATGCCGCTGCAGAACAGCTCGTAGCCAACGCCGTTTGCGTCGATGATTGCGCGGTCAACCTGCGCCGAATCGACAATCCCGCTGATATAAGCGTACAATTCGCCCGTTCCTCCGTCCGCTGTTCGATTCTGGAATAAAATGTTATTTAATCCGGTATTCTTCCGCCGCGGGGCCTATGGTGCAGCCGTGGCAGATCGCCGCCGCGAGCGCGTCCGCCGCGTCGTCTGGCTTGGGGATGCATTTCAAACAAAGCAGCAGTTTCACCATTTGCTGGACGGCGCGCTTATCCGCGTGTCCATCGCCTGTGACGGCGAGCTTAATCTGCATGGGCGTATACTCATACAGCGGCAAGCCTGCCTGCTGTCCCGCGAGCACCGCAACCCCGCGCCCCGCGCCAACCGCGAGCGCGGTCGTCGTATTGCGGTAGAAAAAGAGTTCTTCAAAGACCGCCTGCTCGGGCTGGAACCGTTGAATCAGCGCGCAGACGCCGTCGTATAGGCGGTTGAGCCGCAGCGGGAGCGCTTCGTCCGGCGTGGTTTCTATAACGCCGTAATCAACTGGGCAGAGTTTCGTGCCCGTTGCGTCCACGATCCCGTAGCCCAAAATGGCGTACCCGGGGTCGATTCCCAATATCCGCATGCGCTCACCAACTCATATAAAATCATCTTATTTTAGCATGAAACGGATAGCCTGTAAATGAACGGCACTGCGATGACAGATTGTTTCGGTATTGTTTTATAGTTCATTCACAACTTGCGGTTTTTCGCCGTTTTTCGAGCTGGACAGAAAAAACCGCGCTGACGCGCGGTTTTAAAGGGCAATGTTCGCTTTTTCGGAACAGAGAGTACTCTGTCTTTTGAAAGAATCGCTACTTCGAGTACTTGGCAATCAGTTCGTCCATCTTTTCCTGCGGAACGCGAAAATAGTTTTGCAGGTTCTTGAGCGCGTATTCGGGTCGCTGAGCCGCGATCTCGCGCAGTTCCGCAATCGAATCTTCCCAGTCTTCCATGGAGTACGGCCGGTGCCACTTATCGATTTGACGCTGTATTTCGGGCCGGAGCGCCGCGGCCATTTCGTCCAGCAGTGCGGTTGCGCGCTCGCTGTTGAAGTAGGTTTCCACCACTTCAACATACCGCTCCACGCAGTAGTCCCGCCAGGCGGCGTTCTTTCTCAAACCGATGTAGATTTCGAAGTACGTTCTCGACTGATCCGGCGATGCTTCGCCTTTCGGGTTAAAGAACTTACCGAGCATGTCCCTCGATGCGCTCTTGAAGCCAAAGTCCAGGTCGAAGAAAACCGGACGCCACTTTACTTTGTAATCCTGCGTTCGCCAGTACTTCTGGTTGAACATATCCGAATTACAGATGTACGTTTCCGCAATATAGTAGTCCGTGAAATACTGGAGATCGACCCATTCGCAGTACTCGGCAAAATTTTCGTCGTTGCCAAGATCGCTGTTCGAGCCAATGTTGCGCACTCGTTTGATATCTTTGTTCGAGCCCTTGATAACCGCTTCGTTCCGGCGGATGAAGTCCACCGTGTCCCCGTCGATGCCGTAATGCGTTACGAGAAACTCCGAGTTCAAGTCCTCGTTGAGGTCGTAAAGACCATTGTACTGACCGTTGATATAGACGACCACGGGACGGGTAGCGGAGTTGTCCAGATACATTCCTTCCACCAGGCGCGAAATGAACGAATCGCGGATGCGCGCGGCGGACCAGTCCTGCCCGCCGTTGCGGAGCACCAGCGAGGAGAACGTGTCAAACTCGTAGTCGCCCCAAAAGGGATATGTCACGCTGCTCTGGCCGTAGCCCGAGCGGAGGTTGACGCTCAGCGACTTCTGGCCGTAAACGATCGTACCCGCGCCCTTGGGTTTGATGCCCGCGGGAAACGTAATGCCGAGCGCGCCGTCCGCTTCGTAATACGAAAGATAAGCGAGGCGCTCTACCTTTTCGTCCTTGTCGTCCACGCGCATGACTTCGTTAATGCGGTCGGGATTGCCGGTGATGCAAACCACCGGAACCGTATGCGGCGTAACAAAGAGGTAGGTCGCGGTTGCAATGTCACTGACAAGTTTGCCGGAAACAATGGAAACCGCGCGAAGCGGCATGCTGTCCGAAACCGAGACCGGGCCGGAGTAAAGGTTGGAATCTGCGTCAGGCTCGCTGCCATCGGTTGTATAGTAGATTGCGGCGTTCGGATCCGAGCAGGTGATCGTTACGCTGAACGGGTCGGTTTGATACAGCCCCGTTTCGGAGAAGACCGGCTGAGGCGACAGCCCAACGCTGATTTCCGCGTCGTTCTCTTCGCCCTTGGTCACTAGTTGAAAAAAGACGCGCGCGGTAAACGGGTCGCTGACGATCCGGCCGCTGGTAATGCCCGGCGAGAACGCGCCCGTGCTGAAGGAGTCCACCAGCGCGCCGGAAGCGTTATGGAGCACGATGGTTTCGCCGGAAGGCGAAATGCCGAACGGCGCGGTTTCCGCCGTTTGGCGCGTCGGGTGCGATGTGCACTCAACGACGCGATAGCCGCCCGGCGCGATGGTAAAGCCCGTAAACGTAAACTTGTTCGGTTCGTCGGGATCGTCGCTGAGCGTCCAGCCGGTTAAATCGGCTTCCGCGGAGCCGCCGTTGTAGAGTTCTATCCAGTCGTTATCGGAAGACTTCACTGCCTGAATGGCGGACACTTCGCTGATAAAAACGCCCTGATTGTCGAAACAGCCGATTTGATCGGCTGTTTCAAATCCATGCGCGTTTTCGGTTCCCGGCGTTGGCGCGGCGTAATAGCGTATGTTCCCGTTGGCGTCCAGCCCTACGGAGACATTCTCCTTTGTGACGCCGGCAAGGGACAGATCTTCCGTCCGCATGCCGTTAAGCGTTGTTAACAAGACGTCGTTCTCGTCGTCGGCCAGACTGAACGAAGCATGCAGCTCTCCGCTCGTCCTGTTCTTGCCGGAGAGGAACACCACCTGATACGCGCCCGGTTCCAGCGTAATATCCGGCAGCGCCCATTTATAGAGGTCGTCCGGATCGTCCGAGAGAAAGTACCCTTTCAGCGTGACCGCGGAGGAGGACGTGTTCTTCAGCTCCACCCATTCGTGGCGCTCGCCATCGGAATCCGCAATGGAGAGCGAATTATACTTGAGCACTTCGTTGATATGCACCGGGTCGCTTGCGTCCATGACGGCCATGGTCGTTGTGGTAAACGTCTGGTCGCTGTTTGCCGCTTCAAACGTGGGAAACGCGGTATACACCGTCTCCCCCGCCTCATTTTTGATGGCGGAAATGCCTTCCGGCAGCAGCGCCTGCCACTCCATGCGGTCGATAGCGTTGCCCTGCAGGTCGGAAAGCAATAAAACGGTGTCTTCCTTGCTCAGTTTGAAGGTGGTATGAATGCCGTCCTTTGCTTTACTGCCAAGGCCGGAAAGATAGATGCAGACATAGCCGCCCGGCGCAACGGTGCCGGAGGTAAACTGCCATTTCAGCGGGTCGGACTCGTCGTCCGAGAGGCAGTAATTCTCGAGCTGAAGCGCGGATGCGCCGTTGTTATGCAGTTCGACCCAGCGATAGCCGGTTTCGTCGTCGTTTGGCATCACTTCGCTGATGGTCAGTTGGTCGAGGTTCTGCGCGGCAAAAACTTCGCTGAGCGTTTTAAAAATTGAATCCGAGTTGGCGGCGCCCGGCGTTGGCACGGCGCAGAAGCCATACGTACCGTCGGCGGCGCGCGCGTAAGAAACGTCGGTGTACAAAGCAGGCACCTCTATCTGCGCGACGATTCCGTAGAACGCGTCGGTCACAAACACATAGTCGCCGCTTTTACTGAGGCCAAAGTTCGTGCAAAACACGCTGCCCGCGTCCGCGCCTTCTTCCAGCGTCGCCGCGTACAGCACAAGGTATTCGCCCGCTCCCAGAACCGTGCCGTCCGGAAAGACGAATTTATGGAGCTTGCGCATGTTGTCCGAAATGCCATAGCCGGAGAGGTCGATCTCACTGGTTCCGGCATTGTAGAGCTCAATCCAGTCGGGCGTTCCGAGCGCTTCGTCTACCAGCGACCGCTTGTTGCTCGAAATGATTTCGTTTACAACAATCGAACCGCCTTCCGACGATTTTTTGCCGGAAGCGCAGCCGCCAAGCAGCGGCAGCAACGCCGTCGCCAACACGATCAGAATCACGAGCTTTGTGGTTTTTACACGCATTTGTTCAAAATCCTCACACGGGGTTTATTATACCATAGCCTCGCATTCTTTTGGAATAACGCCGTTTTATTTCAGAAAATGTTACAATCCGGCGAATTTAGCCCTAATAGTGCTTCGATTTGAGACGAACCACAATAGAGACCGCTGGATCGTTCCTATTTATGTTTTCCCCTGCTTTGAGCATGTTTTCCGGCCTCAATACCCGTCCGCGCGTGTTTGACGAATCCTCTGCGATACGATAAGATGAACTTGCAGCGGCAGAAAATCTCCCGCTGAAATAATGATTTGATGGAGGAAGCTGTCAGAAGAAGGAGGTAAAGATGAAGAAGGTTGGTTACCTGATCAGCCACAAGAACAATGAACGCAGGCGCGCGCTCCTTCCGCCGGACGCTGCACGCATTGAGCACTGCTCGCAGCTTGTCATCGAAAGCGGATATGGAGAAGCGCACGGGTACTCCGACGCGGACTATCTCTATGCCGGCGCGTCCGTTGCCAATCGCAGAACGGTTCTTGGCTGCGATGTGCTCGTGGACGTAAAGCTCGGCGACGCGGAGTACATCCGAGACCTCGCACCCGGCAAAACGCTGGTTGGCTGGGCGCACGTGGAGCAGAAACTCGCGTTTACGGACGCTGCCATCGACGGCGGGCATACGATCGTCGCATGGGAAGACCTCTATGAAAAAGGCCGCTATCTCTTTTACCGCAACCGCGAACTCGCGGGCGAAACCGCAATTTTACATGCTTTTACACAATACGGGCGTATGCCCTACGACTGCCGCGTTGCCATCATCGGCAACGGCATGACAGCGCACGGCGCGCACCGAATCCTCAGCGGCCTCGGCGCAAAGGTGGATATCTTTACCCGCAAACTCGAACCGCTGTTTCGAGAACGCTTGGGCGATTACGACGTGCTTGTCAACTGCGTTTTGTGGGACACGGGACGCACCGACCGGCTCATCTACCGCGAGGATCTGCGCCGTCTCAAGCGCGGCGCAATGATCGTGGACGTCAGCTGCGATCCTCATCTCGAAATTGAAACATCCCGCCCGACTACCATCGACAATCCGGTCTATACCATAGACGGCGTTCTGCACTATGCGGTGGATAACACACCCGCCATGGCTTACCGGACGGTCACCGAACTCATCAGCCGCACATTCTCGCCCTATGTTGACTGCCTCGTGACCGGCGCGTATAACACCGCTCTGGAAGCCGCCGTCGCCATCCGTAAAGGCGAAGTAACGAACCCTTCCGTTCTGGCGTTTCACGCCCGCCGCACTTGCAAAGAAGAACTGCTGGAGGCATAAAAAATCGAATGAGGGGAGCTACCCCTCATCCGATTTTTTACTAGTTTTCTATTCTCTTGGTAGTTTCAGTAAGTTGTCGCTCGGAGTGTCGTTCGGTTCTGAACGAACGTACTTTTCTCCATATGCGCTCGTTGCGTGAACTAGGTTTGGTTTGCTTCCTAGATTCACGCATATTGATCCCGGTCTGCTTTTAACATAATCATGCACCCATGCTTTTTCTCTATACCCATTATATCCTTCTCCAGAAAGATAGATTGAGTTTATATCGATACATCGGTTGGAACCAAAATAACCATAGTTCATCTTGATTTTTGTCGCATAAATCATTTTATTTTCCTCCTGAATGTTTTGTTTTATCAGTCAGAGTGAAGGTCGTAGCCCCACTTGCTGTAGGAGGTACTCGTTTATCCTTAACAAAAGTAACCTCCGTTTTTGTTCCCGTTGGTCTGTATTGACCAGATACTGGCACAGTGCCACCTGTCTTTACTTTCGTTGATTTCATTATGAAACCAGCCTTTCTAATTTTTTAGTTTATTTATACAGTAAAGCGGTGGTCTCGTTAGTCTGCACCTCCTGCAACGAAACATGACGGAAGCATTGACAATTTGCAAAATGACAAGTACAATCAAATTGGGTTTACATGTGCCTATCAGGTTACCATGTTTCCGCTTAAGGCTCTGCCAAATGTACTAGATTTGGTGGAGCCTTCACTTATTTACTGTGATTCTATTAGAAAACCTTTCCCAAATCGATTACTAATAAGCCATCCTCGTTTACTTCTGCTTCATATCTCGTAGTCTTTCCGGAAAAATTTTCTCCTAATATAATCTGCACAAGGCTCTTCGAATTAATATTGAGTCCATCTACAAAATCTCCCTTGTACTTCCTTCTCGTAACAAGCAGACTGTTCTCGCCTTTATCTTTTAAAAATTTGAGCCCGACAAGCCTCGCCTTTCCGCCATCGTCCCTCGCTACTCGTATTTGAACGTAAGGTTTGTTGTATACGTCGCTGACCATCTCGCATGCAGTCGGCGACAAAGATATCCTTGATTCGCTAAAACTTGCATAGGCCTCTCCGATTCTCCTCGATAATTGCTTAATGTCGATTAATTCCCAATCAACGCTCACGTCTATCACCTCATACTCATTATAACCATCTTTTTAAATCTGTCAACAGTCTTTTTGCAAATATTCATTCTTGCAGCACCGGCGCGGCACATGATATTGAATTTCGTTCTTTTTCGTCTTTCGTTCTCTTTACTGGCAATAAAAATCCCGCGACTTCTCGCGGGATCTTGTAACTCTTGTGTTGTCTTTGCGGAATTCGATTAGTCTACCAGTTCGAGGACGACCATTTCGGCTGCGTCGCCGCGGCGCGGCCCGAGCTTATACATACGGGTGTATCCGCCCTTTTTGCCGCCTTCGGCACGCTTAGCGTACTTGGGCGCGATGTCGCGGAAGAGCTTTTCCACAATGGGATGCGTGCGGTCTTCCGTACGCTCCTTGTAGTCGCTCTTGCTCTCGTCCCTCTTCTTGGTTTCCGGCACGTCGTAAAGGTACGCCATGATCGCGCGGCGTGCGGCAAGCTTGCTCGGCTTGTCGTTGACGACTTCGCGCTTAACGATCTGCGCCTTCTCGTTGCGGGATTCCTTCTCCACCTTTTCGCTGTTATCGTATTCCTTGACCGCGATGGTGATGATCTTCTCGGCAATCGAACGGACTTCCTTGGCGCGCGCAACAGTCGTTACGACCTTGCCGTTCCAGAGAAGCGCCGTGGTCTGATTCCTCAAAAGAGCGACACGCTGGTCAGAGGGTTTCCCCAGTTTGCGGTTCGCCATTGTGCTTCCTCCTTATTCATCATGTGCGCGGAGGGACAGACCCAGCGCACTCAGTTTAGCCTGAACTTCCTCGAGTGATTTCCGGCCGAGATTTCTCACCTTCATCATCTCTTCCTCGTCGCGCTGAACGAGCTCTTCAACCGTGTTGATGCCCGCGCGCTTGAGGCAGTTGTAGGAGCGGACGGAGAGATCGAGGTCCTCGATGTTCATCTCCAGAATCCGTTCTTTCTTGCTCTCCTCTTTCTCAACGAGAATCTCCACGCCGCCCACATGGTCGGTCAGGTTGATGAAGAGCGTGAGGTGCTCGGTCAGAATTTTTGCCGCGAGGCTTGCCGCCTCATCCGGCTTGATGCTGCCGTTGGTCCAAATCTCGAGCGTGAGCTTGTCAAAGTCCGTAATCTGGCCTACGCGCGTGTTCTCAACGGTGAAATTCACCTTGGAAATCGGGGTGTAGATCGAGTCGATCGCGATCTCGCCGATGGGCATATCGTGGCGCTTGTTGCGCTCAACGGGAACGTATCCCCGTCCGTGCTCGAGCATGATCTCCATATGGAGCTTCGCGCCCTTATCCAGCGTTGCAATATGCAGCTCGGGGTTGATGATCACCACGTCGGAATCCGGCAGGAAATCCTTGGCAGTGACCTCTCCCTCGCCCGCGGCGTCGATAATCAGCTTCTTGGGCCCGTCGCAATACATCTTGCAGCAGAGCTCCTTGAGGTTGAGTATGATCTCGGTTACGTCTTCCTTCACGCCCTCGATAATCGAGAACTCATGCAGCACACCGTCGATGCGTACGCTCGTAACCGCCACACCGGGCAGGCTCGAGAGCAGAACGCGGCGCATGGAATTGCCAAGCGTGGTGCCGAATCCGCGCTCCAACGGTTCTACGACGAATCTTCCGTAGTTCTCCGTCAGTTCAACACATTCGAGTTTGGGCTTTTCAATCTCCAGCATTGCTTACCCTCCTTCGGTTTGTTTGTTGCGGTCCGCCAATATAGCTTGGCTTACCTGGAGTAGTACTCAACGATGAGATGCTCTTCAATCGTCAAGTCGACATCATCGCGCTTCGGAAGCGCAATGACCTTACCGGTCAATTTTTCGGCGTTCAGTTCGAGCCACTTCGGGATCGATCTGGCTGCGCCCTGTTCTTTGAGCGTTTTATAGAACTCGCTGTCGGCGCTCTTCTCGCGAATGCTGACCACGTCGCCATCCTTAACGAGGTAGGAAGCGATGTCAACCTTCTTGCCGTTGACGAGGATGTGCCCATGGTTCACCATCTGGCGTGCCATCGGGCGGGAGTCGCCAAAGCCGAGTCGATAGCAAACGTTATCCAACCGGCGTTCGAGCAGCGAAAGCATGTTTTCGCCGGTGACGCCGCGCATGTTGGAGGCCATGTCGTAGTACTTGCGGAACTGAGATTCCAGCACGCCGTAGGCTCTGCGAACCTTCTGCTTCTCGCGAAGCTGGATGCCGTACTCGCTCTGCTTCTTTCTGCCCTGACCATGCATGCCCGGAGGAGTGTGGCGCTTGTTGATCGCGCACTTTTCACCGTAGCACCGGTCGCCCTTGAGGAAGAGTTTGGTGCCTTCTCTGCGGCACTGTCTGCAGACGGAACCTGTATATCTAGCCATTTAGCATTCCCTCCTTACACTCTTCTGCGCTTGGGCGGGCGGCATCCGTTATGCGGGATGGGCGTCACGTCCTTGATGAGGTTCACATCCAGTCCTGCGGTCTGCAGGGCGCGGATGGCCGATTCACGGCCGGAACCGGGGCCTTTAACGTACACTTCAACGGTCTTGAGGCCATGC
>JBDKTD010000250.1:0-3646 GCA_039680365.1 Clostridiaceae bacterium
GCCGTCAGGGTTGCGGCGTGCACCGCGTTGTATACGCCGGAAATCGGCGCGCCCATCACATGACAGCTCCAGTCCTGATTGCGGCCGATGCCCAGCAGGCCGTCATGGCCGAGGATGGACGCCACCATAAGTTCCGCGCGGGCGTTGTAGTCGGTCGGGTCTTTCATTACGCGCCTGCCGAGAGCGATCATGGAGCGCATGGCCGCTTCGCAGAGTTCGTCAATCAAAAGTGTATCTTTGCTGGAGGTAAAGTACCGCTCCATCACATGCGAAATCATGTCCGCTACCCCGCACGCGGTTTGAAACGGTGGCAGCGTATACGTCAGCATGGGGTTAATCAGCACGAACGCCGGCCGCAGACAGTCGCTCATGACGTCCCGCTTTTCGAGCGTCTGCTCGTTGGTCATCACGGAGCCGTTGCTGCCCTCGCTGCCCGTGCTCGCGGCGGTCATCACGATTCCGCTCGGCAGGGCGGAACCACAGGGAGCTTTGCCGGTAAAGAGGTCCCAAACGTCGCCTTCGTGCTTTGCGCCCGCCGCGACGGCTTTTACCGTGTCGATCACACTGCCGCCGCCAATGCCAAGCACCAACTCAATGCCGTGCTCTTTGACCAGCGAAATGCCTTGTCTGGCAAGGCCAATCAACGGATTTGGCTGCACGCCGCTGAGTTCCCAAAACGCGACCCCGGCGTCTTTCAGAGCGCTGGTCACGCGCTCGTAGAGGCCGGACTCGTATAAAAACGGCACACCGTAATGCACCAGCAGCGCGCGCCTGCCAAACGCAAGCGCCTTTTGACCGATCAGAGTTTCCGCGCCCGGCTGTAAAATCAGCTCCGTCGGCGTAAGCAGTTGAAAGTTTTCCATATTCTCTCCTTTGTTTGGGCGCTCGTCCACCCAAACGAGTGATACGTCAAAATGAAGCGGTCAGCCAACGGGCGGAACATACAGCGCAGATAGTTTGGGGATTGCGAGGAATTCCTCCATCGTGAGTCCGCATTCACCGAGCTCGCGCGGGGTTTTCGCGCCCTTTTTCGCGTCGTTGTGATAGTCCGACCCGCCGGAGGCAAACACCCTGCCCGCGATGCGCTCGCGCACTTCGTCCCAAATGACTTCGCGCGGGCGCGTGTCCTTGCAGATGGTTTTATCGTAGGTGTAGCGCACCTCCATGCCGTCCAGACCGTGCGCAATCAGCGCGTCCAAAACCGTCCAACGCGGAACTTTTTCGCCCTGCCAGAGGACGGTTTCGTCAATCAGGTACGGGTGAGCCAGAATCGCAATTCCGCCCGCGCGGTGGACAATATCGATAATCTCCAGCACTCCGGGCTTTTTCCGCTTGACGGAAAAGTATTTATCCTCGCGCACCAGCAATTTTGCCTCGCTCCAGTCCTTTGCATAGCCCTTTTGCGCCAGAACGTCGAAAATTCGCTTTTTCTGCAGGTCCGCAAGCGGTATCTTATGATCGCCAACGGTCAGCACTTCGTCCATCGTCATGGCGTAGCCGCGTTCGTTCAGTCGGCGGATGGTCTCGGTGTACGCTTCTTCCTTGCTCTCGACAATCAGGCGCGCCTGCTCAACGAGCTCCGGCGACGTCCAGTCGCAGCCGAGGCCAAGGAGGTGCACATCCTCAATATTGGTTTCGCAGGAGAACTCCACGCCGCGAATCAGGCAGACGCCCCGCTCGGAGGCGTACGCCGTGATCTCACGCGTTTCGCCGCTTGGCAAAACGACGCTTTCCGCCGGAATCACGTCGTGATCCGTCAGCGCCAGCACGCGGATGCCGCGATCTACGGCGTGTTCGACCAGTTCATACGGCGTATCGTTGCCGTCTGAGCAGACGGTATGGGAGTGCAGTTCGCACTCGTAAGGCGCTTTTGCCATACTGGAAATCCTCCTCTCGCGGTTTTTTACAGCGTTTCGCTCACGCCGCCGAACAGCGCGATGTAGCGGACCATTTCGTCCTCGCAGGCTTTACGCACGGCGGTGTCGAATTCAACGGGCGCGGCCTTTTCGTCCGCCAGCAATGTTCTCGAAGTGCCGAGGTATATTTTTTTCAGCGCGGTGGAGATGTTCACCTTTGCCGCGCCGAGCTGGATCAGCCGCCGGAATACTTCCGCCGTCAGCCCCGTTCCGCCATGTACGACGAGCGGTATCGCCTCGCCGCCAAAGCGCTCGACCAGTTCAAAATTGAGTTTCGGCGCGGTCTTGTAGACCCCGTGCGCGGTGCCGATGGCGGGCGCGACCGCGTCGATGCCGGTTTCCGAAACAAATCGCATGGTGTCCTCAAACGTAGCGAGCGTCGAGTGCTCGCTCTGGATGTCGTCCTCCACACCCGCGATCACGCCGATTTCGCCTTCCACGGTGACGTTTCTTGCATGGGCGTATTCCACCATGGCGCGGGTTTTTGCTACGTTTTGCTCATACGGCAGCGCGGAGTAGTCCACCATTACGCTGTCCCAGCCAGCGTCCACGCAGCGCTTTGCCAGCGCTTCGTCCCGGCAGTGGTCCAGATGAAGGGAAACGCGAACGGACGCGTCCTTCCGCACGGCGTCGATCATGCGCAGCATGCCCTGCACGCCGTAAGCCGTAACGGTTCCCGTTGATGGCTGAATGATGACATCCCGACCGGCGCGCTCGGCGGCGCGCACGATTGCGATGGTGGTGGAATGATTGATGGTGTTAATCGCCGCGGCTGCGGTGCGGGTCGCCTTGGCGGCGCTGAGGATTCCGGTAAAAAGATTGTCCATGTTGTTTCGGTCCTTTGTTTCATTTTTGCGTGCAGCAAACACACCGGGCGGAAACGCCCATTTTGTTCATTTCGGTTGTATTGGGTTTGTTTTTTAGAATTCGAAGTGCAGCTTGATCTTGTCCCCGCGGAAGAGAACCTTGCTGTACTCGAACACAACGCCCGCGGACGTCTTGTTGATATCTTCCAACATCAACAGCGGGCACCGGGGTTCCACAAGCATCATCTCCGCTTCCCGCTCGCTGGCCAGAATGGCCGAGAGGGACTCGGAAACTTTATCGGCCTTGAGGCCGTACTGCCGTTCCATGATGACGCAGAGCTGCTCGGTTTCCAGATTCTCGTCCGTCAGCGACGGGCAGAGCTTCTGCGGAATATAGGAGCGATGGATACTGATGGGATCGTCGTTGACGGAACGGACGCGCTCGATATACTGAATCGGCTCGCCGGGCTGAATGGTGAACAGTCCGGAGAGATAGGCGTCCGCGCGGATGACGTCGAAGCTGACCAACTGGGTCGTGGTTTCGTAGCCCATCATTTCGAGCTGTTCGCGAATACCCATGTACGCCAGCGAACGCGTGGCGATTTTGGGTTCGCTTACGAACGTGCCCTTGCCCTGTACGCGGTAGAGCAGGCCTTCGTTCACCAGACGGGTAATGACGGAGCGAACCGTCATGCGGCTGAGGTTGTGAATTTTGCTGAGTTCCACTTCCGAAGGAATCGGCGTATTGACTTCCCATTCGTGATTCAGGATACCCGCGCGGAGAACGTCCTCGAGCTGCGCATAGAGCGGTACGGGGCTGTTGCGATCAAGCATAGAGCTGCTTGCCTCCCGGTGGTAGAGTTTGAGAAATGATCACCCTGTCTAACAGGTATATACATATTATTACGTATTCAAACATGGCTG
>JBDKTD010000308.1:0-6196 GCA_039680365.1 Clostridiaceae bacterium
TCTCGCTGGCGCAGGCTATGGTGCTGTATCTTAATCAACTCCCGAAGTTCGAAGCAAAAAAGGTACTCTTCTTTACGACGCAGCACCTTAAAAAGTGATGGCTCGGCGCGAATCACGCTATCAGGCAGGCGAAAGCATTGATCGCCGCAAAAGGAACCGCGGTTACTGGAACGGGAGTTGTGCACTGGTCGAGCGAGCAGAGGGAAGAGCAGATAGAAGCGCTTATTCAGACATTTACGGAATTGCTCATACAGTAAAAAACTCAAAAGCCTCGGTTCTTATGGAATCAGAGGCTTCTCTTTTCTATTTGTAAGATTGAAGGAATATCCCGATTCAGCGGTTTGGATACGATTTGAATCAACAGTTCTTCCAGTGCGGAGATAGACGCAAGTCCGCAGAGAATTCCTGCTGTGACGTTCAACCCGAGCAGCCAAAGGAAAATCGGGAAGCAAAAGAGCGCTATCCCTGTGATCTTGTTGGAAACCGTATGCAGAAACGCGAACTGCCGAAACCGCACCCAGCAAACGGAAAGCGCACTGCATCGAATCAGCGCGACGGAAGCAATCCAAATCAATATCCATTCCGGCCAGGAAAAGTAGGGGATGAAAACGTACAGTAAAACGGCGGTCAGCAGAAAATCGGCTATGCTGTCCAACAGAGCACCGACGGCGCTGGAAACCTGCCAGCGGCGAGCGAGAAAACCATCCAGAATATCGCTGAACCCGCAGAATGCATAAACCGTGAGAAACGGTGGTTTCAGCGGCGCAAGAAATAGAAGCGCCGCCGCGCCGAGGATGCGCAGAAGCGTCAGAAGGTTCGGGATTGCTTTTTTAAACGAATGAAGCAACAGTTTCACCAACTTTTTTGATACGTTAATTATACAGAATTACATAACAGCTACAAAGTAAAATCCTCTTTCGGCTTATCAAGGCACGTTCGCCGGAGAATAATTTCTATGCTATAATATCCCCATGGTATTTTCGAGCCTGACATTCTTACTGCTGTTTCTGCCCGCCATTCTAGCGGCCTATTTTGCCTGCCGCAAAATCTGGTGGCGAAACGCGGTTCTGCTCACCGGCTCGTTGATTTTTTACGCCTGGGGCGAACCGGTATACGTGCTCGCCATGCTGTTTGTTACCCTTACGGTGTACGGCGGAACGCTGCTCATGACCAGCGCAAAACGCCCCGGCGCGCGAAAGCTGCTCTTTGCGCTGACTGTCGTCGTTTCGCTTTCCGCGCTGCTTTATTTTAAATACGCCGCATTCTTCGTCAACCAGATACTCCCAATCTTCGGCAGCGCGAAGGTTCTTACAACGCCGCGGCTGCCCATCGGGATTTCATTCTTCACCTTTCAGGCGCTGACGTATGCCGTGGACGCCTACCGTGGTGAAGTGCGCGTGCAGAAAAACTTTGCGCTGCTGCTGCTGTACGTGGTGTGCTTTCCGCAGCTCATCGCGGGTCCGATTGTGCAGTACTCGGATATCGAGTATGAACTCAGAGAGCGACAGACCACGCTGGACGATTTTACTTCCGGCATGCGCCGCTTTGCCATCGGGCTTGGCAAAAAGGTGCTCATCGCCAATATCCTTGGCGAAATGCTCGCCTCCCTGCCGAGCGCGGACGCTTCCTTCTCGGCGGCTTGGCTGACGTCCATTCTGTTTGCGCTCCAGATTTACTTCGACTTTTCCGCGTACTCCGATATGGCTATCGGCCTTGGCCAGGTGCTGGGCTTTCGGTATCAGGAGAATTTTAATTATCCGTATATCGCGCGTTCCGTTTCGGAATTCTGGCGGCGGTGGCATATTTCGCTTGGCCGTTTCTTTAAGGAGTATGTCTACATCCCGCTTGGCGGAAACCGAAAAGGCGAAGCGCGCACCGCGCTCAACCTGCTGTTCGTTTGGACTTTGACGGGGCTCTGGCACGGAGCAAGCTGGAACTTCGTGCTCTGGGGGCTGTACTACGGCGTGTTTATCGCGTTGGAGCACGGCGTGTTACGGGGTGCGGTCTAGCGGATCCCGCGCGCGCTGGGGACGGCGCTCACGCTTTTGGTTGTGCTCTTTGGGTGGGCGCTGTTCTACCAGATCGATCTTGCGCTCTGCGCGCGGCAGATGCTCGCCATGCTGGGACTCAGTAACGCTTCCGGCAAACTTGCGTTCGCGGCGTTTTCGGACGCGGCGAGCCTGCAGGCGGTAAAGACCTATACGATTCTGCCGCTGGTTGCCTGCGTGCTCTGCGTGCCGGTTCTGCCAAAGCTCAAGCAGGCGTTCGACCACCGTCTCCGCGCCAGAAGGACGGCGCAGCTCTTGGAAACGATCCTGCTGACGCTGATCGTTCTGCTGAGCATACTGAACCTCGTTGCGGACAGCTATAATCCGTTTTTGTATTTCCGGTTTTAACGTTTTCGAGAAAGGAGACGCCGTATGAGACGGAAGATTGCGTTTATTCTCACACTGTGGTGGATGATTCTCTGCGGCGCTGTCGGCCTCTGTTTGCTGCTGTTCGCCAATAAGGAGGCTGTGGTCTCGGAAGACGAAAACCGCACGCTCGCCGCCATGCCGAAGCTGTCGGCCAGCCAGCTTGCCGCAGGCTCGTTCGACGAATCGTTTGAAGATTTCCTGTGCGACAAGTTCTTTCTGCGCACGGAAATTGTGGATGCAACGAACGGACTCAAACACCTCTTTTCCGCGCTGACGGTGGATGAGCTGATCGATCAAACCGAAACCGACGAAGAAGCTGTGGCTGCGCTTTTGCCGCAGGAAGATAAAACAACAGATCAGACCGTTTCTGCGAAAACGGAATCGCAGGCACAAGCGCAGGAAACGCACACGGAAGCAACCGAACCCTCTGAACAGCCGCAATCATCGCAGCAGACGGCCAGCGAAACCGCGCAAACGCCCGAGCAGGCAAGCGTCTGGCTGCTGCATGACGACGGATCGAAAACCGCTTTACTGACCTATTCCAAAGCGGATATTGAGCGCGCGGCGAATGTGTTCAACAGCTACGCGGCGCTTCTTCCCGCGGACGGTAAACTGCACGTACTGCTCGTTCCGCGTTCGCAGACGGCAAACAAGCTGGCGCTGCATCTGGATACGGAGAGCGGCTGGTCGAGCGAGCTGGAAAGCGCGCTGGAGCCGCTGGTGAATAAAAACGTCATCGTCCATTCAGCGGTGGATATTCTAGGCAGTCACATTACAAATGGCGAGTATATCTTCTTCCGTACCGACCACCACTGGACGGCGCTGGGCGCATACTACGCGGCCGACGCGATGATCCAGAGCGAAGGGTACCAGACGGTGCCGCTTTCGGACTACGCTTCTCAAACCATAGAAGGATTCCTTGGCTCTATCTATCTGCATAACCGCAGCGCAAAGCTCAAAGACCTTGCCGACACGCTGACTTACTATAAACCCCTCGCACCCGCAGAATCCTTCTGGGTTTCCAACACGTACCGCAAGGGGGAACTGAAGGTGCTGGATACGGAGCAGAAGGATTACAAGGTCTTTCTCGGCGGAACGCACGGCCCGTACCGCGTGCTGGACGGCGGCTATCACACCGGGCGGAACATGCTGATGGTTTGCGATTCATTTGGTAACGCGATCGCGCCGTTTCTGATGCCGTATTACGACAGCGTATATATGGTGGACTTTCGCGACGAATACTACTCCAAGGAGGCGGCACAGGGCGGCGTTGCCGAGTATATCCGCCGGTGCGGGATTCAGGATATCTATGTAGTTCTCTCGGAATCGGAAGGGGTCGGCACGTCTTTTATCAACCAGCTTATGCCGGCAAATTTAAAATGAGCGAGCAGGAGAAGCGACCGCATTCGGTCATCCATCCGCCCGTGGAGGGCGAACAGAAGAACGCCACGCTGATCTGGCGTAAGCGCTCCGCGCCCGTCGGGGGATCCCCCCACGAGGGCGACCGTGCGTTTCTTCGCCGCGCTTTGACCGGCTCGCTGATTGCGGTGCTCGTTCTCGTTCTGATCGGTTTTTTGGCGTACAAAAACATTTCCTCGCTGAAACAGACGTATGCGGAGATATTGATTTCACGCGGGGATTACGCGAAAGCCCAGCGATTTATTGAGACACTGGAAAACGAAACGGCAAAAACGGAACTGCAAAAGAAAAACTGTTACGCCTATGCACGGCGGCTTGACGACGCGGGCAAGCTTGCCGAAGCGAGCGCGCTGTACCGTTCCGCGGGAGACTATTCGGACGCTTTTTCGCGCTGGCAGGACGCAACCTATCGCCTCGCCGCGCTGTATGAAGCGGACGGGGACTATCAGGAAGCGGGAGAGGCGTTCGACAGTTTGGAGAATTATCAGGACGCGCCCGACAGAGGAAACGCCTGCGACTACGCTTACGCGCAGGAGCGGCTGGAATACGGCTATTACGATGAGGCGATGCGTCTGTTTTATGCGCTGGGAGATTACGAACAGGCGGAGGAGTACGCAAAACAGTCCGCCGCCGCGCTTTCGGAAAGCGAAGGAGCGGGGGATCTCGTTTCACTGTTGGTTGGGCTGACGGACGAGCAGCTTGCAGCGCGCGCGGAACTCAAAACGGAGCGCGAAGCGCTGCCAAAGGGCGTCGTCGCCACGGGATATCTGCATACGGTTGCCAGAACGGAACAGGGAACGGTTCTGGCGACCGGCTCGAACCTTTCCGGGCAGTGCAACGTTTATGACTGGAACAACGTTGTCTCCGTTGCGGCGGGCGCATACCATACGGCGGCGCTGTTGGCAGACAGAACGGTGGTTGCCTGCGGGTCGAACGAATACGGTCAATGCAATGTTTCCAAATGGCAAAATGTCGTTGCGCTTTACGCGGGCGCTTACAACACCGTTGGCGTAACCGCGGATGGAACGATTCTCAACACAGGTTTTGAAGCGTATTCGACCATCAAGTGGCACGCCGTCGCCTCGCTTTGCGTTGGCGATTTCGCCCTCTGTGGCGTCATGGAAAACGGAAGCGCACTTTCAACGAGTGATTCACTGGTGACGAACGCATATTTCGATCTCGTTTCCATCGACGCGGCCAGCGCAAACAGCGTCGGCCTCAAAGCGGACGGAACGCTCGTTTCCAACGGCTTGGACGTCGGCGGCCTCGGCGGAATTCTGGCGATCGACTGCACAGAAAACGGCCTGTTCGCGCTGACGCGGGACGGAAGTGTACAAACGCGTTTTTATAACGCTTCCGACGCTATCGACGTTTCCGACTGGCAAACCGTCGTCGCCATTTCCGCAAGCGCCACGCATGTTGTTGGCGTAACGGCGGATGGGCGAGTGCTCGCCGCAGGATGGAGCGCAAAAGGGCAGTGCGAGGTGGGCGACTGGGTGCTGTTTACGCCCGCGCCGACTCCAACGCCAACGCTGGAACAGACGCCCGAACCGTAACAAAAAGCGATCCCTGCTGGGATCGCTTTTCTAGTTTTTACTGGGCTTAACCGCCGCCGCAGAGCGGCAGAAAGCCGATCACGTCGCCATCCTTCAGGAGCGTTTTCTTTCCGTCAAAGAGGCCGATGCTGACGTCGTTGATAACGATCAGCGCGCTCTCCGCGGCTTTAAGCGCTTCTTTGCCGTACCGCGTTTTGATATATGCCAGCACCTCGCGGATGCTGTTGGCGTCGGTTTCCTCGCTTTCCTTTTGCAGCATAACGCGGAGAGGCGCATAATATCGAATTGTCTTCATTCTGTAATTCCAAGCCTCCTGAGCGTGCGTTTTTTGGGAGCGCCGTTTTGATCCCACCCGCGCACGCGGTAGTACACCGGCAGCATCTTATCGAGCCGCACGACGGTCTTGGGGTTATTCGGATCTTGCGGCACTTTGGTGAGCCGGTCGGGCAGGGAATCGTCCTTGCCGGTCAAACCTTCCCGCAGGCTGTACATCCGCTCCAGATTGAATCCGCGCTCGCCCAGCTTGACGAACGATCCCATATAAAATGGCAGCCCGGTTGCAAGCCGCATCGCTTCCGCGTGTGGGAAGAGATAAACGGAGTTGAACCGCAGAATCGGCATCATCCAAAGCAGCAGCCGTACGCCGAGGCCGAGGTGCGTTGCAATCTTGCCAACCGCGCGGGTCAAAGCGTGATGCGGGCCGAGCTTGAAGAAGATACCCGGAACGAACGACTGCGCGGTAAAGAGGCAAAAGCCGCTGGCGGAGATTGCTTCCAGCGCGTTTTGCAGAAACACGGTCAGCGC
>JBDKTD010000133.1:0-10018 GCA_039680365.1 Clostridiaceae bacterium
CGCCCGTATGAAATTTTGATATCCTCGGCGTTGCGCTCTCCAATATAGATACTGTGCTTGCGCATCATATAGCGCCTTAGAGCGTTGTCGAACTTATCCCCCGCCATCTTGATGGAGTCCGAGAGCACGACCGCGCCGTAGGCGATCACCGCGATATCCGTTGTGCCGCCGCCGATATCGAGCACCATGTGGCCTTTCGGCTCGTTGATGTCCAGACCCGCGCCAATCGCCGCGGCAATGGGTTCCTCAATGAGGTAGGTATAGCGCGCGCCAGCCTCGTCCGAAGCTTCGATGACGCAGCGCTTTTCCGCTTCCGTTACGCCGGAAGGAACGCAGACCACCGCGCGGGGTTTATACAGCAGGCGCGTACCGACGACTTTTTGAAAGAAATACCGCAGCATACGGGCGGTTACGTCGAAGTTGGAAATCACGCCGTCCCGCAGCGGACGGATGACCAGGATGTTCGCGGGCGCGCGTCCCATCATCTTTCGCGCTTCTTCGCCGATGGCGACAATGCGCCCGGTCACGCGTTCAACCGCGACCACGGACGGTTCCTTGAGTACGATGCCCTTGTTCTTGACATAGACCAGAGTGGACGAAGTGCCAAGGTCGATTCCAATATCGGACGTATCAAACAAACCCATTTCCAAATCCCGCCTTCCGAATATCGTTCGGACATATTACGCCTATATTATCGACTTATTCTAACACGCTTTTAAGCCGGGGGACAATCAAACAAACTGTGAACGCTTGCGCTCCTCCGGCGCGGCGGCGCTTTGCGCTGTTCCTCTATGCGCTGGAAAGTGCAAGCAAAAAGGCCGGTTCTCGGCCTTTTTTTTACGTTGTTATCGCTTTTCTGTTCAGGAATACTGCGGATCTTCCAGCACCGCCCGGCGCAGCACCTGCGCAATCGGCGCGCGGATGGAGAGCGCGGCGTGCGTATCCCGCGCGGTCGGACTCAGGTTGAGCACCACGAGGTTTCTGTCGGACTCAGGTTGAGCACCACGAGGTTTCTGCCGGAAAAGTAGTCCATCAGCCCCGCCGCGGGGTATACCGCCAGCGAAGTGCCGCCGATAATCAGCGTATCCGCGCGCGAAATCTGGGTAATCGCGGCCTGCAGCACCTTTTCGTCCAGCCCTTCGCCGTAGAGCACGACGTCCGGCTTGATGATGCTTCCGCAGTCGCATTTGGGAACGCCGGACTTTGCCAGAATATCCCGCATGGTGTACGGCTTTTTGCATTTCATGCAGTAGTTGCGGTTGACGCTTCCGTGCAGTTCGAGCACGTTTTTACTGCCCGCCTTCTGATGCAGCCCGTCGATATTCTGCGTAATCACTACGCCGAGCTTACCGGCGCGCTCCAGGCTCGCCAGCGCGCGGTGCGCGTCGTTCGGTTTTGCGTTTGGGTAGAGAAGATAGTCGCGGTAATACTCAAAGAACACGTCCGGGTGGTTCATGAAAAAGTCATGACTCAACAAAACCTCCGGCTTGTGGCCGAAGCGTCTGACCGCTTCGAAAACGCCGTTCTCCGAGCGAAAATCCGGTATGCCGCTTTCCGTAGATGTGCCCGCGCCGCCAAGAAAGGCGATTCGCCTGGAGCGTGAGAGGACGCTCCTCAACTCTTCGATCCGACTTGATAGTTCGTCTTCCATACTTCTTATTATAGTTACATACGGCGAATTTGCAAGCGTTCGAACGAGTGATAATCGTGAAATTTCTCTGCCGGTCCTCTTTGTTTTTAAAGCGGACGCGTTCCCGATTCGTTCTGGAAACCATGCCCGCCGTATGGTACAATACGCTTATGAAAATACGATTTTTTAACGCACGCATCCTGCCGCTCGACGGAACAACGCCGCTGTTTACCGGCGAGCTCGTTACCGGCGGCAGCAAGATCGCCTATCTTGGCGAAAAACCCGGCGAAACCGGCCCGTTTGACCGTGAAATCGACTGCCACGGCAACCTCTTAATGCCGGGCTTTAAAAACGCGCATACGCACTCCGGCATGACGTTTCTTAGGTCGCTTGCGGACGATCTACCCCTGCAGCGGTGGCTCAGCGAGCAGGTGTTTCCCAAGGAAGCGCAGCTCACGCCGGACGACGTGTACGTGCTCACCAAGCTCGCCATCATGGAGTACCTTACCAGCGGCATTACGGCGATGTTTGATATGTACTTTGCGCGGGACAGTATTGCGCAGGCTGCCATCGACACCGGCTTTCGCGCTTGCCTTGTGGGCTGCGCCAACGATTACGGCGGAACCGCCGAAGAAACGGTTCAGGAGTACGAGCGCTTTTCCGCGCTCCACCCCAGAATTGCCTATCAGCTTGGCTTCCACGCGGAGTATACAACGAGTTACCCCCTGCTCAAAGACCTGGCGGATATGGTGCAAGATCTCAAACGCCCGTTCTATACGCACCTGAATGAAACCGCGGCGGAAGTGGAATCCTGCGTCAAGCACAGCGGCATGCGCCCCATCGAATATCTCGATTCTCTCGGCCTGTTCGAATACGGCGGCGGCGGATACCACTGCGTGCATGTTTCCGAACACGAAATGGAGATTCTCAAAAAGCGGAACATGATCGTCGTCTCCTGCCCCGGCTCCAATACCAAGCTCGCCAGCGGGGTCGCCCCCGTTACCGAATACCTCGCGCGCGGTATTCCGGTCGCACTCGGCACCGACGGAGCTGCCAGCAACAACTGCCTCGACTTTTTCCGCGAGATGTTTCTGGTTACCGGCCTGCAGAAGCTCCGCTGCGGCGCGGAAGCGGTGGACGCCTTGGAGGTGCTGAACATGGCCTGCCGCAACGGCGCGTACGCCTGCGGTTTTCCGGACTGCGACTGTCTCGCCGTCGGCAAGCAGGCGGACCTCGTGATGATCGACCTGCAGCAGCCGAATATGCAGCCGCTCAACAACATTGAAAAGAACGTCGTCTACAGCGGCTCGAAACAAAACGTAGCTCTCACGATGGTCGCGGGCAGCGTGCTCTATGAGCGCGGCGCGTTCCATATTGGCGACGAGCCGGAGCTCATCTATGCCGAAGCAAACCGCATCATACGGCGCATGCAGTAACCGTTTTTTGCGCCGCTCCGGCGGCGCTTTTCTTTCACGAATAAAATAGAATTTGGAGTCTGAATGACTGATTTAACAAAAATCGCCCCGCTGTTCGAAGACTGGCAAGAAACCATGATTTGGTCCTGCCTGGACGGTTCAATGGGCTGCGCCCTGTGCGACGACGAGAACAACCCCGCCTCCGCGCAGATTGCGCTTGGGGATCTGTGTTTCTTTGCGGGCGAACCAAACGACGAGCTGGCGCTCAAGGCGGGCGCGGTTTGCCTGGTGCCAGGCAGCGAGGATTGGTGTTCCTGCATCGAGCGCGTTTGGGGCGAACGCGTGCAAAAGCGGCTGCGTTATGCAATCAAGAAGGAACCCGATGTGTTCAATATCGAAAAATTGACCCATTACACCGAAAACCTGCCGGATGGATTCTCACTTTGCATGTTCGACGAGCAGCTTGTGCGCGAGTCGTTTGAACAGTCCTGGTCGCGGGATTTCTGCGCGCAGTTCCGGGATGCGGAAGATTTTCTCGCGCGCGGAATCGGCGTTGGCACGCTTTATGAGGGCAGGCTCGTTGCGGGCGCTTCGTCCTTTTCGGTCTATCGCGGCGGCATCGAAATTGAAATCGACACCAAGCCGGAGTTCCGCAGGCAGGGTCTCGCCACCGCCTGTGGCGCAAAGCTTATACTGGAGTGCCTGAGCCGCGGCCTCTACCCCAGTTGGGACGCGTACGATCTGCGTTCCGTCTCGCTGGCAGAGAAACTGGGCTACCATCTCGACCGGCCATACGTAGTTTACGAACGCCTCAAGGAAGAGCTCGTGGACTAATAACTGCTTACGCATCCGATCGATTGTGCAACAAAAAGCCGTCCCGGTATCAGCCGGAACGGCTTTTTTGATCTTCTTTATCAGCCCATCGTCGGCGCAAGGCGCGTCGGGCGGCGTTTGCGGATGTTGACCTTTCGCTCCTTGGTTAAGAACGAAACGGTGTCTTTGATGGTCGCGCTGATGTCGCGCGGCTTGTAGCCGAGGTCGTTTTTCGCCTTTTCGTAGGTAAAGCGCGCGTTGCTGGTCAGCGTATAGAGCGTGTAGCGCGTAAACAGCGGCGACTCACGGCGAATTCTGTAATAGAGTTCCGCAATCGGCGCGGTGAGCTTTGCAAACCACAACGGCAGAACGGTGGTAATCTTCTTACCGCCGGTAACGCGCGCCAGCGTGCCGAGCAGCTCGCGCACAGGGATGTAGCGGTTCGAGAGGATGTAGCACTCGCCCTTTTTGCCCTTCTCGGTCGCGGCGATCACGCCGTTGGCGACGTCACGAACGTCCACAAAGTCGTACCCGCCCTCGACGCAAGCCGTCAGGCTGCCGTTGAGGTAGTTGATGACCATCTGGGTCAGGTGTCCGTGGCCGTAGTCGTTCGGCCCGATGATGCCGGAAGGCTGAATCACGGTCGCATCCAACCCGCTTCTCGCGGCGTCGAGCACGATCTGCGTTGCGGCGGCCTTCGTCTTGGCGTAGAGGCCGATGACCGCGTCCGCCTGATAGCCGTCCACCTCGTGGATGACGTTGCCATGCGGCAGTTCCGGCAGCGCGTGAACGGAGCTGATGTAGACCAGTTTCTTAACGTTGTGCTCTTTGCAGAGCGCTACGACGTTTTCCGTGCCGCGGACGTTGACGTCCACCACGCGCTGGTCGTATTTAGTAGCAACGGAGACGATGCCCGCGCAGTGGATGACATATGTTTCATCCTCCTCCGTCAGCCCGAAAAAGAGCGGTTCGAGGGAGGCTTTATCGCGCACGTCCCCGCGGACAATGGACACCGCGTCGCCATAGAGCATGGTGACGTCCTCGTTGGGCAGCGCGAACCCGCGCACCGTTTCCCCGGCTGCCAGTAATTCCCGGGCGACCGTGTTACCAAGATGCCCACCGATTCCCGTGATGATATAAACGCGTTTCATAGAAGTTTGCCTCACTTTCATGGTTCCATGATACGGGGTGAATGTTACGCAGTTATTACGAAAAACTGACATTCTGTCGACATATTTAAGTTTTCTTTATGAACTTCAACCGCAGTTCAACCCAGCCTCAACCCAACCTCAACGCAAAGTCAAATCAGCCTCAATTGACTATATCAGGAATCGTTCCTGAACGAATTCATAGCAGTACATAAATCCTTGCACAATGCGTGTCCCACCGATAGAATGAAGGTGACAGATTATAAATTGAACGCACTTCGCAATCATTTTACGGGAGGTTATCGCATGAACGAAACCGTTCTGACCGGGTACTATCAAAAACGCGGCTTTTCCGACGAACTCGCTGTTCAGGCGGTTGCGTTTGTCCACGCGCTGGAAGCACATCTGCAAGCGTCCGGCTCCACGCTGGAAACCGCTAAGGTGAATGAAATCCGCGTATATATCCGGCTTATGATGAAGCGGGAGGGCATATTGCTTGAACATCTGCTCGCGCTGGCGCGATACTTCTACCTGACGGGACGAAACGAAATCTACATCTACTTTACGTCCCTGCTCGGCGGAGAAGGCGTTGTCGAAAGCATTGCGGAGCGCCTGGCAGATTCCGTCGGCAAGCCGGAGACGGAGCGCATCCTCGCCGGATTGGAGCGCCCGCCGCTTGGCAGCGAACCCGCGGACTTCCCCGCTTTTACCCAATCGCTGATGGAGCGGCTCGAACAAAACCTGCCCGAAGAGACCGTCCAGTGCGTGCTCGCAGGCAACAACCACGGCATTCCCGCCGCCGCGTTCGAAGAGGAGAAAGCGCTGTTTGCCGCCTCGGAATCCATGGATGCGTTCCTCAAAGCACAGCACGAGCATCAGGTTGCCGAACTCCAGCGCCACTGCGACGCCCATACGGTCTGGTATGAACAGTCGATTACGCAGGCGGTCGTGGACTTTGTTGCCGCCAATCAGGAAATTCAGTCCGCCGTACGGGAAGGCGACGTTCTGTATACCACGAAAATACCGTATGATCCGGCGCGGTACCTTGCGGAAACCGATCCGGTGAAAAAACGTTACTATGCCTGCCACTGCCCGTTTGTTCGGGAAGCGATTCTGGCGGGTTCCCCACAAGTTTCTGAAAACTGGTGCTACTGCAGCGGCGGTTTTGTGAAATACCCTTACGAAGTGATTCTTGGGCGAACGCTAAGCGTAAAAATGCTGCAATCCGTGCTGCGCGGAGACCCCGTCTGCCGGTTTGCCATCGATTTAACCGAAGCGTAACACCGAACTTTCAAATCAACATCAACAAAATCAAGTCCGCGCTGTATTTTTTCTTGCAGTTAAGAAAGAGCAGCGTCCAACGCGGATGATTGCACAAAAAAGGAGCGGAGCGCTGACGGCGCTCCGCTCCTTTGCTTTGTTGTTTCGTGTCCGTTACAGATCGATCTTCCGCTTGAACGCTTCGTTGATGTCCTCTGGAATCAGCTCGCTGAGCACTTCCTGTCCGCGCAGGGTAACGACAATTGTGCGCTTCCGCATGCGTTTGGTCAGGTGCTTGGCAACGTGGATTGTTGCGTACTCGCCGCCGGAAACATGCTTGTTTTCGAGCTTGATAATCAGCTTATCCTTCCTGAAGCGGATGCGGCGCATCGTGCGCAGCTTCTTTTCCTCACCCACCGCTTCGCCGAACACGCGAACTGTCACATTGTTGCCGATCAGCAGCAGAATGATCAACAGGCCCGCAAGTCCAAGCCCGCCGGCAACCGCCGCGACGCCCCAGGCTGCGCCGTCTTTACGCAGCTGACGAGCCACGATATCCCGCATGGTCACATGCACCGTCGTGGTATAGATGTTGCCGTCGGCGTCCATCGCTTCCACAATGTAATCGCCCGGGCCCACGTCTTCCCGCGTCAGCGTCTGCGACCACTCTTCGCCCGGCAGACGGATGTAGACCGGGGGTCCGGGAACATCTTCAACGATGTCCTTTACGTCCACAACCACATCGCCTTTGTCCTCCGGCGCTGCGGGCGCGGGCGTTGCCTCCGGAACCGCTTCCACAATGAACGGGCCGAACGTTTCGTAGGTCGTCAGTCCGAACGCGTTCTTGGCATAAGCGTGGATGTAATACGTGCCCGGCGTGCTGATCGAAATCGAACCGCTGTAGTTCTTGTACGATCCGCCCGGCGTTGCGCTGGTCGAGAGCTGGTAGCCGCGCGCCGTGAGCTCGGATTCTGCGTCCGTAAAGCTCAGCGAGGCCGAGATGGCGCTCTGCGTCTTGCTGCCGATGCTGTAAGAACCGCTCGAGCAGGCAATTACCGGCTTGGAGGTATCGACGCTCGCAACGGTGTAGGTAAACGTGGTCTTGTTGCCCGCCACATCGTAGAGCGTGAAGGACACCGAGCCGTTTTTACTGACGGCGTACTGCGGGGTTCCCCTCGCCGCCGTACGGGTGTTATCCGGCAGAATCACATAGTCGTTGCCGCTGCCACCCGGATCGCCATTAAATGTGAGCGTCAGCAGGATGTTCGCGCCGGAGACGCTCTCCGTGATCTTAGGCACCGCGGGCGCCTGCTTATCTACGCGGGCAAGGTACGGTCCAAATTCCGCGGCGTTGTCGAACGCGTCCGTCGCGAGGATAAACACGCTGTGAACACCCGTGATCACCACGGAGTTCTCGGCGGCCGCGTAAGCCGCGCCGTCCTGCGCGTACTGGAAGGTCACGGGGTTGAGGTCGTCCGCGCTGACCGCAGTCACGGTGACCGTCTGGTTTGTCCAAACGCCAGCCGTATAGGCGCGCCCGTCCGCCGTCTTCATGTTCACGGTAACGCTGAGCGGCGCGTCGCGATCCACGCTCATTGCTCCCGAATAACCGTAGTCCGTTGTGAACTCGCTGTCCTTGGCCTTAACGCGGAACTTGAGTCCGTTGGTCGTGCCGATGGAGGACGGAATGGCGAACTCATAGGTCGTTTCGGTAAGTCCCGTCTTTTCTACGACCCAGCCTTTGCCGTTGTAGTATTCCAGCGTGTAGGTCAGCGTGTCGCCGTCGATATCGAAGCAGGTCCATTCCACCTTGACCTTGGAAGCGCCGCCCGCCCGGTCGCCGTCCTTCGGCGAACTGACCACCGGGGTTTCGGGAGGATCGTTCTTGGAGAGGATGGTAACGAAAACCGACGCCGAAGCGGAGGAGCCATGGCCGTCCGTCATGGTGTAGCTGAAGCTGTCGCTGCCGTTATACGTATCCTCCGGCGTGTAGACGATCTTGCCGCCCACAATCTCCGTCGTGCCGTGGGCAGCACTGCCAACGAGAGTTATACGGTACTCGCTCTTGAGATGCAGCGTACCCTTGTTGAGCGTCGTGTCGGTGTCCACGTCCGTATCGTTGCTGAGAGCGTCGATGGTCACCGGGTCTTAGTCCGTCGTAATTGCCGTATCGTTGAGCGGCACAACGGGGTCGTTGACCTGTTTCACGGTAACAGTTACGGTCGTGTTCGAAGTCAGCGTTCCGTCCGTAATGGTGTACGTAAAGCTGTCCGGGCCGTTGTAGTTTTCAGCGGGCTGATACTGCACGCGGCCTTTTTCAATGCTTACCGTTCCATGCAGCGCCGTTCCAACCAGCGAGAGGGTCGGCGCGCTCTGCGGGGTCTTGTTCAGCGCTGTGTCGGTATCAACGTCCGTATCGTTCGAAAGAACGTCGAAGGTATCGATATCGTCCTCGTCGATGCTGATCGAATCCGCCGCAGCCACAGGCGCGTCGTTGACCGGAATGACCGTAATGTCGATTTCCGCCTTCGCCGCCTCACCCGCTTTGTCGGTTGCCGTAAAGGTCAAGCTGTCGCTGCCGTTCCAGTTGGCATCCGGCGTGTAGCTGATCTTTTTTCCGCTGATGCTGATTGTTCCGTGCGCGGGTCCGTCCGTTTCCCCAACCGTGATGGTCAGTACGTCGGAATCCGTCGCGATATCTTCGTCCGTAATCAGCGAGGAAACGTCGATCTCCTTCTTCGTGTCCTCATTGGTCGAAGCGGTGCCTTTGCTTGCCGTGGGTTTGTCGTTGAGGGCGGAAACCGTCACGGTGATTGTTGCCGTGTCAGTCAAACCACCCGCATCGCGCATCTGGTAATCAATCGTAAACGAGCCGTGGTAGTTGGCGTTCGGCGTGAACGTCAGCGAGCCGTTGGCGTTGGTTACGAACGCTCCGGGCAGGTTGTCCGTACTGCTCGTGAACTCCACAAAGTACAGCGTATCGCCAGGATCCTGATCCGTATCGTTGGTCAGAACGTTCAGGGTGACGGCTTTGTCCTCTTCCGTACTCATCGCGTCGTCATGCGCCACCGGCGTGTCGTTCTGCGCCGCAACCGCGATGGTCAGAAGCCCCGTATCCGTCAGACCCTTGCCATCGCTGAGGACGTAACCGATCTTCTGGGTGCCAACAAAGTTCAGTTCCGGCTTATAGGTAATCACACCATTGAGTTCGCTTAACTCACCCGTATCACCGTCGATGAAGTAATAGCTGGTTACGCGGAACGACGACTTGCTGTGTTGCTCGTCCTTGTTCAGCGCTTCGTCGGTGTCGATATCCGTATCGTTACTCAGAACGTTGACACTGACCGGCGTTTCATCAGGGGTTTCCGCACTGTCGGCAACCGCGTGCGGCGCGTCGTTGACCTGTTTGATCGTCACCGAAACCAAGGCTTTCACCCGCACGTCCCCGTCGAAGCAGAAATACTCAAACGAGTCCGGGCCGTTGTAATCGCCTGTCGGCGTGTAGACGATCTTGTTGCTCACAACCGAGACCGTGCCGTGCGCGGGCGCCGTCAGCGTGCCGCCCGTGAGAGTCACGCTCAGCACTTCCGCGCTGTAATCGACGTTGAGGGTCGTGTCTTGGTCGATATCCGTGTCGCCTTCAAGAACGTCGATGGTCACCGCCGTGCCTTCGTCGGTCGTCGCGCTGTCCGTATCCGGAACCGGGCTGTCGTTGACCTGCGTCACCGTGAACGTAATCGTCTTGGTGTCGG
>JBDKTD010000179.1:0-4405 GCA_039680365.1 Clostridiaceae bacterium
CGTGTCTGCGTAGACGCTTGTCCCTCGCATGCGATTTCGCTCGTGCCGGAAAGCTATCCGTCGCAGCAGGAGAAAAAACAGACGGTTCTGGCAGCGATGCGAAAACGGTCTGCGAGTAAAGCGGCGCAGGAGCAGGCGTTTGCGCTGCTGGAGCAAACAGCGCCGAACGAACCCGCCAGGTGGTTAGCCAAAGCGATGCGCCGCTCTTGCCGCCTGATGGCGGAGGATTTGCTGCGCGAGTCCGGTTATATGCTGCCGCAGAGCGAGAATGTACAGACGCTGCTGAAAAACGAGCTGGAAACTGTCACGGACGAAACGTATCCAAAAGATGCGGCAAAAAGACTGCTGGAATTGCTCAAGCAATAACAAAGCGCCGAAGAACCATTATGAGAGGAGAACCAGAATGCCGGAGTTTGCAAACCCGTTTTCAGGATTGAAGAAGGATCACAAACTGACACATGCGGAACTGGTCCGCGCGATTCGGTTCATGATCGCCGCGGAATACGAAGCGGTTCAGCTCTATATGCAATTGGCCGAATCGACCGAGAACGAGCTCGCCATCGATGTACTGAGGGACATAGCCGATGAGGAGCGTGTTCACGCGGGCGAGTTTCTGCGACTGCTGAAAGAACTCGAACCTGACGAGGAGAAGTTCTACCGCGAAGGCGCAGAGGAAGTGGAAGAAGAGATCGAGAAAAGGAAATAGAATAGAGAGCTCAGCATTTTGCCGATGCACACGCGTCGGCATTTTTGGCAGGTGGGCGTCCTTGCGCGAAATTGCTACGCAAATTCAAAGATTACCAAATATTCGAGCAATCGGAATGATTACTTGCTTTTCATAGACTATAAGCTGCTATTATTTGCAACAATCAGAAAATGAAGATTTTGGAGGAAACTATTGGGAATCCATTGTGGACGCTCCAACTCGTGTAGGACATCCATATTAATTATCAAAAGGTCAATCTCTATCGTTCATTTTGGATATGCTTTTATGGTTCGATATTTGTAGATAATATCCTATTATCAAAGGTTGCAGTATGGAAACTGAGTTACAAATTGATCGGTCAACCATTTAAGCCTGCTGCGCATTGCGGAAGTTCTATCGATTCTTTTGTTAGTCATGGGGTTTCCCTCTCTTTCATCTTCAAGAGAATACCACTAACTCATCTTTTCTGTACAGTTTAGTGTAGCCAATCCATAATAACGTGCTTCACCCTGCAGGGTGTCAAGAATATCCACCAAAGGCGTAATGGCGAGCGTACCATAATACGAAAGCGATTGAGCGGCATCATCGCGGGAGACTTTTTCGTCGCCGCCTATCAAAACGGCGAGCAGTCTTTCCATTTCCGGTGTCAGTTCTTCCTTTGCTTGGTCTCCACCAATATTTGCAAGAGCGGATACCGCTGCGTCTTTGGTTTCGTCATTAAAATTTTCGAATATCGTGATCAAAGGTTCCACTGCACGCTCGTCACCGATTTTCCCCAGTGCGTTTATTGCACATATGCGAACATTGATTTCCTCGTCTTGCAGCGCGTTTATCAATGATTCCGTAGCGCTTTTTTCTCCTATTTTACCAAGCGCGGTTGCGGCGGCGCTCCGAATTGAATCATCCATGTCCCCCAAGGAAACTATCAACGATTCTACCGCCGTCCCTTCGCGTATCTCTCCCAGCGAGTTTATTGCGCTTACGCGAACCTCTAATGAATCGTCCTGCACGGCGGTGGTTATCAGTTCCTGAACCGGGCGCGCATCACCCAATGTGCCGAACGATTCAGCCGCATATTTTCGGACGATGCTGTTTTCATCATGCAACGCGACGATCAGCGCTTCCGCCGAATTGTCATAACCGATTTGTACGATTGCGGCCACCGCCCAATCCCGGATATACTGGTCTTTGTCGTCAAATGCATCGACAAGAGCTTCCGCCGCCTCGTTGCCTCCGATTTGACCAAGCATTTCTATCGATGCTTTCCTTACGGAATCATATGTATTGTTATATTTCCCATCTTTATTAGTTGCCGCGTCGTTTAATGCTTTTACGGTAGCCTCGTAATCAAACCCTTCAAGAGTTGCCCGAATACTCTGCCGAACGCCTTCATCCGAGTCGTCCAGATGCCCTACTAGTGTTCCGGCCACATAGTCGCTTCCAACTTGAGCAAATGCCGCAACCGCGTTTTTTCTGCACAGAGCGTTTTCATCGTTCAGTGCATTTGATAATGCCACATTTGAATTATCATAGCCTATCGCTGTGAAAGCGTCTATGGCTCGTTCCTGTACCTCTTCATCTTCATCCATTAAGGCAGCCACCAGCGCCGCTGCAGCATAATCATCTCCGATTTCTACGAGCGAATCTATTGCGCTTATCCGCACGTTTCTATCGCCGTCCTGTAATTTGGTGGCAATTTGGGCTATCTCGTTTTTATGGTTTTCAATTGCAGCATTCTGAATGGCAGAATATAGAGACTGGGAAAAGCAAAGACATAGAAAAAGCGCAAAACAGATTGCCGTCACAATCCAAGCTTTTTTTCTTCTCTTTCTTATTAAAACAGAAAAATCCTTGTATGCTTCCGGCGAGCATTTTCCTTCTCCGTTCCCAATATTTTCCATCAATGTACTCTCGGGAATATATCCTTTGCGTCCGTCCGACAGCCATATTTTTATCCATCGTATGCTCTCATGTTCTTCGACGCCTTTAATTAATCTTGTAACAAGATCGATAACATCCCCATTATGAAGCACAATTAACGGTTCAGAACGCATGCTTGGTTTTTTATACACCGTTACTTTATTACTGCGTATTTTCCACATTTTCTGTCTCTCCTTAAGAAAAAGCAAATGACCTAAAATGCCTCTCCGTCCATAGGGTAACTAATTCGAGTGTGTTTCTATAAGCATATATCCTTTGTCATGCAAGGAGTATGTGAATGCAGGTGAGATGTACAAAGCCTATCCTGTAATGGTTATGAAGAAATGAAGATCTGTTTTCACTCCCATTCTAGAATCGCAAATCCACAAAGTCAATGTTTGTATCCCGGCTTTCTTCACAACATCCGCCGACCCTCAGATGCCGTCTGGATGGCATGCGGCAAGATGTAAATTATGAATTTAAATTCACCCATATAAAGAGGCATAGAGTTACATAAGCGAGCTGCTCGCAATCGGTGACATTTTTTTAAAAACTTCCGTTGATAAACACCGCGAATCGAGCTAATATGCCACATGACAGGAGAGCGGATATGAATCGTGTGGTCCATAAATTAAAGCCAACGATCCCGGTAATCCCACAACGGAAACGGGTTGCCGCATATGCTCGCGTTTCCAACGACAAGGAGACCATGGTGGAATCCCTAGCGGCGCAGGTCGGTTATTACAGCGCGCACATCCAACGTAATCCGCAATGGATCTACGTTGGTGTTTACGCGGACGAAGGCTTGACGGGCACGAAGGATAACCGACCGGAGTTTCAGCGGTTGATCGCCGATTGTCAAGCGGGAAAGATCGACATGGTGATTACGAAGTCGCTCAGTCGGTTCTCGCGAAACACGCTGGATACGCTGAACATTCTGCGAGAACTGAAACAAAAGGGTGTGGATGTATTTTTCGAACGGGAAAACATCCACAGCAATTCAGGGGATGGCGAGCTGATGCTTACCATCCTCTCTTCTTTTGCGCAGGAAGAAAGCCGATCCGTTTCCGAAAACTGCAAATGGCGGATACGGGAGAAGATGAAGCGGGGCGAGCTGGTCGGACTAAGGGATATGTACGGCTATGTGATTGAACGTGACAGTGTTTCCATAGAACCGCATCAAGCCGAGGTCGTACGGCGGATTTTCGATTGGTATATTTCCGGAGAATCCAGCATTGTGATCGCGAGGCGACTGAATGCGGCGGGAGAGCAAACGCTGAACCATGCCATATGGAGCGCGAAACATGTCCGCGAAATTCTAACAAACGAAAAGTACACGGGGAACGCGCTTCTGCAGAAATCCTACATCACCGATTATTTGAGCAAACGCAAGAAACGAAACCATGGGCAAGTTCCTCAGTATTATGTAGAACAGTCGCATCCGGCTATCATCGATATTGATACGTTCGAGACGACACGGGAATTACTCAAATCGGTTGGCGAACGGAATAAACCCAACAATCCCGTCAACGCGCGGTATCCCTTCACCGGCAAGATTATCTGTGGCAATTGCGGGAAGAACTTCCAACGTAAAACGACGAAAGGGCGCGTAAGTTGGCTTTGCGCGACTTATTTGGAGCACGGAAGGAGCGCTTGCCAGGCGAAACAGATACCCGAAACAGCGTTGCTGGACGCCTACGCGGAAGCGCTCGAATTGCCATCTTTCGACGAGACCGAGTTTCGGAAACGGATTTCAAGGATCGAGGTCGCAGGGACCAA
>JBDKTD010000237.1:0-11997 GCA_039680365.1 Clostridiaceae bacterium
CAAGCGCTTTTTGCAGCCGCTCCCGCTTTTGCATCAGGCGGTCGAACCGCAAATTCGAACTCAGCCCCGTCCGGCGCGCTTTTTCGGTCAGGCGCTCGTCCGCATTGTCCTGCCTGAGCAGCAGGCGATATTCACAGCGGGAGGTCATCATGCGGTAGGGTTCCGGCGTGCCCTTGACGGAGAGGTCGTCCACCAGTACGCCAAGATACGCTTCGTCCCGCCCCAGGGTGAGCGGCTCTTCGTTTTTGCAGTAGAGAGCGGCGTTGATGCCCGCAAGCAAGCCCTGCGCCGCGGCTTCTTCATAGCCGGAAGTGCCGTTGATCTGCCCCGCGGTATATAGCCCAGGCACGGCGCGAACGCCGAGCGTCCGCTCCAGCGCGGTGGGATCGATGCAGTCGTATTCGATGGCGTAGCCAAGGCGCATGACTTCGCAGCGCCTGAGTCCCGGCAGGGTGCGCAGCATTTGCACCTGCACGTCCCCCGGCAGGCTCGTGCTCATGCCCTGTACGTACATTTCGCTGGTGGTGCGCCCTTCCGGCTCGATAAAGATCTGGTGCCGCTCCTTATCCGCAAAGCGGACGATTTTATCCTCGATGCTGGGGCAGTACCGCGTGCCGGTTGCGTGAATCAGGCCGCTGTACATGGGCGAGCGGTGCAGGTTCTCCTGGATGATGCGGTGGGTTTCGTCGTTGGTGTAAGTCAGGTAGCAGGGCGTCTGCTCCAACGAGAGACGCCCGTGCAAAAACGAAAACGCGGGCGTCGGCACGTCGCCGTCCTGCCGCTCCATTTCGGAATAGTCCAGCGTTCTGCCGTTGACGCGCGCGGGCGTTCCCGTTTTGAAGCGCTGGAGCGGCACACCGAGTTCCGCGAGCGCGCTGGAGAGATACTCCGCGCGCAGCAAACCCGCCGGCCCGCTCTCGCGCACAAAACTGCCGATCAGTATCCGGCTTTTGAGGTAAACCCCCGTGCAGACCACCACCGCCCGGCAGCCGTAAACGAAGCCTTCCGCTGTTTCCAAGCCGAAGATTGCGCCGTTTTCAGTTAAAAACCGCTTTGCCTCGCCCTGCAGAAGCGTCAGATTCGGCTGGTTTTCCAGCGCGCGCTTTACGCGCTCGTGGTAGCGGCGTTTATCCATCTGCGCGCGGAGGGAGTGCACCGCCGGGCCCTTGCCGGTGTTGAGCATGCGCATTTGAATCAGCGTTTCGTCCGCGGCAAGCCCCATTTCGCCGCCAAGCGCGTCAATTTCCCGCACGAGATGGCCTTTGCCGGTGCCGCCGATGGCCGGATTGCAGGGCATCAGCCCCACCGAGTCGAGATTTAAGGTTATAATCAGCGTCTTTTGCCCCATCCGCGCCGAAGAAAGGGCGGCTTCCACCCCCGCGTGCCCCGCGCCGATGACGACGATATCGTAGATTTGGTCGAACGAAACTGCCATGTTTCCGCCTGTCTTTTGGGAATAAACCCGTTGATACGGGCGTAATTCTATCACATCCGCTCAATTGCCGCAACGCGCAGGCAAACCGGGCGGCGATTTGTACCGCTGCGTGTGCGTCCGCTTTTTTCGCCAGCGCACAGTGTTTGTGGTATACTGAAAAAAACCAACCGGTTTCAATTATCCAAAGGGGGACTTTTCCATGAGCCGCATGCGTCTGCTGAACGAGAGCAAAGGCCAGTCGTTCGAGGGGTTCTGCATCGTCAAGACTGTATCTATTAAAACCAACGTCAAGGGCAGCGACTACCTCGACCTGATTCTGGCGGACAGCGAAGGCGAATGCGCCGCCAAGCTCTGGGACTACAGCAAGGAGCTCCATGGAGCGTTTGAGCCGAATGACGTGGTCAAGGTGCGCGGCACCATCAATATCTGGAAGGACACCGAACAGCTCAAGGTCGATAAAATCCGCCGCATCACGCCCGAAGACGACGTGGATATGGCGCTGCTTTTACCCTGTTCTCCGTACGATCCGGAATGGCTCTTCGACCAGCTTTTCGAACTGGCGGAAGCGTTTTCGGACGACGACCTCAGGCGGCTTGTGCAGTATGTCCTCCGCGAAAACAAGGAAAAGCTCCTGTTCTTCCCCGCCGCCGTCAAGCTGCACCACGCCACCCGCGGAGGGCTTTTACACCACACCTGGACGCTGACACAACTTGCCAAAGCCGTCATCGGCATTTACCCCGCGCTCGATCCCGACCTCGTCTACACCGGCGCGATTCTGCACGATATCGGCAAGCTCGACGAGCTCGACACCGGCGAACTCGGTATTGCGGGAGGCTATACCACCCACGGGCAGCTGGTTGGGCACATCTCCATTGGCATATCCCGCGTCAGCGCCGCCTGCGAGATGCTGGGCGTGCCGGAAGAAACTTGCATGCTCGTGGAGCACATGCTGCTTGCCCACCATGGCCAGGCGGAGTTCGGCAGCCCCAAACTGCCAATGTTCCCGGAAGCGGAAGTGCTGGCCGAAATCGACTTATTGGACAGCAAGATGTACGAAATGTTCGACGCGCTCGAAGGCGTTACCGTTGGCGCGTTTTCCGAACGGCAGTGGGCGCTGGACAACCGCCAAATCTACCGCCACGGGCACGGGCTGATTAAAAAAGGGGAAAGTAAGTAGGGGAACGTCTTCTTTTCTGAAGAAAAGAAGCAAAAGCTCCGATTTACTCTTCTTTTCTGAAGAAAAGAAACAAAAGACTGATTACAAACAAAGAACTTCTCGTGTATCAAGCGAGAAGTTCTTTTGTTTACTTTTCTTACAAGAAAAGTAAATTGATTCGGAAGTTCTTTTTGTTTCTTTTTCTTTCAAGAAAGAGAAAGAATGTTATTGCGCAATCTGCTTCTGCTTTTTCTCCACTTCGATTTCACCGGCTTTGATGAGCGAAGCCTTGGTGAGCACCGGCCCGATCAGCTCGTAGATCAAAGTGGCGCAGAGAATGACCGCCTGAATGGACGTGCCATACTGCGGCAGTTCGCGTACCGCCAACTGCGCAATGCCAATAGCGACGCCCGCCTGCGGAACCAGCGACAAGCCAAGATACTTGCGAATCTTTGGCGATGTTTTCGATATGGTGCAGCCAAGGTATGCGCCGAAGTACTTGCCGATAACGCGGGAAACGATATACAGCACGCCGATCAACCCGAGTTTGGGCAGCATGGAGACGTTGAGATCCGCGCCGGAGATTACGAAGAACAGCATGAACAGCGGCGGCGTCCAGGTATCCACATGCTCCAGGGTTTGAATCGCGTCGTCGCGCAGGTTTACATACACGGCTCCAATGGCCATGCACAGCAAAAGCGGCGAAAGGTCAAACTTCTGCGCAAGGCTCGCTCCGAGCAGAACCGCCGCAATGCCGATGCTGAGCCGGTTGGCTTTGCTCTGGAAAAAGCGATTGGAAATCGCCACCACCGCGCCGAGCACGCCGCCGGCCGCCAGCGAAAGTAAAATCTCCAGCAACGGATCGACGAGGGTGGTCATAACGTTGAACGCGTCCCCGTTTTGAATCATCTTGGCGATGGAAACGGAAATGGCGTACGCCATCAGCCCGATGGCGTCGTCCATAGCGACGACCGGCAGCAGCGTGCTGGTCAGTTCGCCTTTGGCGCGGTACTGCCGAACAACGAGAAGCGTTGCCGCGGGCGCGGTGGCCGCGGCGATTGCGCCCATGGTCAGCGCCATGGGAACGGGGAAGCCGAACGCGATAACAACAACATCCACCAGAATGACGGCGCCGAGCGCTTCGCAGACGGTGATGAGAATGATCTTGCCACCGATGGCCTTGATATGCGCGCGCTTAAACTCGCTGCCGATGGAAAACGCGATGAACCCGAGGGCGGCGGTTGTGATGATATCCAGCGTTTCCAGCATATCGACGGATATCAGTTTGAAACAATACGGACCGATCAAAAGCCCCGCGATCAGATACCCGGTAACGTTTGGCAGTTTGACCAGTTTGACTACGCGCGTGAGCAGAAGGCCCGCAATCATGGCCACAGCAATATAAAAGATAGCAGACATGTTACTTGTGCGAGACTCCTTCCCAATTCATCACCGGCACGGTAAAGAAAATGCCGGTGTTGGGCTCTTTCAGGCTGCCCGCAACACTATGGATAATCTCCTTGACCACGGGGATATCCTCGTCCTTGAGAACGATCATGATCATCTTGTTGGTCTGGCGGCAAGGATTGATAAACTGCCGCAGTGAGCCGAAAATCGGCGGCGCATCCACGCTGTCGCACTCGCTGAGCGTGGTAAGCATCCCCTGGCAGTCCACAACGGTAGCACCCGAAATACCCGCTTCTAAAAGTTTGGTGAAAATTGGCGTAACGCTGTTTTCATGATTGGTAATGTGAATCAGTAATTGCATTCTCCCATCTCCTTCTGCAGTCCGTGAACGAGTTTTCCGAATTAAAGTAAGAAGTTCACGGACATTTCTCCTCTTTTTTTAACTACCAAATGAAAACTACGCTCATAAACCGCATTTGTCAAGAGCCGCGCGCTGGAAAAACGGCGCGCGGCTCTTGTTGCATCGGTTCTGGTTGGCAGATTGCGAGGCGGTTACGCTCGGGCTTCGAACCCTGTTTTTTTGTTGCAAACGAAGATGCCGACGGAGAGCGCAAGCAGGCACGCAACGAGATAATACGGCAAAAGCGCAAATCCGGCCTTCTGGCCGATCCAGCCGACGATCGGGGGCATCAGCGTGCTGCCGACGTACGCCGCCGCCATCTGCAGGCCGATGACCGCCTGCGAGCTCGCTGTTCCAAAGCGCCGGGGCGTAATGTGAATCAGGTTTGGGAAGATGGGCGCGCAGCCGAGGCCGTAGAGCAGTAAGCCCGCAAGCTGAAACGCGCGCGGCAGCGGAAGCGCGAGCACCACCGCGCCGAGAGCTGCAATGCCGATGCCCCAGCGCACGAGCGTCTTTTCCTTGACGCGCATGGCCAGCAGGCCGGAGATCATGCGCCCGCCCATGATGCCGAAGAAGAAGAGCGAACCCCACCCCGCGGCGACGCTCGGCTCAATGCCGCGAACGTTTACAAAATAAGTCGCCGCCCAAAGCCCCGTGGTCGTTTCACCCGCACAGTAGAAGAAGAACGAAAGCACCGCCGCAAACACACCGCGCTGGCGGATGGCTTCGCGATTGCCGATGACGATGGGATTCTCCGCGTTCTGCTGCTCCACGGCGGCATGCGGAACGCGCTTCCAGAGCGGGAGCGAAAGAATCATTACCGCCGCCAGCGCGAACTGGACGATGGACACCGTATGGTACCCGCCGCGCCAGTTGCCGTTCTGCGAGAGGAAATACGACATAATCAGCGGGCTGACGGTCGCGCCAACGCCCCAGAAGCTATGCAGAAAGCTCATGTGGCTGGCTTTGTAGTGGAGGGCAACGTAATTATTCAGCGCGGCGTCGATGGCTCCGCCGCCAAGGCCGAGCGGGATGGCCATCAGGCAGAGCACGATGAACTTGTTGGCAAACGAAATGCCCATCAGCGCGCTCGCAGTTAAGAGCACGCAGAACGCCGTCACAACGCCGGTACCAAACTTTCGGATCACGCGAACGGAGACGAGGCTGGAGATGACGGTTCCCACCGTGATGAAGATGGAGACCAGCCCCGCGTAGGAAACCGGCGCGCCAAGCTGCGCGTACGCAACCGGCCAGGCCGCGCCGAGCAGGGAGTCCGGCAGGCCCAGGCTGATAAACGCCAGGTAGATAATCACCAATAAAATAGTAGCCATGCGCGTATTGTACCGTAAAACGATTCCGCTTGAAAAGAGAATCCCTTCTGCACGGCGTTTTTCTTACGGTAATCGATTGGATTCTTGCAGGAATACGCCGCGCGGGCGCCCTACTTCCTCAAAGGCGCGCAATGGACTGCCAGTCTCGCGAGACGGTTGCGGCGGACAGCGGCAACAGCCGCTAGTTATCCCCGCCGAACAGCGGCTCGATCTCCCGCCGGATCAGCGCGATCCGATCCGCGGCGGCGGGTTTGAAGAGAGACGCGATGGCGACGACCAGCTTACTCTTTCGATTCACATAGATTGCGTTGCCGCCGTCGCCCAGCGCGGCAAAGCTGTTTTCGTCGATCAGCCACCAGAGGTAGCCATACGCAAGGTTGCCCCACTCCTTGCAGCGGCTGTGCTCGCGGGTGCTCGCGGCAATCCAGTCGGCGGAGACGATCTGTTCGCCGTTCCAAACGCCGTTGTTTAAATAAAGCTGGCCGATGTTTGCCATATCCCTTGGCGTTAAAAACAGCCCCCAGCCCGCCGTGCTGATTCCCTGCGGGTCGGCAACCCAACCGCTTTCGTGCCGGTCCTTCATGATGGAAAGCTGTTCTTCCTTGGTTTGAAACACGATTGTTTGAGTTAAATCGATCCCAAGCGGAGAAAACAGCGCGTCCTCTGCAAAAGCCAGCGCGGACAGCCCGGTCACGCTTGTCAGGATACCCGAAAGGATATCCGGCCCGATCAGCGGCGTATACCGAAACTGCCCGATCTCGCCTTTGCCGCCCAACAGGTCGAGCGCGCTTTTTACCCAGCTTTCGCTGGTAAAGTACTTTGTATAAGGCGCAGACTTGTACTTAAACGGCGCGGTCATTGTCAGCATATCCCGAATTGTGACGCGCTGCGCCGTCCGTTCGCCCCGCTTTGGCACGTAGTCCGGAAAAAAGTCCAGCACCTTTTGCTCGATGCTCCTGATTAACCCCCGATCGACGACAACGCCGATCAGTGCGGAAAGCACGCTCTTTGTCACCGAAAACACGTGAAAAGCGGAGTCGGCAGCAAACCCGTGGAAGTAGTTTTCATATTGTTCTTCGCCGTCCCGTAACACGATAATACCCGCGGTGTTGCCGTAGCGGCTTTCGATCAGCCGTTCCAGCGCGGCAATCTGACTCTCGTTCATGAAGTTTTATCTCCTTTGTTTGATCCAAAGAGCGCTCTTTGAAAGCAAGGATAATGGCATTAAAAATTGATTGCAATCCCTATTATAAAAAAATATCGCGAAGGATTCGGCGCAGGGTGCGTCAGAATTTCCCAAAAAGTTCGTTTTCGTGTTCTGTTTTTCTGTTGCTGCAGAATGCTATACTGATTGAATGGAACAGAACATACCGCAAACCAACACGCCGCCTTCGAAAACGCGAAAGATCGTATCGATCGTCTCCATCGTTACGTTCGTTCTGCTGCTCGTCTTTATTACCGTATTCATCGGCAAACCGCTGATCAGCACGCTCAAAGACCCGGCCGCTTTTCGCGCCTGGATCGACGCGCGCGGCGTTTGGGGCAAGCTCGCCTTTATCGGCATGTGCATCCTGCAGGTCGTCGTTGCGTTTATCCCGGGCGAACCGTTTGAGCTCGCGGCGGGCTACGCCTTTGGCGCGCTGGAAGGCACGCTGCTTGTTTGGTTCGGACTCGTCCTTGGCAGCACGATCGTGTTTCTCTGCGTGCGCAAATTCGGCGTCAAGCTGGTGGAGGCGGTCTTCCCGCGCGAGAAGATAGACGCGCTGCCGCTGCTGAACAACGAAAAGGCGCTCAACGCCACGGCATTCCTCCTGTTTTTTATTCCCGGCACACCGAAGGATCTGCTCACTTACGCCGCGGGCCTGACCAAAATCAAAATTCTGCCCTGGGTGCTGCTCACCTCCGTGGCGCGCCTGCCTTCCATTATCACCTCTACGGTCAGCGGCAGCGCGCTCGGCACAAAGCAATACGCGCTCGCCGCCGTCGTATTTGGCGTAACAGCGCTTCTCAGCGGCGCCGGATTTTTAATCTACCGCGCGGCGGAAAAGAAGCGCGCCCGGCGGGAAGCGGGAGACCGCATCGCCGCGCAACCACTGTTTGTGCCGCCGGAGGATAAATCCGGTCAAAACGGATAACCACAGCCTTTGTACGCGATCTCGCTGTATCCCGCAATACAACTAAACGGCGTATTATCTTCGTTCCGTTCATGCCCGCTTCACAAACGCATTGTTACACGCATTCAGCCGTCCGTTTCCAGCGGGCGGCCTGTTTTTTGGCGTGGCTTTGCATTTCCTTCACCCTTAGGATGCAGCATTTTTGTGCTGTTGCGCCATTTTGGCGAAATCTAGCGTGCATAGATATTCCCCGCGTTTTGGTGCATATTCACGGGTCTATCCACACCATCCACATAGTTATCCACCAAATAAGGTGTGGAAAACCCTCGTTTTTCATTTGGTTATCCACACTCTCCCCGCTGAATACCCAAGAGCGCGGTGGACAAAAAGCCTGTTTTTCATCCGTAAAAACGCATTAGTATATACAATTATGGCTTAAGTGTGAAAACCTGCGTTTTGCAGTGCAGCATGGCAAAACGGAGCCGCCGGCGAGCGCGCGGTAAGGCAAATGTACCATTCATTACTGTGATTTTTCCTGCTGCGCATATTTTTGCTCATCTTTGCCCGTATGTAATTCCGCTCGTTTCGGCGTCAAAAAAAGCCCCGCGAAAGCGGAGCGCCGGATGTTCTGGTTTCGTTTTTCGAGCCTGGAGAGAGCGGCTTTTCTCAGCCGCGTTCCTGACCGGCAGAAGTCGCCTCAATGGAAAGGTACGGCACAGCGTTGAGCGAAAAATCGTCCGTGCCCCCGTGCAGGAGCTTACGGTACGCCGCGGCGCCCACCATGGCGGCGTTGTCCGTGCAGTACGCAAACGCCGGACAGTAAAAGGAGACGCCCGCCTTCTTTGCGCGCGCTTCCAGCGTTGCCCGCAGTGCCTTGTTGGCGGAGACGCCGCCCGCCAGCGCGAGCTTTCCGCCCGTCTGCGCGCGTTCGGCAACCGCCGCGCGCACCGCTTTTTCCGCAAGGATCTCCACCACCGTCCGCTGAAAGGACGCCGCAAGGTCGGCGGAGCTGATCTGTTCGCCGGTCTGCTTTGCGGTGTGCAGGCGGTTGACCACGGCGGTTTTGATGCCGGAAAAGCTGAAGTCGTACCCTTCGCCTTCGTTGAACGCGGAGTGGAAAGTAAACGCGTTCGGGTCGCCTTCCAGCGCGAGTTTTTCTAGGTTCGGCCCGCCGGGATACGCAAGCCCAAGCGCGCGGGCGACTTTATCGAACGCTTCCCCCGCCGCGTCGTCCCGCGTGCAGCCGATTTGACGGTAGGTTTCGTCCGGCTCGACGGCGACGATATGGCTGTGCCCGCCGGAGACGATCAGGCAGGTAAACGGCGGCTCCAGTTCGGGATAGGTCAGGTAGTTCGCGGCAATATGCGCGGAGATATGATGCACGCCCAAAAACGGCAGTCCGGCGGCGTACGCAAGCCCCTTGGCGTAGCTGAGGCCGACCAGCAGCGCGCCGACCAGCCCAGGCCCGTTGGTGACGGCGACCGCGTCCAGCTGCTCCAACGCAAGATTTGCCTGTTCCAGCGCGCCGGAAACGACCGCGCCGATCTTTTGCACATGGCTGCGGGAAGCGATTTCCGGCACGACCCCGCCATAGGGAACGTGCAGCGGAATTTGGGTATGCACAACGTTGGAAACCACCGTCCGGCCGTTTTGCACGACCGCGGCGGCGGTTTCGTCGCAGGATGTTTCGATTGCGAGGATTCTGACTTCCTCTTTTTTGCGCAGCGTGGCGAGCTTTTCTGCCGCGCGCGCTTCGTATTCGGTCATTCAGCCTCCGAAAACAGTTTCGTTTTACACCTAGGTTTCAAGCGGCGGGGATCCCGCTCAGTCGTCCAAAAATCCCGTGTCGTCGGCAATATTGCCTTTTTTCTTCGGTTTCTCCGCGCTGGAATGCGCCTTTGCCGGTTCGCGGGAGGGCCTTGCGCCATCCTCGCGCTTTTGACGCGGCTTTTGCTCTTCCGCCGCCGGTCTGGGCTGACGGACGGGCTTTTCCTCTGCGGCGGGCGCGGTCTCTCCGGCGGCGCGCTTCTGCTGCCTGCGCTCCTGCGCCAGACGTTCCCGCTCGGCGGCTTTCTGCTCGGCTTCCAGTTCCTGCTGCTTACGCGCTTTGGCTGCGGATATCCGAGCCTTCTTTTCGGCGATGCGCTTTTCCTTTTCGGCGGCGGCCTTTGCTTCCGCCTTGGCTTTCTCGCGTGCTTCCACAGCGGCTTTGCGCGCCTTTGCGCGCGCCTGCGCTACCGCGCGGCTGCGTTTATACCCGGCGGAGGAAAGCACCAGAGCAAGAATGCTCAGCACCAGCAGAACGATGATTGCAATGCCTGCGTAAAGGCCGACGCGCGCGACGATATCGGCAAAGATGTTCTCCGGCAGCATGTTGATCATACGGCTCTCGGTCGCGTCCAGCAGCCAAAGATCGTTCCAGAAGAGCGCCTGATGGAAGAACGTCCAGAAATTCGTAAAATCCAGCGCCGCCCATGTCCCCAAAAACCCGAAGATCAGCAGCATCACAAACGAGCCGGAAAGATATCCCTGCGCAAGCCGCTGCGGCGCCATGCGGAAGTTCACCACCGCCGCAAACAGGAACAGAATCAGCATCACCAGCACGCCGACGTCCCGGTAGGACGCAATGGTCATATAGATCGTCCGCACGTCCGCCATATGCTCGGCTTCCTGCGGGTAGTCGAACATCTGCACCTGCTCGCCGTTGAGGGTGACTTCCACGTTGATATCGTCCGCGTTGCCTTCCATGTAGTCCACAAGCCTGTTCATAGAACGCACGAGGTCGGAATTGGTAATGCCCATCGACTCGCTGATGCCGAGCTTGGTGAACTCGTTGTTGATAAACGTCTCGTCGTTGATGACCAGCCCGATGGACGTGAACACTAAAATAATAATCAATAGAATGGAGGCCAGGGTCGCCATTCCGACGGAAAGTACCTTTTTCATGACTGCTGCATCTCCCGCTTTATGATCGGCATGCCGGACGGGCAGCCGCCCGCCGCTTTTGCCGCGCATTTTGATTCGTTTCCAACGTTGCGTTTGCCATGCCGAAGGGTTTGCCCCTTCCGGCTTTTCACGCAGCGCTATTATATCATATCCCCGTCAAGATGCGAACGCTTCCGTATGTTAGCGCGTACCGCATGGGTTCCTGCGTCTTTCGATACCGGATGGTTGATGTGAGCTTTTTATGGTATGCGAGCGAGCGCGGCACGGGTTCCGGCGTCCGCAGAACGCGGCTGCTCCCTTTCGTGGTTCCAAAAAGAAAACCACAAGTTCCGCAAAAGCCTTGTCATCCACCGCGAAAGACGATACAATGAATCATAATTCGCCGAGAACTCCCCCCTCGCGAATTCAACCAAGCGCGCTGTTCACCAGCGTGCGGAAACGAGGAGAAGCTATGAGTTACCGCCTTTTTACCGATGCCACCAGCGACCTGCCCGCGTCTTTTGCCGAGCAGTGGAACGTAACCATCCTGCCGATGGGATTCACCATGGAAGGCAAGGACTATAACTACATTCCCGGAAGATCCGATTTGCCGATTGAAACGTTCTTTGCCAAAATGCGCGCGGGTGTACCCGTAACCACGGCGCAGATCAACACCTTTACGTTTGTGGAAGCGTTCGAACCCGTACTCAAAGCGGGCGAGGATGTGCTGTATATCGGCTTTTCCTCAAAGCTTTCCGGCACCGTGCAGTCCGCGTTTGCCGCCAAGGAGGATTTGGAGGCCAAGTTCCCCGGCAGGCACGTCAACGTTGTGGATTCGCTTTCGGCGTCGCTCGGCGAGGGGCTTTTGGTATACTACGCCGCGCGGAAAGCTGCGAGCATGGAGCTTGACGCGCTGACCCGCTGGGTTGAGGAGAACAAACTCAAGTTTGCGCACTGGTTTACGGTGGACGATTTGGTCTACCTCAAGCGCGGCGGGCGCGTTTCCGGCGCTACGGCGGCCATTGCCACCATACTGAACATCAAACCCGTCATGCATACGGACGACGGCGGGTACTTAACCGCGGTAAGCAAGGCGCAGGGGCGCAAAAAATCGCTCCGCGAGTTGTTTGACCATATGCAAAAAACCGTCATTGAGCAGGAGACGGACACCGTGTTCATCGGCCACTGCGACGCAAAAGCGGACGCGGAATACGTGGCCTCGCTGGTTC
>JBDKTD010000234.1:0-20625 GCA_039680365.1 Clostridiaceae bacterium
TTTTGTGCTATCGAATGTATCAATATTACTTCTGATTGCGTTTGAAAAACCAAGGATATCAAGATATAGAGCAATTTGACCTTGCTGAAGTTCAAGTTCGTAATAAAGAGACATACCGTTCCCTCAATTGTTCAGATAGACGAAGTTTTGGCTATTAAATTAATCGAGGAAGTCGAACTCCCATTCGCCCATGCGGATGGAATCGCCGTCCTTTGCGCCCATTTCGCGGAGCGCCGCGATGATGCCGGACTTTATGAGCGTCTGCTGGAAGCGGCGCATGGAGTCCTGATTGTTCGGGTCGGTTGTGTCCAAAAGTCGCTCGACGTCCCCGCCGGAAACGACATAAACGCCGCTTTCGTCCTTCTCGATATGGAATCCGTGCTCATAAGCGGGCGTTTCGGTCAGCTCCGTCTCTTCAAAGCGCTTGACGGGCGGCAGCGTATCGAGCACCTGCACGACGCGGTCGAGCAAGGCTTCGAACCCCTGCACGGTCGCGGCGGAAACGGGAAAGACTTCGATCTTCGGGTACTCCTTTTTGAACCGTTCGAGGTTTTCCGCGGCTTCCGGCAGGTCGGTCTTGTTGGCCGCCACCAACTGGGGGATTTCCAGCAGCAGCGGCGAGAACTTGCCGAGTTCTTCGTTGATCTTGCGGTAGTCGTCGAGCGGGTCGCGCAGCTCGCTGCCGGAGATATCCAGCACGTGCACAAGCATCCGCGTTCTCTCGATATGCCGTAAAAAGTCGTGTCCCAAGCCAACGCCTTCCGCCGCGCCCTCGATCAGGCCGGGAATATCCGCCAGAACGAACGAACGTCCGTGGCGGCTTGCAACGCCAAGGTTTGGCGAAAGGGTCGTAAAATGGTACGCGGCGATCTTGGGTTTTGCCGCGGTCAAAACGGAGAGGATCGTGCTCTTGCCAACAGAGGGCAGGCCGACCAGCCCGACGTCCGCAATGCTCTTGAGCTCCAGCTCCACTTCGTGCTCCGTCGTTTTCAGTCCCGGCTGGGAAAAGTCCGGCGTCTGCCGCGTCGGCGTGGCAAAACGCGCGTTGCCCTTACCGCCGAAACCGCCGCGCAGGAGTACGCGTTCCTTGCCGTTTTCGTTCAGGTCGGCGAGGATGGCGCCGGTCTCCACGTCCCGCACAACGGTGCCGATGGGAACATGGATGACCATTGGCGCGCCGTCATGGCCGGAGGAAAGTTTTGCCTTGCCGGGTTCGCCGTTTTCCGCGCGGTAGAAGCGCTGGAACTTAAAGTCCAAAAGGGTGGAAAGCTGCTGATCGGCAACAAAAATCAAGTCGCCGCCCTTACCGCCGTCTCCGCCGGAGGGGCCGCCCTGAGCAACGTATTTTTCGCGATGGAACGCGACGCATCCGTCCCCGCCGTTTCCGGCTTTGATGACGATGCGCGCCTGGTCGATGAATTGCATGTGTTTTTCTCTTTTCCGGCCTTATTCAGGCTGTTTTGGGGTCGTCTTTGTCGAGTTCTTTTGGTAAAAAGCGCAGAGCCCGCTCAGCGGGCAGATTTCGCATTTTGGTTTCCGCGCGGCGCAGATCTGCCGCCCGTGAAAGATCAGCCAGTGGTGCGCCTGCGACCATTGCTCGCGGGGAATCGCCTTTTGCAGCTGTTCCTCCGTTTTTTCAACGTTTTTAGCGTTGGCAAGCCCGATTCGGTTGCTCACGCGGAACACATGGGTGTCCACGGCGATAGCGGGGATGCCAAAGGCGTTGCTTGCCACGACGTTGGCAGTTTTTCGCCCCACGCCGGGCAGGGTCTGCAGCAGCTCCAGATCCGCAGGAACCTCACTGCCAAACTTGGTCACGAGGATGCGCGCGGTTTCCAGAATATGCCGCCCCTTTGTGTTAAAAAAGCCGCAGCGCTTGATATAGGGGAAAAGCTCATCCGCCGTCATGGCGGCAATCTGCTCCGGCGTGTTTGCAACGGGAAAGAGCTCGCGCGTGCAGAGGTTGACCATCACGTCCGTACTCAGCGCCGAGAGGATGGTTGCCACGAGCAGTTCAAACGGCGTATGGAACTCCAGCGCGGGCTTTGCGTTGGGGTAAGATTGCGCCAGGATGGCGAGCGCTTCGGTTTTTTGCGCTTTGGAGAGCATCAGGTGCGAATCTTTCCGTCATATTTTTTCACGATGATATGCGCCAGCGACAGCGCGAGGTCGAGGATTTCCTTTTCGTCCTGACCTTCCAGCATGATGCGCACAAGCGGCTCCGTGCCGGAGGCGCGGACGAGCACGCGGCCGTTCTTGCCGAGGTGCTTCTCAATTTCCTGCGTGCGCGCGGCCATGTCCGCGTCCGCAAGGGCTTCCGCTTTGCGCTCGTTGTCTACCGTAACGTTGACGAGCACCTGCGGGAATTTCGGAATTTTCGCGGCGAGCTTGCTCAGGCGTTTCTTGCTTTCTGCTACAACGCCGAGCAGCGAAATGGCGCTCATCATGCCGTCTCCGGTGGTGTTGCGCGAAAGCAGGATGATATGCCCGCTCTGCTCGCCGCCGATGGCGTAGTCGTTCTGCAGCATGCTTTCAAGCACGTACCGGTCGCCGACCTTGGTTTCCACAATCTGAATGCCCGCGTCGCGCAGTGCGTTTTTCAGGCCGAGGTTGCTCATGACCGTGAGCACGAGCGTGTTGTGCTTGAGCGAGCCGTGGGAGAGCATATGCAGCGCGAGAATGCCCATGGCCTGGTCGCCGTCTACGATATTGCCGTATTCATCGCAGGAGATCAGCCTATCGGCGTCGCCGTCGAAAGCAAAGCCGAGATCCGCGCCGTAGTTGACCACCATCTCCTGCAGCCGCTCGGGGTGCATGGAGCCGCAGTGGTCGTTAATGTTGATGCCGTCCGGCGCGCAGGATTTGGCGATAACTTCCGCGCCGAGCCGCTCGAACACGTCCTTTGCGTTAAACGAAGAAGCGCCGTTTGCGCAGTCCAGCACGATGCGAAGGCCTTCAAAGCGGAACTCGGACTGCTCGACCAGATAGTCGCAGTAGTCCTGCCGCGCGCGCACGGCGGGAACGATGCGCCCGACTTCGCGCCCTTCGGGACGGGGAACCGGTTCGCCGCTCTTGATGATCGACTCAATGCGGTCCTCAATCTCGTCCGAGAGCTTCAAGCCGTTCTGGTCGAACCATTTGATGCCGGTGTATTCCATGGGGTTGTGGCTGGCCGAGATCATGACCGCGGCGTCCGCTTCGTACAGGCGCACGAGATACGCCATTGCGGGAGTTGGCAGAACGCCCACGTCCAGCACGTCCCCGCCGACCGAGCAGACGCCCGCCGAGAGCGCCGCGCCCAGCATGGGGCCGGACTTGCGGGTATCCATGCCGATCAGGATACGCGGGGAATGCACCTCGTTTGCCAACACATATGCGCCGACCGCGCCGATTTGATAGGCCAGCTCGCAGCTCAAGTCCCGGTTTGCTATGCCGCGCACGCCGTCCGTGCCAAATAATCTGCCCATGGTTTATCTTCTCCTAACCGTTGTTTCGTTTTTCGTACGTCAAGATGGCGCTCAGTGGGAGCAGCCAAACTCCAGCGCGGTCGTGCCCGCGATTGCGCCGTCCGCGCAGGCGGTAATGACCTGACGAAGCGGCGTGTTGCGGATATCGCCCGCGGCGTATACGCCGGGGAGATTGGTGCGCATGAATTCATCGGTAATGATGCTGCCGCCCTCCGTGAGCGCTACGATATCCTTGACCAGTTCCGTGCGCGGCGTAATGCCAACGGCGACGAACACGCCGTTTGCCGGAAGAACGCGGGTAAGATTGGTCTTCAGGTCGCGGATTTCGAGTCCTTCCACCTTTTTATCGGCAACGAAGGAAACCGGCACGCAGGAGAGCGCAAACGAGATGTTTGGCTTTTCCCGCGCCGCGTTCTGGAGAGAAGCGGACGCGCGGAATTCGTCCCGCCGGTGCACGACCGTTACGCTCTTGCAGAAGCGCGAAAGGTACAGCGCGTCCGAAAGCGCGGTGTCCCCGCCGCCGACGACCGCAACGGGCATGTCCTTGAAAAACGCGCCGTCGCAGGTTGCGCAGTAGCTCACGCCCGCGCCGGTGAGTTCCTCTTCGCGCGGGATGCCGAGCGGGCGCGCGGTGGCGCCCATGCAGAGGATGACCGCCTTGGCGGTATCCACGCGGTCGGGCAGTATGATCTGCTTTTCGGGAACGTCGAGCACGAGTTTGGTCGCGCCCGCGTATTCGATTTTAAGGCCGAATTTTTCGGCTTGCTTCTGAATTTTACCGCCGACGGCGTAGCCTTCGATGCCGTCCGGGAATCCGGGGTAGTTTTCCACCATCGGGGTTCTTGCAATCTGTCCGCCGGGGAAAAGCTCCTCGTACAAAACAACGTCCGCGCCGCCGCGCGCGGCGTACAGTCCGGCTGTTAAACCGGCGGGGCCTCCACCGATAATTGCGATATCCGGCATGGTTTTTCTACCTCCGAGCATATTGAAAGTAGTAACAGTATATCCAAAAGGAAGGCAAAATGCAACGAACGCAGGTTTGTCTTCACGCAAAAAACACCCTTGCGCCGTATGCGCGCGGTATGCGATGCTGTCCCTGCGGCGATCAATCAAGTACCATGCCGTCAGGAGAGATAATTGCAATAGATCAATCTTATGCGGACGTCAACGCGCAAGCGGTCGACCGCTGGGTAGTAGACGGTTGGGAATGGGGCGTACCCGTCACGCACGAAGCGTTTCTCGCCGCAAAACAGGGCGACTGGAGCGTCGTTTTAACGCCGACCAAGCCCGTGCCGAAAGAATGGTTCCCCGACCTCGGGGGACTCGACGTGCTGGGGCTCGCCAGCGGCGGCGGCCAGCAGATGTCGCTTTTTACCGCGGCCGGCGCGCGCTGCACCGTTTTGGACTATTCCCCAAAGCAGCTCGAAAGTGAGCGCATGGTTGCAAAACGGGAAGGGTATGAAATCAACATCGTTTGCGCGGATATGTCCAAACCGCTGCCGTTTGGCGACAACTCGCTCGACGTAATCTTTCACCCCGTTTCCAACTGCTACATCCGCGAAGTCGAGCCGGTCTGGCGCGAGTGCTGCCGCATCCTGCGTCCCGGCGGCGTGCTGCTCTGCGGACTGGACAACGGGCTGAACAATATTTTCGACGACGCTACGGAGTCGATTCTGACGCGGAAGCTCCCCTTTGACCCGCTCACGGACAAAGCGCTCTACGAAGAGTGTATGCAAGACGACGCAGGCGTGCAGTTTTCGCATACGTTTGCCGAGCAGGTGGGCGGCCAGCTCAAGGCGGGTCTTGTGCTGACCGACCTTTACGAGGACACCAACGGTTCCGGCAACCTGCACGAGTTCAACATTCCAACGTTCGTCGTCACCCGCGCGGTGAAACCCAAATAAATATGGGGGCTTCGCCCCCTAACCCCCATTGGGAATGCGTAGAGCAAAAGCGGCATCTGATTAAGATGCCGCTTTTGCTTTCATTCGTGTTGTTCGCGGTAAAGCGCGGCGGTCTTGCGGGAGTCTCTTCGCTCCAGCAGCAGGTTCAGCGCCATCCCCAACGCTACGAACACCCCGCCAATCAGGTTCTGCAGCGAAAACGCCCCGTCGAGCAGCGCGTCCAACAGAACGCCCGTGAATACCTGGCCTACGAACATCAACAGCGAAATATACAGCGCGGGGATTTTGACTACTACGACGTTGGTGAGAAACACCGTAAAGACCCCGATCGCCCCGCCAAGGTAGATCCACCAGTTAGGCGAAAGCGCAAAATGCGCCACCGCGGGTTCTCCACGCCCCAGCAGCAGAAACACCGGAACCGCGGTGCAGAGCCCGCAGACATAGTTGAAAAACGTGCTCGAGTACACGCTGGTTTGCTCCGCAAGTCTGGAGTTGAACGAGCGGGAGACGACCAGCAGCACGCCGCTGAAAAACACCGCGAGCACCGGAAGAAGCGAGAACGAGCCGATCATCAGGCACACAATGCCACCGACAACGAGCAGCAGTCCCGGCAGCTGGTGCGGGCGGAAGCGGTGCACGCGCATTTTGAACAGCCCGAATTGATCGACCAGCAAACTCATCATGCTCGAGCCGAACAGGCTCAGCGCGAGGATGGCCGAAACGCTGATCTTGCCGAATGCAAAGTTGGTGGACACCGTGGAAGCCACGCCGACAACCCCGCCGATGTAGAGGTACCAGGGCAGGCCTTTGCGGAACGGCTTTTCTTTGCGCAGTAAAATGACGCCGCCGATGAGCAATAACCCGACGACATGAATGATCACCGTAGCGGAATACACGCCGTAAAGCGTGGTCAGCCCGCCGTTGACGGTAATCATAATGGCGACGAGTATGCCGGTGAGCAGCGACAGCAAATAGTACATGCGGGTCTCTTTTCTGTGGGATGAAGTACGGATTACATGCCAGAGTATATCCCGCTCTCTTGACGCGGGGTATGACATCTGTCACACTGGAAGCAGGACCAGTAAAAGGGGGATTCCGTAATGAAGAAGTCTCTGCTTCCAATCGGCTATGCCGATAAACTGGCGCAGTATGACCTAGGTTCGCTCGATACGAGCGGAGCCGTGCTGCTCAAGTACGACAGCGGCGAATGGCTGCTCAACGAAGGTCACCCCATCGAGTATCTCTATATCCTGCTTTCCGGCAAGGCGAAGGTCTCCGTCAGCGTTGAAAACGGGCGGAGTCTGCTGCTGTGCTATTATATTTCGGAAGGCATGATCGGGGATATGGAGCTCATGACCGGCAAGCACGAGGCGTTTTCATCCATGCAGGCGGTCACGCCGATTACGCTCATCGGGCTGCCGCTGGAGCGCTATGCTTCCTTACTCCGCGCGAATCTGCCGTTCGTGCTGCGCATTGGCGCGGGTCTTGTGGAAAAGCTGGAAGCGAGCATTACGAATATGTCGTCCACGATTCTGCAGCCGTTCGAACAGCGGCTCTGCGGGTATATCCTGCAGAGCGCGCAGGGCGGTATCTTTCACGAAACGCTGGTAAACGTTGCCGACCAGCTCGGCTGCAGTTACCGGCATCTGCTCAGGTGCCTGCAGCAGCTCTGCGAAGAGGGCGTGCTGGAGAAACGCAAAAAGGGCTATGCTCTGCTAGATATCGAAACGCTGAAGAAGAGGGCATTGGAATAGGGGGAAGGCTTCGAGGGCTCTGCCCTCGAGCACTCGCCAAAGGTGCTGCCGTCCCTTTGGTTAGGGGTTTGGGGGCGGAAGCCCCCATTTGTTTAGGGGTTTGGAGGCGGAAGCCCCCATTTGTTTAGGGGTTTGGGGGCGGAAGCCCCCGTTTTAATACTCTTGCAGGAGTTCACCGAGCGTATTTTTGAGATATTTATCTTTCATGTAGACGAAGTTCTGCGAAACGACGTACTCCTTGCCGTCGTCCCAAAGCACGGTTTCGATGTGTTCGTTCGGGTTGGCGCGGCCGGTGAGCACCGTAACGCGGTTATGGATGCGGTTGGCCAGCAAAATCATGTACCGGTTCTGGTCGGGATCGACGGAAAAATGGTTACCCGTAAAGCCGTTGAGCGCAATGGTGCGCTCGCCAAAGCTCGCGGGTACTTCGCTGAAGGTCTGCACCGGGTGCTTGGAATAGCATAAATACCCCATGTACTGCGAATATCCGCCTTCCGCAAGCGCGCTGCCCGTGCGATTGACGCCGATACTGAGCAGCGTCTCGCGGCTCAGAAGCGCGTTTTGCAGCAGTCCGTTTGCGAGCCGCGTCATATCCGGCAAGGTTGAAAACAAGCCCGCGTGCCCGAACGGCCCCGGCTCGGCGGAGCGGAGCAGACGCGCTTTGGGGTCGTGGATGGTTCCCGCGGGGCAGTCAAAGTCCACGCAGCAGCGCCCGTCCGCAACCGTCCGCTCGTAGTTGTAGCAAACGGTGTTCGGCAGGAGTTCCTGCGGCACGTCTGCATAGGTATGGTTCATTCCGAGCGGGAGCAGGATGTTCTGCCGCAGGTATTCCCGGTATGACAGGCCGGAGGCGGACTCGACGACGTATTTAAGCACCATAGCACCCATATCCGTGTAGAACTTCTTCTTCGGCGCGGGGCCGGGGCGGATATCGAACAGGAGCCGGATTGCCGTCTCCGCGTCGCCCGCCGTGTCGATGCGGGACGTAGTTTGCAGCGCTGTTCGAAACGAAAGCAGTTCTTCCACCGTTACGTCGGCAATGTGCAAAAAGCGTTTGTCGATCTGACCAATCGTGCTGGAGAGCGCGATTTTTTTACGCTCGCAGAGCTGGAGAACCGCAATGCACGTAAAGAGCTTGGTGACCGAAGCAAGGTCGAAAACCGAGTTTTCGTCCATCGGCGCAGAGTCGGGTACGAACGCGCCGTCCTGCAGGCGGACTTCACGGATGCTGCCATAACAGAACTGCTCGCCGCCGTGCAGCCCGCCGTAGGAAACGGCGATGCCGGAGATGACGCGCCGCTCGTCAACCAGATACCGGATGCCAGAATCGAGGTTTTCGCGGGGCGTCTGCGTCATGCGCGCGTTTCCTCCTTGGAGGCGAGCGCGGAAAACGCATCGTTTTTCTTGCTCCAGTTGTTCGAAAACGCTTTCTTTACCGGCGCGGGAGCAAAGCCCGCCGGGTCGTATTTTGCGTAGAACTCCGCTTCTTCGCGGAGCGCCCTTTGGAGCAGATCGTCCATAACGCTGTTGTCTTGTGAGACGTCCGCCATCCAGCTCCGCTCCAGCGCGTCGCGTTCGGCGTAGAATTCGGCGGGAACGATTTTTCCGATCAGGCTTCTGCGGTAGGTTTCGGCGTTTTTCCAGTAGGTTTCCGCGTCGCTTTCGCTAAGGCTCGAAACGGGCAGGCGTGCGGGGTTGCCAAAGCGGTAGGGCTTGTAGAGCGAAACGCAGGGAAGCGACGCACCCGTGAGGTAGACCGTTGGCGCGCCGCCGGATAGCGACACGATCATGCTCGCCGTCGACTGGTCGCCGACCGCGCCGCCATAGTGCATGCAGCAGCTCGAAACCGAGCCTTCGGCAAAGGGGTTCCCGACGGAAGGATTGTGCCTGCGCAGGGCGTTCGCCATGCCAGCGGGGGATTCGATGGTTTCCAGCGCACAGCCGGACTGACCCTGACGCAGCTTGGAGCCGGAAAAGAAGGTATACAGCGGGTCGGTATGGACTTTTGCAAAGTCGCATTCTCCGCCGCCGTAACGGTCGCCGTCTGAACCGATGCTGAGGCGGTTACTGATGGAAGCCTTGCGATAGGACTTCACGACCCAGCTTTTAGCGCAGGTTTCCAGCACAAACAAATGCTCGCTGTCGAGCACGAGGAACGAGTTGTCGTAGTAAAACGTATGGTCGAATCCGCAGTTGCCGCCTTGGCCGTAGGTTTCCAGCAGCTCGATGATGGTATTGACGGCGCTTTGTGCGCTCTCCGCGCGTTCCAGCGCGAGCCGCAGCAAATCCATGCCCGTGAGCGCGGGTTTTCCGTACGACCCCTTGGTAAATACCGCCTCGTTGCCTATGGCGACGCCCGCTTCGTTGACGCCAATCTCCGCGCCCCACATCCAAACAGGCCGGGAGAGCAGCACGGCCTTGGTTTCCCGCACCTGCGGAATGGCGATATAGGTTGCCGAAAGGCTCGTCGCCTTGCAGACCCGAGGAGGATAAAACTCCGTTACCTGCGCTTCGTTAGGGCTGCGGTCGCTGTTTTTGCCAAAGAGAGAATGGCCGTCAAATAAAACGCCGAGCGTATCGCACATGCTGCGTTCCCTCCAAACTTTTTTTCCAGTATAGCATAGTTTTTAACGCGCCGTAACCTTGCGGCCGGGGGTGAAAAAATCAACGTCACACCGTTGGGTTTCTTCAGCGGAAAAACCGCTTAAGCAGGCCGAAAAGGTTGTGAAGCGGCGGAGCGTATGGTACAATACGTTGGCAAACAGGCAGGAGGCAACGGATGGAACTTGACCCGCTGGCAATCCGCAATCTGCTGATTTGGATTGCGCTTGCGCTCGGCAATACGATTTTATTGGGAGCCACGCCAAACTGGATGCGCTGCGGCGCGAAGCGCGCGGATCCTTCCGCGGCGTCGGCGCTGTTTGCGCTGGTGCTTGCGGGCGTTCTGGCGGCGTTTCTGGCGCTCACCGGCGGTGCGGGCGCGTTTTTAACGCTCTCGGTCAAGCAGTACCTTACCCTTGCCGCATGCGGGCTGCTCTCGGCGCTGACCTGGCTGAGCCTGTTTACGGCCATGACGGGCGGGCGCGTCAACAAGGTTATCCCCGTGTACCTGCTGGGCAGCGTGTTTACGCTGACCGCCTCGCATTTTCTATTCGGCGCGCCCATGGGGCTTTGGAAGATCTGCTGCCTCGTGGTGCTGCTGCTCGGGATTGTGTTCATCGAAAGCAGCTCAAAAAACCTTGGCGGGCAGCTCTGGTTTGTCTATGCGCTCATCGCGGCGCTCGCGTACACCGGCACGGCGCTGCTCAGGCGCGGGCTGCTGGGGGACGCGTTTGACGAAACGCTGTTTCAGGCCGGGCGTTCCGCCGCCGCCTGCGTGTTTCTCTGGATCTTCGTGTTTCTGCGCGGCAAGCAGAACACGCTGGGGGACTTGAGTCCGCGCGGCTGGGTCGGCGTTTCGTTTGCCGCGCTGAGTTTGGCCGGGAGCTACGCTTGCAGCTACTACGCGTCGCTGCGCGGGGATATCAGCGAGCTTGCGCCCATCGGAATTCTGGCGTTTGGGTTTGTAATGCTGTTTTCGCGCATGTTTCAAAAGGAAAAACAACCCGGCTCGGCGGTGTTCGGCACGGCGCTCGTGCTGCTCGGCCAGTTCGGGATTTTGATGGGATTATAGGAGCCGTTCATGGTAAAGCTTTGCGTATTCGATCTTGACGGAACGCTCGTCAACACCTTAACCGATTTAACCAACAGCCTGAACTATGCGCTCGCGGCGTGCGGTCAAAGCACGCTGAGCGAGCAGCAGGTTTCCGCCATCGTCGGCCACAGCATCACCTATATGTGTGAAAACTCCGTTCCGCCGGAGCAGATTGCGCTCGCCCCGCGCATTCAGGAGCTGTTTAAGGCGCATTATGCCGAGCACAGCCTCGACTGTTCCGAGCCTTACGAGGGCATGATCGACGCGGTGCTCGCCATCAAACGCACGGGCGTCAAGGTTGCCGTTGTTTCCAACAAGCCCCATGACGACGCGGTGCGCGTGGTTGCCAAGCTATACCCAAGGGACACGTTTTCCTTTGTGCTGGGGCGCACGCAGAAGTTCGCCATCAAGCCTGCGCCGGATTCGCTGAACTTTGCAATGAACTTCTTTGGCGTTACTCCCGACGAGTCGGTCTACGTCGGGGATTCGGATGTGGACGTCGAGTTTGCCCGTAACGCCGGCATGCGCTGCGTCTCCGTGACATGGGGGTTCCGCACCGTTGGCGAACTGCTCACCGCGGGCGCCGTCTGTATGACGGACGATCCAAAGAAGGTGCCCGACCTCGTTTTGAGCGCGGGCGGAGAACGCTCGTGCTGATCAACGCGTACGATTTTGACGGAACGATCTATCCGGGGGATTCCTCGGTGGATTTCTATCTCTATTGCCGGAACCGTTACCCGCGCGTCAAGCGGGACGTGTTCGGCGTTCTGCCGCTTCTGCTTGCGCTGATTGTTCGAAAGAAGGATTTAACGCGCGAAAAGGAGCGGTTCTACCGCTACCTCACCTTTGTGCCGGACGCGGCGGCGGAAGCCGAGCGGTTCTGGAGCGGGCAGATTGCTTTGATCAAAGCCTGGTTTCTCGAGCAGAAGCGGGAAGACGATTGGATCATCTCCGCCTCGCCGGAGTTTTTACTGACGCCTGTTTGCCGCGCGCTCGGGGTGCGGCTCATCGCGTCGAAGGTCGATCCAAAGTCGGGCAAGTACGACGGTAAAAACTGCCACGACAAGGAAAAGGTGCGCCGCCTGAAGGAAGCGTACCCGGAGGTCGAAATCGACCGTTTCTATTCGGACAGCCGCGCGGATACGCCGCTGGCAAAGCTGGCAAAGCAGGCGTTTTTAGTCAAGGGCGACAGGATTACCCGGTTTCCGCGCTGAATAACGCCGGACAGTACCTTTGTCCGTTTGACCGCAATCGCTCTCTCAATCAGCTTTACAGAGGCTGATTTTTTGTTTTGTAACGGATCAATGTACAAATCAGGGTGATTTACAGAGCTCGCCCTGTAAAAACAACAGAATACTGTTCAAATATGCGTTTCATCTGATATGATACTCTCATCTACCGGCGCTGGGCGCAGACAGGCAGGACCGAAAGGAGAAAGTTCGCATGAACGTGGTTGCGATTAACGGCAGTCCCAGAAAGAACGGCAATACCGCGGCGGCGCTGCGGCTGATGGCGGACGAGCTGGAACAGCAGGGCATCAGCGTGGAGATTATACAAATCGGGCATCTGCCCATCCACGGGTGCATTGCCTGCGGGCACTGTCAGACGTCCGAGGGGAACTGGTGTGTGTTCAAGGACGATATCGTCAACGAAGTTTCCGCAAAGATGCGCGCGGCGGACGGCTTGATTCTCGCCTCGCCGACGTATTACGCGGGGGTTGCGGGAACCATGAAATCGTTTCTCGACAGGGTGTTCATGTCCGGCTGGGGCAAGTTCCGCCTGAAGGTGGCAACGTCCGTGGCGGCGGTGCGCAGAGCTGGCGGGGTGGACGTCGTTCACCAGCTCAATGACTTTCTCGAACTTGCGGAAACGGTGCTTCACCCTTCGCAGTACTGGACGCTGGCGTTCGGCATGGAGAAGGGCGAAGTGCTGCAGGATGGCGAAGGAACGCAGACGCTCCGCAAAAACGCCCGCGCGATGGCGTGGCTTTTAAAGCTCATCGAAGCGGGTAAGGGCAAGATTCCTCCTCCGGAGGACGAACCGAGAGAAATCACCAACTTCATTCGGTAAACCCGCATTCGAATACAAAACGAAAACCGCGCGAACGCGCGGTTTTTGTTTTGTGCCGCGTAAAAGCGCGGCTGTTTTATTTCGCGCGAACGCGCGGTTATTTGAGCTTGGAATCGTCAGCCGCCGAGGTAGGCCTTTCTCACGTCGTCGTTGACCAGCAGCTCGTCCGCAGACGCGTGAAGCACGATTTTGCCGGTTTCCAGCACGTACCCGCGCGTGGCGATGGAAAGCGCCATCTGCGCGTTCTGCTCGACGAGCAGAATCGTGGTTCCGGCCTTGTTGAGCTCTTGAATAATCTCGAAGATCTGCTCTACGAGGATTGGAGCAAGACCCATGGAAGGTTCGTCCAGCATCATGAGCTTGGGTCGGGACATCAGCCCGCGACCCATGGCGAGCATCTGCTGTTCGCCGCCGGAGAGCGTTCCCGCAACCTGCCTGCGGCGCTCCTTGAGGCGCGGAAAGCGCGCGTAGACGTTTTCCAGCGAGCTTTCGATTGTGGAACGCTGCGCGGTGAACGCGCCCATCTCCAGGTTTTCGTCCACGCTCATCTGCAGAAAGACCCGGCGGCCTTCCGGCACGTGCGCGATGCCGCGGGAGACGATTTTATGGGGAGCGACAGACTTGATGCTCTTGCCTTCAAACGAAACGTCCCCGGTCTTGGTGCGCAGTAAGCCCGACACCGTTTTAAGGATGGTGGACTTGCCCGCGCCGTTTGCGCCGATCAGAGAGACGATTTCGCCCGTTTCAACGGAGAAGGAAACGTCCTTGATGGCGTGAATATTGCCGTAATACACATTGATGTTCTGTACGTTCAGCATCAGGCTTTCGCCTCCTTTCCGCGGCCGAGATACGCCTCAATGACCACCGGATTGCACTTGATCTGATCCGGCGTGCCTTTGGCGATGATCTTGCCGTAGTTGAGCACGGCGATGCCTTCGCAGATGCCCATCACGAGGTTCATATCGTGTTCAATGAGCATAATGGCAATTTCGAATGTGTTGCGGATTTTCTTGATGTTTTCCATGAGTTCGCCCGTCTCCGAGGGGTTCATGCCCGCCGCGGGTTCATCCAGCAGCAGGAGCTTCGGCCCCGTTGCCAGCGCGCGGACGATTTCCAGCCTGCGCTGCGCGCCGTAGGGCAGCGAACCCGCCTTTTGATCGCCGAGCGACTGCATGTCGAAAATGGAGAGCAGCTCCAACGCGGTTTCGTGCGCCTTGCGCTCGCTCGACCAGTACGAGGGGAAGCGGAAGAGCGCGCTGCCGAGGTTGTAGGTAAACGCGTTGTGGAGGCCGATCTTTACGTTGTCCTCCACGGTAAGATCCTTGAACAGACGGATGTTCTGGAATGTCCGCGCAATGCCCATTTTGTTGAGCTGGTGCGTGGCCTTGCCGCGGATATCCACGCCGTCGAGCAGGATGACCCCGCGCGTTGGCGTATAGACGTTGGTCAACAGGTTAAACACCGTTGTCTTTCCCGCGCCGTTGGGGCCGATGAGCCCCGCAATTTCGGTGCGCCCGATGACCAGCGTAAAGTCGTCCACGGCGTGCAGGCCGCCAAAGTCGATGCCAAGGTGGTGAATATCGAGAATCGGCGTCGCCCCCAAATCGCGTTCGGGGATCATGCCAAGGCTGGGAAGCGGTACGAGGTTATCCATTGCTTATTCACCCGCCTTCTTGGAGGATTTCTTTTGCCCGGGTTTCCAGTTGAGGAGTTTTTCCAGCAGGCGCGAGAGGGAGAAGTCGTACATGCCCATCAAACCCGAGGGCTTGAAGATCATGACCACGATGAGCAAAAGCGAGTACACGATCATGCGGTATTCCGAGAACGCCCTAAGGAGTTCAGGAACCGCGGTGAGCACCGTTGCCGAAAGCACGGAGCCGACCATGGAACCCATGCCGCCGAGCACGACCATAACGAGGATTTCAATGGACTTCATGAACCCGAAGCTCGAGGGGTTCAAAATGCCGAGGTAACCCGCGTAGAGCGAACCCGCAACGCCCGCAAAGAACGCGCTGGCAGCAAAGCCGAGCACCTTGTAGTACGTCACGTGGATGCCGCAGGCGTCCGCCGCGATTTCGTTTTCCCGAATCGAGAGAATCGCTCTGCCGTGGCGGGATTTCATCATGGTGTGAATTAGAAAGCACACAACGCCGACGCAGAGAAACGCGGTAAAAAACGTCGTGGTCTTTGGTATGCTCTTGAGGCTCGCCGCGCCGTAGGTCAATTTGAAGCCGAGCACGCTGTCTATATTGAGCAGCACCACGCGGATGATCTCGCCAAAACCCAGCGTGATAATGGCCAGGTAGTCGCCCTTGAGCCGCAGCGCAGGGATGCCAATGAGAATGCCGAATACGCCCGCGACAATGCCGCCGAGCAGAAGCCCGAGCGGGAACGCGGCGGCGGCGGGCATGCCAAGATGCGTCACTTTGATCATGAAAATGGCGGAGGCATACGCGCCGACTGCCATAAAGCCCGCGTGGCCGAGCGGAAGCTGGCCAAGGTAGCCGGTGGAGATGTTCAGCGACACCGCGAGGATGATGTTGATGCCGATGAGCATGAGCACCTTGGAGAAGTATTTGCTGATGGTGCCGTCCTTGATCAACAGCGAGCCTACAGCGAGAAACGCCGCAAACAGCAAAAGGTTGATCGCGTAGCGGAGGAGCATGGGGATTTTTTTATACTGCTTCATGCGCGCGTCCTCAAACCTTCTCCTGCAGCGGCCTGCCCAGGAATCCCGTGGGCTTGACCAGCAGAACGATAATCAAAATGGCGAACACCACGCCGTCCTTCCAGACGGAGAGGCCGATGGCGGAAACCAGCGCTTCCGCAAGGCCGATTGCGAACCCGCCGATCATCGCGCCCGGAATGGAGCCGATACCGCCGAGCACCGCCGCGACGAACGCTTTTAACCCCAGCATCGCGCCCATGGTGGGGCTCGCCTGCGGGTAGGCCGAGCAGTACAGCACCGAGCCGATGCCCGCCAGCGCGCTGCCGACGGCAAACGTAAAGGTGATGGTGCGGTTGATGTTGATGCCCATGAGCTGTGCCGCGTCGGTATCCTCCGAAACGGCGCGCATAGCCTTGCCCATTTTGGTGCGCTGCACCAGAAACGTTAAAAGGATCATGGAAACGGCGGCGACGACCACGGTAAGGATCGCGTTGCCGGAAATTTCAATGGAACCCAGCATCAGCGTAGGCATGTTGAAAAAGCTTGGAATAACCTGCGCGTTGGCGCCAAATACCATCTGCGCTACGTTTTCGAGCAAAAAGGAAACGCCGATTGCCGTAATGAGCAGCGAAATGCGCGGGGAGCCGCGCAGCGGCTTGTAAGCCGCTTTTTCAATCGATACGCCGAGCAGTACGCAGCCGAGAATGGCGGCGATGATGGCGAACACCGGATGCACGGCGAACTTCGCCATGGAGACCCAGGCGATGTACGCGCCGATCATGATGATGTCCCCGTGGGCAAAGTTCAGCAGCGTGATGATCCCATACACCATGCTGTAGCCCAGCGCAACGAGGGCGTAGATGGAGCCTGCCTGCAGACCGTTGACGATCTGCCGCAGAAATGTGGAAAAGGCGGACATTTATTTCCCTCCCTCTGTACGGCGGAACGAGCCGCCGCAGGGTACTTTAACACGGTAGCGTCCCGCGCCGCATTTTTTGCGCGGCGCGGGACGTGCCAATACTCAGATTGTGCAGTTTTGCAGTTTAGTAAGTCTCTTTGAAGACTTCCGCGCCGCCGGTGACGGTCATGATGACCGCGCTCTTGATCGGGTTGTTGTACTCGTCAAAGGTGTAGCCGGCTTCGCTCGTGATGCCCTTGACGGACGGGCCTTCGCTCTTGATGCCGTCGAGGATCGCCTGCTTGTATTCGTCGCTGGCGGGCGCTGCGCCGGATTCTTCGGCCTTGGCCAGGGCGGCAACGAGAACCATCGCCGCGTCGTAACCGGTTGCCGAGAACATGTTCAGCGTGTCCGCGCCGTAAGCCGCGGTGTAAGCGGCTTCAAAGGCTTTCACCGCGTCGGTCGAGCCGGGGGCGTAAGCGGAGCAGTAGTAGCTGCCTTCGAGGTCTTCCGCACTGGCGTAAGCGGCAACACCCGCCCAGCCGTCACCGCCGAGGAACGTGGAGGTCAGGCCGATGGCACGGGCCTGGGTCACGATCATGCCGTCATCCTGGTAGTAGTTCGGGCAGAACACAACGTCCGGAGCGGCAGCAAGAATGTTGGTGAGCTGAGAGTTGAAGTCCACGTCGCCTTCGGAATAGCCTTCTTCATCGACGATGGTGATGCCGAGTTCGGCGCACTTGGCTTTGAACGCATCAGCAAGTCCGACGGAGTAGTCGTTGCCGGTCTGCGTGATGATCGCGGCGGATTTCGCGCCGAGCTTCTCGGAGGCATACTGCGCCATCTTTTCGCCCTGGAACGGATCGATGAAGCAGGTGCGGAAGACGTTGGTGAACACCGTGTCGGCATCCGCGTCGTAGGTAACGGCGGCGGCGGTCGCGGAAGCGGTGATCATCGGCATGTTGATCGGGAACGCTTCGCCGACAACCGCAATGGTGTTGCCCGTGAGCACGTCGCCAATGAGCGCCGTAATGCCTTCGTCTACCATGCGGGTAAACGCGGTGATGGCTTCGGTCGAGTCGCCCTTGTTGTCGTAAACAATGGTCTCGATCTGCTTGCCGTTGACGCCGCCCGCCGCATTGACCTGGTCAATGTAGAGCTGGGCGCCGTTCTTGACCGCCAGGCCGTATACGGCGTAGTCGCCGGTATGCGGTCCAAGGATGCCGACCTTGATGGTTTCGGCGGCCGTTGCGGGCGCTTCCGTAGCGGTTGCGTCGGCGGCGGTTGCCGCGTCGGCAGCGGTTGCTGCGGGTTCGGTTTTCGCTGTGCAGCCGGTCAAAACGGCAAACGCCATCATGATGACCATCGCCATGCAGAGCAATTTCTTCATTTTGATTTCCTCCTAGTTTTTTTGGTTCTTTTCAAATGCGCGTAGGGCGTTTGAAACTTGACATCTACTTATTTAGTTCCTCAAATGCGCATAGGCATTTGATACTTGATATCTATTATTTTTACTTTTCCAAACAGGCACCGGCATATTTAGAACTTGATATCTATTCTTTTACTTTTCCAAATAGGCACCGGCTTATTTGATACCTAATATCTATTTTTTACTTTTCCAAACAGGCACCGGCTTATTTGAAACTTGATATATAAACGGCGGTCCCGTGATACGGAACCGCCGTGTTATCCCTTTCAGGCGTTCAGGTTCGTTCCGTATCAGGCTCTTTTTGATAAAGTCCCAGTCGAATGATAATAAGGCTAATCAGCAGTACAGCGACAGATACTAGAAAAACGCTCAACGTTTTCACGTTGAGCGAACGAATGACCAATATGGAAGTGGCGGCCGCGCTTGCGCAGGTAAAACCAGCCGTAGCATACGACTTGGCGTTCGAATTGGTTTTTTCTGCGGTACTCTGCGTCACGGGGCGGCTCCTTTCATATAGAATATATGATATTGGGGATAATCTAGCATCAATCCCCCTCCTTGTCAAGCAAAAATCATATATTTTAGCAAATTTCTTTTCTTCTGCGGCTATGCTGATACAATAGGATTTATGGGAATTATGCATAATTATTTCCGGCGCGAAAAGTTATACATCGAACCGGTCAAGCCGTTCGTTTTCAAAGGCATTGTATAATGTTTTCACGCGAGAAATGTTATGCACCGTGCTGCACGAAAAACAAAGGGCGAAGCGAGATTGCGCGCGCCGGTCGCGGACGTGGGTATGCAGTCTGTCATAGTCGCCGGATATAATGAATAAAAACGGAGTGCCCAACTCTGTTTCTTCCTATTATGAATTGAACCGAAAAGGAGAATGCACATGCGCTCACCCATCCAAGTATTCAGCGAGGTTGGACGCCTGAAAAAGGTGCTGCTGCACCGCCCCGGTCAGGAACTGGAAAACTTGATGCCTGAGTATCTGGGGCGTCAGCTGTTCGAGGATATCCCGTACCTTGTGCACGCGCGCGAAGAGCACGACCAGTTTGCCAAGACGTTGCGCGCCTGCGGCGTGGAAGTTTGTTACCTGCTCGACTTAACGGCGGAAGCCGTGCGGGAAGCGGGCGTGCAGGAGCGCCTCGTGGGCGACTTTGTTGCGGAGATGGGCATCTCCGCCCACGGCGTGGAGGAGGCGGTGCGCGCCTACCTTCTGGAGATGCCCGTGCCGCAGATGCTCGCCGCAATGGTGCGCGGGGTTCGCAAAAGTGAGCTCGGCCCGCGGGAGCACAAGCACCTTGTGGACTATATCGACGACGCGTACCCGTTTTACGTCGATCCCATGCCGAATTTGTACTTTACGCGCGACCCGTTCTTTATGGTAGGCGACGGTGTTTGTATCTCCAGCATGGCAAACGTCGTGCGCGCGCGCGAAACGCTGTTTGGTTGCTGCCTGTTTCAGAACCACCCGGTGTATAAGGACACGCCTATGCGGCATATGCGCAACGACCCGTTCTCCATAGAAGGCGGGGACGTGCTGGTGCTCTCAAAGGAAGTCATCGCCATCGGCATTTCGCAGCGCACCGATCCCAACGCAGTGGAAGCGCTGGCTGGCCTCTTGATCGGCGAGGAAACGGGCATTACGCGCGTCATTGCCATCGATATCCCAAAGGTGCGCTCGTATATGCACCTCGACACGGTGATGACCATGGTCGATTTGGACAAGTTTACGATTCACCCGACGATTCTGCCGATGCTCAAGACGTTTTCGCTCACCAAGAAACACGGCAAGATCGTTGTCGCGCAGGAGGAGCGGGGTCTGCGCGAAACGTTCATGGACGCGCTGCACCTCGACCGGGTCGATTTAATCGCCTGCGGCGGCGGCAGCGCCATCGACGCGGCGCGCGAGCAATGGAACGACGGCACCAACACGCTGGCCGTCAGCCCCGGAGAGGTCATCGCCTTTTCGCGCAACTATGTGACCAACAGCATATTGCGCGACCACGGAGTGATCGTCCACGAAATCCCCTCGGCGGAGCTTTCCCGCGGGCGCGGGGGCCCCAGATGTATGAGCATGCCGCTCTGGCGGGAAGAATAGCGGGGGATACAAAGGGGCTTCGCCCCTTTGTATCCCTAGAAAATAAAAGAATGGGGATTTTAAGGGGCTTTGCCCCTTAAGAACCCGAAAAAAAGATATTGGAGGAAGAGTATGGATCTGCGCGGAAGAAGCTTTTTAACCCTGTTGGATTACTCTCCGGAAGAGATTCGATATCTGCTCGATTTGAGCCGTCAGGTCAAGCGCGAAAAGCGCGAGCGCGTGTTCCCCATGCGGCTGAAAAACCGCAACGTCGTTCTGCTGTTTGACAAAACCAGCACCCGCACACGCTGCGCGTTTGAAGTGGCGGCGCTCGACGAAGGCGCGCACGTGACGTTTTTGAGCAACAGCCAGATGGGTAAAAAAGAATCGCTTGAGGACACGGCAAAGGTGCTCGGACGCTATTATGACGGCATTGAATACCGCGGCTTTTCGCAGACGCTTGTGGAAGACCTCGCGCGCTTTTCCGGTGTGCCGGTCTGGAACGGGCTGACGGACAGCGACCATCCCACGCAGGTGCTGGCCGACCTCATGACCATGGAAGAGCATATGAAAAAGCCGCTCAAGGGCGCGAAGCTCGTCTATGTAGGCGACGCGCGGAACAACATGGGCAATTCTCTGATGATCGGCTGCGCCA
>JBDKTD010000013.1:0-6270 GCA_039680365.1 Clostridiaceae bacterium
TTTAGAGAGCTTTCTGGCTTCGGTCAGGTCGGCCACAAACAGCGTGTGCGAGCCGCAGTCCTGCGCGGAAATCACCTTGCAGCTGAGCAGCGCGTTGACGCTCTCGGTTACATATGTCAGCCCGTTGGCGCTGCGGTCAAACGCCGTAAAGCCCGCAAACTTATCCGCCGCGTTTCCGCTCTGCAGGCCAAAGCGCTCATACACCGCAAATTTGGAGCTCTCCGTGAGCACGGAGAGGTTGAACAGGCCGGTGGAGACGATCATATCGTGCGTCAGGTTATCCTTGTTGACGGCAATCGAAATGCGCTTGGGCACGCTCGAAACCTGCGTGACCGTGTTGATGATGCAGCCGTTATCGCGTTCGCCTTCCTTTGCGGTGAGCACGAACAGCCCGTAGCTCAGCGTAAAGAGCGCGGCGGAGTCGATTTCGCCCGTCGCGGGCTGGCTTTGGGGAATCGTTGCGCGGACGGCCGCAACCAGCGTATCAATCTCCTCACTCTGAATGGATTTCAGCGCGCTGCGGATGGTGACCGTTTCATCCAGGAAGATCATGTCCTTCTGGCCCGCGAGCATTTCGCGCATGAGCTTGCCGCTGGCGGGCGCCCAGGTGCCGTTTTCCATAAAGGCGACCGTGCGGTTTTGTATGTTATGCAGAAAGAGGTCGCGGATGACTTCTTCCATGGTGATAAAGATGCCCGCGTTATAGGTGGAGGAGGCGAACACCAGATGGCTCATGCGGAACGCCGCCGAGACGATATCCGAAGCAGGAGTGGTCGAAACATCGAACATGCGCACCTTGATTCCCGCGTCCTGCAGACGGCAGGCGAGGATGGAAGCGGCGTTCTCCGTGTTGCCGTAAATGGAAGCGTAGGCGAGCATAACGCCCGTTTCCTCCGGCGTATAGCTGCTCCACTGGCGGTATTTATCGATATACGCGCCAAAGTCTTTGCGGTGCACGGGGCCGTGCAGCGGGCAGATAATGGCAACGTCCAGCGCGCAGGCTTTCTTGAGCGCGGACTGCACCTGCAGACCGTACTTGCCGATGATGTTGGTATAATACCGCCGCGCTTCCGGCAGGCACTCGTTGTAAAAGTCCATTTCGTCGGCAAACAGCGCGCCGCCCAAAGCGCCGAACGTGCCGAACGCGTCCGCGGAAAACAGCACGCGGTCGGTCTTGTCGTAGGTGAACATCACCTCCGGCCAGTGCACCATGGGCGCGAACACAAACGTAAACACGTGCTTGCCGGTGGTAAGCGTGTCGCCTTCCTTAACGAGATGCGCGCGCTCGCCGATATCCTCGCCAAAGAACTGGGCGATCATCTCCTTGGTCTTCTGGTTGCAGACAACCTTGACTTCCGGATAATGGCACAGTAAATCCATCAGCGTTGCCGAATGGTCGGGTTCCATATGCTGCACCACCACATAATCCAGCTTGCGCCCGTCCAGCACGTGGGCTACATTTTCAAAAAACACCTTGCCGATGGCCTTATCGACCGTATCGAACAGAATGGTCTGTTCGTCCATAACCAGATAGGAGTTGTAGGAGACGCCCTGCGGAATCGAATACACGCCTTCAAACATGGCGAGCCGCCGGTCGTCCCCTCCTACCCAGGTGATCGTTTCGTTTACTTTTCTTGTGTTGTACATGGACAAATGCCCCTTTCCAAATCTATTGAGCGGAAACCGTTTATCCAAAGGGTAAAACCCTTGTTAATCTCCCGCTTGAATCAAAAAATCGCCAAATCCCGCGCTCATGACCTGCGTGCCGTCCGGCAGGATCCAAAGCGCTTCCACGCCGTCGAGCGAGGCTACGAGCGCCTGACCTTCCTCCAGCGGCATGCAGAACAGCCCCGTGGTGAGCGCGTCCGCCAAAGCCGAATCCGCAGAGAGCACGGAAACGGAGTCGTAATACGCGGAAGGATACAGTGTCTTCGGGTCGATAATGTGGTGGTAGTTTTTGCCGTCCACAGTGTAATAGCGTTCGTAGGTGCCGCTGGTTACTAAGCTCATTCCGTCCACATTGACCGCGCAGAGGTATCCGCTCGAATACGGGTCCTGAATGCCGACCTTCCAGCTTGTCCCGTCAGGGCGCGTGCCAATTGCCGCAACGTTGCCGCCCGCACTGAGCAAAAGCGACGTAACGCCTTCGCTCTTGAGGGTTTCAATCACCTGCTGTACGGCGTATCCTTTTGCAATTGCGCCAACGTCCAGCAGCATCTCCGCATCGGTCAGCTGCACCGTGCTTGCGGATTCGTCAATCGCTACGTTTTCAATATTCGTGTGCAGGGCGGCGCGTTCCAGCTCCTGCTCGGCGGGAAGCGCGGCATGCGCCGGGTCTTCCAGCCCCGCTTCGCGGCAGACGCGCCAGAGTTCCGTCACGCTCCCCATGGCGGCGTTCGTTCTGCCGTTGGTGAGCGCGTCCATTTCTTTTGCGAATTTCAGCAAATCGATCATCCGCGCGTCCACCGTAACCGGCGCACCCCCCGCGCTCTGGTTGACGGTATAGAGGTTGTTCATTCCGTCGTACGCGTGGTAGATATCGTAGAGCTTGTGGTACTCCAACAGCAGTTCGTGAACGCGCGTTAAAACTGCTTCGGCATTCTTTTCGCTCGTATCGTAAACGATCACCGTAGAAACGGTGTCGAACACGTCAAAAAAGGTCTGTTCGTACCGCTGCGGTTCGGAGGGCGTTTGCGCGCATCCGGTCAACAGCAGGCAAATGGTCAAAAGAACCGCAAGCGCGGCTTTCAGATGTTTCGTCGTTGGTTTCCTCCAGTATTGATCCAGTGGTACTGTTGGCATTATTCCATGTTTTTTGCGTTTCATCAAGACTCTCCCGCGTGTTTCTCCGCATTTTCATCCTGCCGCGCAGCGGGAGCCGCTTTGGCCGGTTCAATTGCGGCTCGCGCGCCGGCAGACTTTGGCGCGAAACTATGGAAGACGTATTTGGCGATCACGCCGGTAAGCGCGCCGGTTATCACCGCAGCAACCAGCAGCAACGGCAGATACGCAAGCGCCGCGCGGACGCCCACCACAGCGCACGCAACGAGTATCTGGCCTGCGTTATGCGCCGCGGCTCCGCAGACGCTCACGCCGATAACGCTCACCCCCCGCGCTTTTTTCACGAGAATCATGATAAAAAGGCTCAGGATTCCGCCCGCGAGGCTGTAGAGCATTGCCGCAAAACCGCCGTAAAACAGACCGCCGAGACCCACTTTGAGAATCATCAAGAGAATTGCGCTGGGTACGTCCAGCAGGTACAGCGCGTAGAGCAGCACCGTGTTGGCAAGCCCCAGCTTGATACCGGGAATCGCCGTCACCGGAATTAAGTGCTCTACATAGCCGAGCACGAGCGCAACCGCCGTGAGGAGTCCGAGCCGGGCGACGGTGCCCGCGCTCATGGGCTGTTTGCTCATTTTCCACCCTCCCCGCCGGTAACTTCCACCGATACGCCGTTCGGCATGCAGATAATCCAGTTGTCGAGCTCGACCTCACCAATCCTGTTCGGATCGATCGGCGCGTGATGCACGCAGAGCTGGTTTTTGCAGGTGGAGGATTCCATCCTTACGCCGGTTTCGTCGATGACGACGACGTTTATTTTGCCGCCGCCCTGATCGATGGTGATGGTCTGGTAGTCGTTTGCCAAAACGCGCTTGTACACCTCGCCGCCGACGTAGACGGTCACCGCCGCTCCCGACGACTTCGGGTTCGTCAGCTGGGAAACGAGAAAAGCGACGGCAGCCAGCAGCAGCACCCCGCCGATGATCCACCAGTCCTTTTTCTTCATAATCCCGCCTCCGCCGTTAAGAACCCGTTAAACGTATTGTACCATTTTTCCCCTCTTGCTTTCCATACGTTCGATAAAAGTATGCGCTCCATGCGCGCGGTTTATCTCGCCAGTTTTGAGCATGCCGCTTACGATTGGGTTCTAAGAAGGCAAGCGTGACTTTGTAGCAGACAGGGCGGGCGCTATGGGATATAATACAATTACTACATCAAATGGAGGTGTCGATTATGAAGATACTGATGATCGGCGGAACGGGGCTTCTCGGCAGCGCTGGCGCGCGCGAGCTGATCCAGCGCGGTCACGAGGTGCGTTCCATCGCGCTTCCACCCCTGCCGGAAGGCGCGCTTTTGCCGCCGGAAATGAAACTGACCCTCGGCAACGTCAACGACATGACGGATGCCGAACTCAAGGAACAATTCAAGGGCGTGGAAGGATTTGTCTTCGCCGCGGGCGTGGACGAACGAATTGAGGGGCCTTCCCCTATCTACGACTTCTTTAAAAAGTACAACATCGTTCCTCTGGAGCGGCTGCTGCGCATCGCCAAGGCGAGCGGGGTCAAGCACGCGGTGATCGCGGGATCGTACTTTTCGTACTTTGCCAAGATCCATCCCGAGATGGAACTCACAAAATGGCATCCCTACATCCGCAGCCGCATCGACCAGGAGAACATGGCGTTCTCGTTTGCGGACGACTCGTTCAGCGTTGCCATCCTCGAACTGCCGTATATCTTCGGCGCGCAGAAGGGCAGAAAGCCCGTTTGGGTATTTCTCGTTGAAATGCTGCTGGGCATGAAAGGCACGGCGCTCTACCCGCGCGGCGGCACGACCATGGTCACCGTCCGTCAGGTGGGCGAAGCCATCGCGGGCGGCATCGAGCGCACAAAGGGCGGAGTCGCCTACCCCATCGGCTGGTTCAACATGACCTGGAAGCAGCTGCTCGGCATTATGTACAAGTACATGGGCAGCCCCAACAAACGCATCCTCACGATTCCGGACTGGGTGTTCGGTTTGAGCGCAAAGAAGATCGACCGAGACCGCAAGAAGGAAGGCAAGGAAGGCGGGCTGCTCATGGAGAAGTTCGTCGCCATGCAGACCGGCGAGCTCTTTATCGATAAATCGCTCGGCTGCGAACCGCTTGGCGTAACGCCCGACGATATCGACAAGGCCATCGGCGAATCCGTAGCGCTCAGCATGGAAGTCATCGAGCAGAAGGCCAAGGTCATCGACATGAAGGGGGAATAAGCCTCCGGAACATAAAAAAGCAGCCTCACGGCTGCTTTTTTTGTATGCGTGAACTTTACACGTTGAACCGAAACAGCGTGACGTCCCCGTCCTGCATGACGTATTCCTTGCCCTCGCTGCGGACGAGGCCTTTTTCTTTGCAGGCCGCAATGGAGCCGAGCTCCGCCAGCGCCGTGAACGGCACGATCTCCGCGCGGATAAAGCCTTTTTCGAAGTCGGTGTGGATTTTGCCCGCCGCCTGCGGTGCTTTCGTGCCGCGCGGAATCGTCCATGCGCGGACTTCCTTTGGCCCAGCGGTAAGGTAGCTGATGAGCCCCAGCAGCCGGTAGCAGGCTTTCACGAGCTGGTCGAGGCCGGATTCCTTAATACCCAGCTCCTGCAAAAACGCCGTTTTCTCCGCCGGATCGAGCGCGGTGATCTCCTCTTCGAGCTTGCAGCAAATGGTCAGCGCTTCCGCTTTTTCCGCTTTGGCAATCTCGTACAGCGCGCTTACATGTTTGCTCGGCTCCGCGCCGATTTCGTCCTCGCCGACGTTGGCAACGTAGATGATGGGTTTACTGGTGAGCAGGAAGAACCCGCGCATGAGCTCCGCTTCCTCATCCGTCATATCCACGCTGCGCGCGGGCTTACCGCTCTCCAGCGCTATTTGGATGCGCTCAAGCAGCGCAATTTCCGAAAGCGTCTTTTTATCGCCGCCTTTTTGCAGTTTTCTTGCGCGGTCGAGGCGTTTTTCCACCGTTTCCATGTCCGCAAAGATCAGCTCGAGCGAGATGGTCTCAACGTCCCGTTTGGGATCGACGCTGCCGTCCACGTGCACGACGTTATCGTCCTCAAAGCAGCGCACAACGTGCACCACCGAATCCACCTCGCGGATATGCGAAAGGAACTTGTTGCCCAGCCCTTCGCCCCGGCTCGCGCCGCGCACGAGACCCGCGATATCCACAAATTCGATCGTGGTGGGGGTATATTTTTCCGGGTTGTACATCTTTGCCAGAACGTCCAGCCGCTCGTCCGGCACGGCGACCACGCCGACGTTCGGCTCGATCGTGCAGAACGGGTAATTCGCGGCCTGTGCGCCCGCCTGCGTAATGGCGTTAAAGAGCGTGCTCTTGCCGACGTTCGGCAGGCCGATCACTCCAAGTTTCATAAAAAGTCACTCCTGTTCTTTCTATTACTTTTCTTAAAAGAAAAGTAATCAAAAGAATTAATTTTCTTTGTTTCTTTCTTTTTTAAAAGAAAGAA
>JBDKTD010000113.1:0-4429 GCA_039680365.1 Clostridiaceae bacterium
TCAATGTGAAATATGCGTTTTGTTAGGCGGTGTAATATCAAAGTGGGTTACAAAGTGGGTTATGGACAGCAAAAAAAGAGCCGGAATCGTTCGATTCTGCGGCTCTTTTTCTGTGGTCGGGGTGACTGGATTTGAACCAGCGACCTTTTGGTCCCGAACCAAACGCGCTACCAAACTGCGCTACACCCCGGAGCTGGAGCCAATGTGGGGATTCGGACCCCAGACCTGCTGATTACGAATCAGCTGCTCTACCAACTGAGCTACATTGGCGTTTCGCACTGTTCTATTATAGGCAACAGGGAAAAGAGTGTCAAGCGAAATCGACGAAAATCGGCGACGGAAAATCCGCGTGGAAACGAGTCGAAGCACGGCGTCCCGCAAAGCCGCCTAAATGCGCGGAAGAAGCGCCGTCGCGTGCGATGCTACAGTGCCAGCAGTTCCACGAGTTTACCCGCGAGGATGTTGACCACGGCTAAACCCGCGAGCAGGGAGAGCGTCCGTTCCCAGTTTTGGATTTTGTTGTCGATGGAAAACAGCGCCATCGACAGGTACGCCAGCGCGATGACCGGCAGGACATAGCGGTTCTGCATGCCCTCGACGAACGACTCGCCAACGGGCGTAAAGCTGATGTACAGGGCGGCTGCGCTGAGCACTACGGTGACGAGCGCACAGCCGAGCCAGAGCGCCGACCAGCCGGTCTTTTGCCGCAGGGTGAGCTCCGGCTTGTCCTTGGCAAGCAGCGCGCCGAAGATGGGCAGCAGCGCCAGCGGTTCGGCAAGGAAGTTGAGGGACATGTTCCCGTTGTCGATGAAGAAATGCAGGCGGTTGACGAGGTTCGACATCAAATCCAGCGCGAGCGCTTTGACGAATGTTGCCGGATGATGCAGAATGAACGAAAACTGCCCGTTTACGCTCGCGCCCGTCAGTATAGCGTCGTCCAGACTGCCGGAGAAGGCGACCAGCGCCCAGACTTGCAGGGCGGCGATGACGAGAAACGCGCCTCCTACGGCGAGCAGCGCCGAGCGCTTGCTCTTAACGCGCTGTTTCGGGAGAAACAGAACCAGCAGAACCACCGCGAAGTACCCCATGTACTTGATGGAAAGGATCAGCGCCGCGCTGAGCGCAAGCAGCACGATATCCTTTGCCGCGATGCTGCCGTCAGTTTCGTCAAAACTGTAATGCAGGCAGATTGAGAGAAACAGCAGCGAGCAGGCAATCAGCGGGGAGTCAATGGTGAGGATACCCGCCATTTCCAGACACGTCGGTATGACGGCGGTTAAAAACAGCACCGTGCGGAAGCGGGTCGTCCGTTTGATGGCGTACCAGCAAACGAGCACATAGAACAGGAAGTTCGTCAGCCTGCCCAGCACGATATCGAGCGCGAGCGGCAGATGCAGCAAACGTCCGAAACCGATTCCCAGCGCGGATGGCAGATATCCGAACGGCAGGTAGGAAGCGGACCGCGCCCGCGCAAAGAAGATCAACTCGCCGACAGGTGAGACCAGATCCGGATTTTGGGCAAAGTTGGCCAGAGACCAGGCTTCCGTGTCGGCGAAAATGGAATACCCTTTTGGAACGTATACGCCCGTTTGACCGTTCAGCCAAACCGGCATGAAGTCGCCGTTGGTGATGCTGAACGCGCGCTGAAAATGGTACTCCTCATCCGTGCAGTAGGCAAACTTAGTAACGAACACGTAGAAGACGCCAATGAGCAGCATGATGAGCAAAAAGTTACGCGGCAGGTCGTTTCCAATCGACAGCGCGAACGCAAACGAAGCGGCAAACAAAAGAACGACAGCCAGCGAAAGAGAGAACGCGCCCGCGTCTCCGCCCACGGGGAAGAGACGGAGCAGCGCGGTTCGGGAAGCCGCCATGACAAGCCAAAAGAGCAAAATCACAAGCAGCGGACGGATCTTTTTTTGCTGGACGAAGGTGCGCATGGTGGAAAAATCTCCTCAATAGCGGTTTCGTGCGGGATATCTGCCCGCATGGCGGCGACTGCCCGCATCGGATGAAAAGACCGCGGGCGGAACCGCTTGCCTACCATTTTACCTTTTTTCACGCGTTTTGCAAGTTCCGCAGCTTTAGTATTCCGAAACAGGCCGCAGGCGGAGGCAAAACGCTGTGTAAAATCAGCCCTCTCCGATTACGCGGCGGGCGGCTCCGGCGCGGGAATCTGCACGCGCGCGCAGTAGGTTTTCCATTCCTTGGCGGCGGTAAACGCCCCCGCGATGGCGACGGCGCCCGCAAGCGGTAAAAGCCAGCCGGTAGCTTCGTGAACGGCCATGAGCGAATAGAGAAAGCCGGACATGCCGTAGGCAAACAGCAGAATGGAAGCGACGCGGCTCTTAAGCGTATGAACCAGCACGGAGAGTACGGTGATAATGAACACGTCGACGAGGATGTCGTACCGGCCGTCCAACAGGTTCATAAAGTTCGCCGCCATCGTAACCCCCGCAACCAGATAACCGAAGGCCGCGGCAAAAACGCAGCTGCGCGCGCCGTTGGAGTACCCGCGGTAGAACTCCTTCCGGCTCAGCCCGTCCGGCGCGGGAATGGCGGCGGGGTTGCCAAACAGGTCGGAGAGCTGCTTTTTATGCAGCGGCGTTTTTGCCGCGCCTTTCTGCAGGCTTGCGCCGCAAGTCGGGCAGTAGTTCATGGTTTCATCGTCAAGCTGCGCGCGGCAGTTGGGGCAGAGCGACATAGAGGAACCTCCTGCGAATAAAAAACAGGTTCGAAAGAATCGAGCCTGTTTCAGTATAGCGTATGGGGGTGGTTGCCCGCAAGCGGTTACAGCGCGGTCGGCGCGCCCGTGTTCATGGCGCTGGGATTCTGGCTGCGGAGCTGATACATTTGCCATTCCTTGTTGGCGGCAAACGTGCCGTTGATGCCCCAAATGGCCGCAAGCGCGATTAACCAGCCGGAGAACTGGCCGGTCGTCGCCAGCATGATGATGATGCTCACGACGGCGTACACCAGCAGAAGGATGGATGCCACGCGGCTTTTGAGCAGGTGAATCAGCAGGCTCAGCGCCAGCGTGATGCCCGCGTCGAGGAGCGCGGTGATGCCGATGGAAGGCAGAATGCCGGATACCGCGGCCGCCGCCGTGATGCCAGCGCAGATGTAGCCGAGGATGCCCGCGCCCGCGCACTTTTTCGCGCCGGGCGAGTAGGATTTGTAGAATTCGCTCTTGCTTAGTCCGGCAGGCGCCTGAACGAACACCGGCGCGCTGCCGCGCTGCGTTTTTTGATTGACGACGGGAGAGGCCGCGGGTTGTGTCTGCGCCGCGCCGCAGGCGGGGCAGAAACGGGACTGTCCTTCCGGAATGGGGGCTCCGCAGTTGCTGCAAAATGCCATGGGAACTTCCTCCTTTTTATGTGGAACGTACAAAACGCGGCCCGGCCTGCGCCGAACCGCGTTTGATTCTCTTACACGGCCTGTTTTTCCAGCTCTTCTTTTTCCAGCACCGTATAGGCCACCTTGCCGACCAGCGTCTTTGGCAGCTCGCTGCGGAACTCGATATCGTACGGCATGGCGTATTTAGCGACGTTTCTGCGGCAGTGCTCGAGAATTTCTTCCTTGAGGGCGGGGGTAGGCAGAACGTTCGGCCGCAGAACAACGAACGCTTTGACCTTCTGGATGCGGTAGGAGTCCGGCACGCCGATGACGCAGCTCATGAGCACCTTTTCGTGCGCGTCGATTGCGTTTTCCACCTGGGAAGGATATACGTTGTAGCCGCTCGTGATGATGAGCCGCTTGAGACGCTGTTTAAAGTAGATGAACCCGTCGGAATCCATTGTGCCAAGGTCGCCCGTGTGGAGCCACGTATGGCCGTCTGCGTGGCGCTTGAGCACGTTTGCGGTCTCCTCCGGCTGGTTGACGTACTCAATCATCACGGAAGGCCCGCAGAGGCAGATTTCGCCTTCCTCGCCGTAGGGCAGCTCGTCGGTGGTGCCAACCTTGACGATTTTGTAATACGTGTCCGGAAACGGAAGGCCGATGCTTCCTTCGCGGTACATATCGTAAGGGGTCAGGCAGCTCGCGGTGACGCACTCGGTGGTTCCGTAGCCTTCGCGCACCTGAACGGTTGCGCCGTGATCTTGAAGGAAGCGGTCGAATTTCTTTTTCAGCTCGATGGAGAGGCAGTCCCCGCCGGAGAAAACGCCGAGCAGGCACTTTAAATCCACGCCGTCCATGAACGGGTTGCGGGTAATGCCTTCGTAGAGCGTCGGAACGCCGGCAATGTAGTTCGGCTGCTCCTTTTTCAGCAGCTTGGCGTAGCTTTCCACCGAGACGCGCGGAACGAGGATTGCGGTGGCTCCGTGCGCGATCATGGTATGGATGCAGACGCCGAGGCCGAAGCCATGGAACATCGGCATGGCTGCGAGCATGCGCTTGCCGGGGGAGAAGCAGTTGCTCATGGCGGAAG
>JBDKTD010000359.1:0-10636 GCA_039680365.1 Clostridiaceae bacterium
AGCCCCAAAAGGTTCGGCCCGTCTGTCAACTCGGCCTTCGCGGTTTCGTAGCATTGAAGCACGGTAAACAGCTCTTCATCGGAGCAGCTCATCGTCGTCGGCGTCAGGGATGTTGTTCCATAACGCAAATGCGTTTTTGCCGCGCCAACGAAGGCTTCCAGCGTGCCATCCATGTAGTCGAAGCCGCCGCCGCCATGCGTGTGAATGTCTATAAAACCGGGGCTGACATATAGCCCATCCGCGTCGAAAACGTCGTCCGCTGCCACGGCAGACGAATCATCCAGCACCGCAAGGATTTTCCCGTTTTCAATGATTATGCTCCCGTCCTCAATCACTTGAAACGGGGTAATCACGCGGCCATGAAGGATCGCCGTACGCATAATGTTCCTCCTTGCTTATTCCGAGAGCAGATACCCTCCCGCTTCGGCGTCCAGGTACAGGGACGCCGCGGGGTGCGTACGCAGAATAGAAGCGGGGCAAGCTGTTGTAACCGGGCCGAGAATCATATCTCGGACGGCTTGCGCCTTCGTCGCCGATGGCACGCTGCAAAATAGTCTTTTTGCGCCATACAGCGCGGGTATTGTCGCCGTAAGCGCGTGCGTCGGGACTTGCTCCAGCGCCGCGAAGCAGCCATCATGTACCTGCTGCTCACGACAGCGGGTTTCCAACTCTACAATTTTAACCAGCTCACGATCATGAAAATCCGCCACCGGCGGATCGTTGAAGGCGATGTGCCCGTTTTCCCCTACGCCCAGCAAGCAGATGTCAAGCGGGTGCGCGCGCAGCAGCGCGGAATACATAAGCGCCGCCCCCGGCAAGTCGGCGGCATTTCCGTCGAGCAGATGCACGCTCTTAAAGGGAAGCCGGTCGAAGATCGCCCTGCGGAGGAAGTTGCCGAATCCAGCCGGGTGCGCGGGATCCAACCCGACGTACTCGTCCATATGGAACGCGTTTACACGGCTCCAGTCGACGCCCTCCGCCTCACCGAGCGCCGCGAGCGTTTCATTTTGCGACGGAGCGGCAGCGAACATAACGTTTACCTCGTTCCGTTCGTCAAGCAGCAGCCTTAAATACCGCGCCGCCTCATTGCCCGCGCAGGCGCCCATCGCGCCGCGGTTAGCGAACACGCTAACATCCATCTTTTCCGCGGTAAAGCTTTTAATCATGCACATACTTCTCGTCCTTTCGCCTACAGCAGGTGCTTGATTACGCCGCCGTACCGCTCTTCCAGAGAGCGGTTGTGTTCGTCCCCGCCCGGCATGTTCGCGCTCATAAACACCGGCGGTTCGATGCCGCGCAGTAGCATTTCGGCGACGATCTCCTCCGTCAGGCAGTTCATGACAAAGCAGTTGCAAAACGTCGACGTGGAACAAACCTTTTGATCATACCCTTCGAGAGTAACAATCGCGTCGCCTGCCGGCAGATGGTTGTCAATGTAAATATCGGCTTCTTCAAACAGGTTGCGACCGCTCGGATGGCGCGATTTCGCGCCGGCAGGGACGATTTTGGCAAAGCTCGACGAGGTGACCGCAATCGTCGTAATACTGCGTTTTTTGCACTCCAGAACAGTATCAATCGTCATGGAGTTGATTCCATAGGCGTTGACGATCACCATCACTTCGCCCTGAGAGCGCCCGACGCCGTATGCGTCCAGAACGCCAATGGCATAGCCGGGCGTGCGCTCGATGTAATTCGACCGCTTCGCGCCATGGATTAAGTTTGTACCCGGATCAAGAATCGCGTCCCAGAGGGCAAGTCCGCCTGCGCGCCAAAGCACCTCTTCCACGCCGATATTCGAATGTCCGCCGGGGCCGATTACGTGCACGGCGGCATTTTTCTCGTAGGCGTCCGTGATCACACGCGCAGCCTTTTGAATGCTGGGCAGTTCCTGCTCAATTTGCTCGAAAATCTCGCTCAACTTGCCGCGATATGCGGTGATTTCCTGTTTTCCCATTGATTTTCTCCCCGTTCTATTTTCCGCATTGCCATGGATTCTCTGTTTTTTATGTATGATAAAGGAATGTCTCGGCGCCGTTGCTGACCGCTGCCAGCGTTTTATTCTGGTCACCCGCAAGCGCGTCGTCCACCGCCTGCTGCAGGTGCGCGGTCGGGTAATGCCGGCATCCGCAGCGCGCCATATCTTCCGCTGTCACGCCGTCGCTGACGACAACAAGCCTGCGCCGCCGCCGCATCTTGGACATGCTGTTGCCAATCGCCATAGCGAGCGCGTCGCCATCGAACGGCTTACCCGAAAAAATGCCGCGGACGAGTTCATCCCCGTCGTCCCGCCCCATCCACTCCGGATACTCCGGGTGCGGGCCGACTCCCTCGTAATTCGGGCTCACGAGAATAATCGTGCCGCCGCTCTCTCCCTTAAGCGCGTACTCCGCGGAGTACATGCCCTTTGGCGACTGCCAGAAATCCTGATCCGCCGGAAAGGAACTGACAACGACGACGTCCGCGCGCGTATCAACCGCGCAGCCCAGCACTCTTTTGGCGATTTCTACTCCCGCCCTGTGTGCCTGAATATAGTGTCCGGCAACCGCGCCGTGCAGCTGCATATGTGAGTTCAAAACGGTGTTGACGATAAAATCGAGACCGATCGTATCGACCCAGCCTTCCATCATTGTGCGAATCGGGCTGTCTTCCCTTCCGAAAAGATTGCCGTTTTCCAGCGAGCCTTTCAGATGGAAATACGATACCGTATTTTCTCCTGCCACGCCGGGATAGAGAATCTTGCCGCCGCCGCTCCAGCCCATGACGGGATGCGGCACTAGGTTGCCAACCCCTATGCGGATATCCGCCTCCATGGCCGCTCTCGTTGCATGAATCTCCACGCCATCCGGCGTGTTGCCCACGTAGACAAGCTGTTTGGGATCGTGAAACTCGGAGTTGATCACTTCATAGCGCGCAACTACACCCGCACCCACGCGCTCTTGGAGTTCGTCCGGCGTCATATGCCTGTGACTGCCCAGCGCGACGATAATGCGCACCTGCCGCTCACTGACGCCGATTTCGGAAAGCTTGCCCAGTAAAACCGGCAAAATCTTTGAAACGGGCGTCGGGCGAGAGCCGTCGTCCACAATGACGTTGATCTTCGCGCCCGGAAATACGATCTGTTCGAGCGGAGGCGTGCCGATCGGGTTGTCGATTGCGCGGCGAATCTCAACCTCAAAATCCGGCGCAGCGGGCGCTTCCACGGGGTCGTACATTCGCAAAAACCGGCGATCTGGCACCTCAAATGAAACGGTATCGCCGCCATAGGGAAGAGTGATTTTCACTGCTGAATTCCTCTTTTCTGAAGAAGCGCTGCCCGCAGCCTGTCCATCTGCAGGCGATATTCTTCGGGCGTCAGAAAAACGCGGTTGTCCGGAAACATTTCAAACGTTCCTCCCCAGCCAACTTTCCCCTCATACTTAGGGCAAATGGTAAAATGCACATGGCGCACACGGTCTCCGTAAATCCCATAGTTAATTTTATCCGGATGATAGAGCTCCGAAATCGTTTCCGCCAGCGCGCAAACATCGTCAAGATAAGCATCCCGCTCGGATTTCGGAATCTGGTACAGTTCTTCGTAATGCTCTTTGAACATGATCGTGCATCTGCCCGGCAGCGTCTGATCCTTGCAGAAAAAGACCTTGGACGCTTTCAAGTCGCAAAGCTCAAAAAGGAGTTCGCAAAACGCTTCGTCACGTTCGCAGTAATAACAGCCCGGTTGTGTCATGAGTTCGATGTCCGTCCTATCTTATGTATTTCAATACGTTTTATGGCAAACGCGGCAATTAGAAGAAGCGCACAAATGCCGCAGAGTGCCTGCGCGAGCCAGAATGCGGCCGTATATCCTCCCGAAGCATCATATGTCAGCCCGATCAAAACGGTGCCGACGCCGCCCATTGCGGAGGTTATCATGGTCGCCAGGGACAACACGGACGCATACGCGCTTTGATCAAACAGTCCCAGTATCAGCATTGGCACGGAAACGGAAGTCAGCGCCATGCAAACCCCGTAAAGTCCCGAACCAATGGTTAACATCATCGGTGACCGCCCGCATATCTGGATGATTGCAATCCCCGTCATCGTCAGGATTATGCCCAGTAAAAACGTGCGTTTGGCGTTCAGTCTGTCATTCAGCCATCCCAGACCGAATTTGCCGAAGAGATTCCCCGCCATGCTGGCCGAACTCATCATGGAGCCAACAGCCGTCGAAAGGCCGATTGAAAGCGTGTATGCCGGAAAGTGGTAAATAAACACAGTTTCAAACGCTACGATCATGACGATTGCTAGAAAAACCCATAAAACGGGGCGTTTTGCCAGCTCGGAAAACCGCCGCCGCTTTGGGATTTCCTTTCGATCCTCAATAACAGGCAGGCGTTCATTCCCCTCCGTATAAGGCAGCGCGCCAATATCTTCGGGGCGGCGCTCCAGTACAAAAGCGGTAAACGGAATCATGCAAAGAGCGCCGATACATGCAAAAATCAAATATGTCGTTCTCCAGCCAAATTGACTGATCAGCATATTTCCAACGGGATTCATCACGATTCCTCCCAGCCCGGAAAATGCCATTGCAATACCCACCGCAAATCCTGTTTTCGATTTGAACCAGTTCGTAAGGATCAGCGGGGACATGATCAAAAACAGAAACGCTCCTGCAATGCCATAAAAGATGGAAGCGACATACCATTGCCAAAGTTCGTTGAAAAAGGACATGCTTCCAATGGAGCAAACCAGCAGAAGCGCGGCTGGCGTCAGTACGTATCGACTGCGATAGTTCGAAAGTACCGCACCCGCAAGCGGGAGCGCCGCAACGCTGGCGAGCCCGCGAATCGTTATATGAAGCGAAATCTGCGTCGTTGTAAACCCCATTTCCGCGCAGACCGCAGGAAAAAAAACGCCAATGCTGTTTGAAAGCACGCCCATACCGCCAAACTGAATGAAGCAGCATGCAATCAGCATCTTCCAAGCGGGATGAACCTTTCGTTTTCCAGCGATATTACTCAATCTTGCCGCACTTACCGCTCGCTTCAGCTTTTGAAAGAAGTTCAATCAAAAGGATCAAAGCCCGAATAATATGGTAGGGGTCTTTGACCGGCAGCGCGACGACTTTCTCCTGCGGCGTCCCGTCGCGGCGGAGAATCTGAATCCACTCGCGCGTTTCCGTATCCGGGTTTGGAAAACGGGTAAACGTATAATCAAACACGCGCCGATGCCACGCGAGCAGCGCCGGGTCGTCCTCTTGCAGCGCAAGCCGCAACGTGGTGTAAAGCGCTTCGGCATGCACCCACCAGAGCTTATCTCCCCAACCGCCGGCAACTTGCTCCTCCATCGCTTCCGCGTGTCCATCTGCCGCGACTGACGGCGGCCCGCCTGCCAGAGACGAATAGTGCAGCAAACCGCCGTACGGTTCGTCCCAGCCAATCTCCAGCGCGCGCGTCGCCGTACGGACGGCGTAGCGGTACAGCGCGGCGTCGCCAAGGAGTTCCGCCGCGTCAGCAATGAACCACATATCTTCGAGCGTGTGCCCGGGGTTTGCATGTTCGCCAAGCAATCCCGTAAAGAACCCGTCTTTTTTATGGACAACCTCATGAATCACACCGCTGCCGTCCGTAAAGTTCGTTTGAATGTCCTTGCTGTAAATCGAGATGTCCTTGAGAAGTTCTCCGCAAAAGGGCGCGTCCAACGTCCGAGCCGCGTAGAGCATCTCCTGTGCAACGTTGAGCAGTATCATTGGTATGCTGTGCGCGCGATACGCATCTGGCAGCGGATAGGGCAGCGTGTGGAACCGCTCTTGCCGGACGCGCTCCCTGCAAGAAAGATAGAGTCGTTTTGCGAACGCATAGTCCGCCTCGCTCCCGGCGGCGAGCGCAAAGCGCGCAAATCCGCAAACGACAAAGCAGTCCGCAAAGATACTTTGATCCAGTGTAGAACAGCCGTTCGGGAGTTTGTGGCTGCCCGCCTCATCCATCAGATAGACGCAGCGCCAGTCGCCCTCAGAGACCAGACAGTTTTTTCGAAGAAAATCCGCGCCTTGCCGGGCAATCTCGAGGAATGCCGCGCGCTGTACGGCCGTAAACAGGCCGGTTTTCATGTCGGCGAGCCGCGAAAACAGCCAAACGAATCTCCCCTGGCTCCATGTGTATTTATCGCGGCTCAACAGGCGCGTTCCTGTGTTGTCAAAGCAGTTGTAAAAACCGCCGTGCTCTAAATCAATCGCGCGTTCCATCCAGAACGGCAGAATCCAGTTCGTTAGCTCGCTCTCGTAAAAGCCCTTCAGTTGCTTGATTAATGCACAATCCATTTCCGTTCCTTTCCCCACAGGGGTATACGAACCGAACACCCGTGAAAAGCGGGTGCGAGAGTTCTCTCGTAACGGTTACCTACTTAATGGCGCCTGCCGTCAAATCGCCGGTGATATTATTACGAATCAATATGAAGAGCACGACCAGCGGAACCGTTGCATAAACCGCGCTGGTCATGACAAGGTGCCAGGGAATGCCCACTGCCGGATTATTCTTGAGAATCTCGTACAAACCGACGATGATTGGCTTTTTTGACGTCGTCGAAATATATGTAAACGCAAAGAGGAATTCATTCCATGTACGCGTAAACGTAAAGATAATTGCAACGGCGATACCCGTTTTTGAGATCGGCACAAAGATACGGCGCAACGTCATGAAAGACGAACATCCGTCGATCTTGGCCGCCTCAACAACCTCGCGCGGGACGGTATCGAACGAGCTCTTGAGCATCAGTACGATGAACGCGAGGTTGAACGTCACGTTCATAATGATGAGGCCGGTATAGGAGTCGATTAAATCCATCGCGTTTATCATGATGTAAAGAGGGATGATGATGATGACCGGCGCAAACATCTGGCTGACGAGGACGATATAGTACGTCGGTTTCTTGAAGTAAAAGCGCAGCTTCGAGAGCGCGTACGCAGCCGGAATCGCAATCAGCATGATCGCAACAATCGTCGCGCCCGTAATGATGATGCTGCTCTTGAACCCGTCCAGGATATCGAGCTTTTTGAAAACTTCGACATAATTCTCCCAGGCAACCGTCTGCGGAATCCAGGTTACGGGCACGGAGAACACATCGTTCGCCTTCTTGAGGGAAACGGAAATCATCGCCAGCACAGGCAGAAGCAGATCCGCCAGCATAAAGAATATGAATACGGCGAACAGGATGTTGAAAACGCTCTTTTTCAGCTTAAACTTATTCATAGGTCACTTCGTTCTCCTTTGCACGCACATAGAGGATGGCAAAGATCGACAACAGTACGAAGCACACCACGCTGATCGCCGCAGAGTAGCCGCGGTTGTTGAACAAAAACGCATTCTCATATACGGCGTTCACGAGAATGGAGGAAGAATTGGCCGGACCGCCCTGCGTCATCATGTAGATCACGTCAAACGAGTTGAAGGCCCAAATGCCAACTAAGATTCCCAGCGTCTTGAGCGTCGGCGTGATAAGCGGGAACGTAATGTCCCAGAACCGCCGCCAGGCGTTCGCACCATCGATGGACGACGCTTCGTAGATATACTTCGGTATCGAGTAAAGGGCGGAGAGAATATTCAGCGCGCAAAACGGCGCGACCGCCCAGATATTCACAATCATAATCGCGATGAGCGAGGTCTTGGTATTTCCAAGAAAGTTCACCGCCTGGTCCGTGATTCCAAGGTCCCGCAGGAATTGACCAATTTGCCCGAACATGGGGTTATACATCAGCCGCCAGATCATACAGGCGACAGCTGCGGGCATGGCATATGGTATCAGCATGATGCCGGTGATCAGCTTCTTGCCGAAAAATTTCTTGTAGAGCGCCAGAGCCATGACAAGACCCAGCGCCAGCTTTAAAAAGACGCCGACAAACACCCATATCGCGGTGTTAAACAAAATTCGCGGCGTGTCGGAATCCGAGAAGAATTCTTTAAAATTCTGCAGCCCTACAAAAAGCATATCTCCGTTGATTTTTTTATCAAACAACGATAGTTTCATAACGCTCGTCATCGGATAAAGGATAAAAACGGCGAATACCAGGAGCATTGGCAGAATGTACAGCATGTTGACGGTTTTCTCTATCCGTTCATGGTGTCTTGGTTTCTTCAATTTGAAGCCCTCCCTTTACATTGACATGTGTGCAAAGGACAATGCCCTTTGCACACATGTTGCCGGCAATCAATTTCAGCCCGCGAGAAGTGTATCAACTTCCGCACCCGCAGCGGCGAACGCGTCGGCGGCGGTCATTTCATTCATGACTGCTTTGGTTATATAGTCGGCCATTACTTTCTGAACCTCTTCCCAGCCCACAATCGACGGCTTGAACTTCGCAATCGGTTCGAGCGCGCAGAACGGAGCGACCATGACGTTGCTCGCGTCGCTGAATGCCGGGCGAGCATCGAAGTAGCTCTGCTGATTCGGTACCCAGCCGGTCTGCTCGATCACGAGTCCCTGATAATCCGCCGTATGCCACAGCTCAAGGAACTTCGCGGTGATTGCTTCGTTGCCAGTGGCGAAGAGGATATCGATGTCCATTACGCCAAGGGCATATTTCTGTCCGTCAGGTCCCGCGAGCGGTTCCGCGACAGTCGCCCAGCTGTAGTCCTGTCCGGCGTCCGACAGCGCGCGGAGACCCTGCGCGTTGTGGAAGTAAGCGGCGGCTACCTGGTTTGTGAAGTTGCTCTGCGTTTCGTTAATCGAGGCTTCGCCGTAATCCGGCACGGAGTACTTCGCGATATCGCAGTACATCTGCAGAGCTGCGACGCCCTTGTCGTTGTTAAAGCCGTTCGCCGTTCCGTCCGCATTCATCACGTCCGCGCCGTAGGCCCAGAGAATCGGCAGGAAGCAGTCCAGCGTGTTTTTCGCCTGACCGGCAACCAGCGAGTAGGCGTACTTGCCGTTGGTTGGATCGTAGAGCTTCGGAGCGATCGTGAGGAACTCTTCCCATGTGGTCGGAACGCTGACGCCGGCGGCGTCCAGCATGTTTTTGTTAAACAGCACGGTGCGTACGGACATATAGGAAGGCAGGGTCCACATCTTGCCATCCGCACTGCAAACGCCGCGCGCGGCTTCCGAGAAGTCGTTGTAGAGGTCTTTGCTGATGTAATCCTCGGCGCAGACGATATAGCCGGCTTCCTTGAATTCGCGCGTCCAGGAAGCAAAACCATACATCGCGTCCGGCATGTTGCCGGCTTCAGCAAGGGTCAGTATCTTCTGGTAAGCGTCCGTGTACGCCCAGTCCTCGATGTTGACCTTCACGCCGGTCTCCTTCTCAAACTGCGCGGCAGCTTTCTGCAGCGTGTCCAGGCCGGTGCTGCCAAGCGTGACATAGGTGATGGACGCGGGCAGTTTGGTTCCTTCGTCTGCAGGCTGGGCCTCCGTAGAGGCGGCGGCGGGCTGTTCCGTCGCGGCCGCTTCGGCAGGCGCTGCTTTTGGGCACGCCGTCACAGCCAGCGCCATCATTAGGGCGAGTAACAATGCCAGTGCCTTTTTCATTCTGTTCTCTCCTTCGCTTTATTATCGCCAGTCCCGGTTCTCTCCGCCAGAGGCAGAATTCTCACAGGGCTTGACCATTTCTTGTTTTTTCTGATTCCGAAAAATGCTCCGTGCAGTTCAGAAAGATAGGGGGGCGTTCGATCACGCCAAGATTTCATTTTCTCTAGTCTAAAAACCTTCCGTCCAGTACGGCAGCGTTGTCGCAGGGCTCGACAATCTCCTTATAGAGCTCCGGGCGCCGGAAATGCAGCAGGTCTTCCCGAATCTGGTCTACGCCCTCGCGCCGCACAGCGGCAATGTCCTTGCCAAGGCGCGGAACGTCCAGATCAATCCGCGCAAACGCCGCGCCGGAATAGTGCCCCGTATCCGCAATGACCATACCGTCCGGATTGACGATCATGGCGCGGCCGGTGAGTTCGTGGCCGCGTTCATAAGGCGCAAAATAGTCCGGGCTGGCAAAGTTAGCGCCCGCCAGATAGCAGCCGTAGTCGATCGCCCGCGCACGGGCCGTTACGAAGATCATCTCTTCCGACGGGCCGTAGGTCTGGTGCGGCCAGAGGACGATCTCCGCGCCCTTCAGCGTCAGCACGCGGAAGATCTCCGGAAAGAACATATCCATACAGATGGCGATTCCAACCCTGCCGAAGTCCAGATCAAATACAGGCAGTTCGTCCCCCGCTTCCACGCCGTAACAGCGTTTTTCGCTGCCGCAGAGATGCGTCTTGCGGTATTTACCGCTGACGGCGCCCTTGCGATCCAGTATAACCGCGGTGTTGTAGACGCGCTCGCCTTCCCGCTCGGCATAGTCCGCAACGATGTACATACCGTACTTACGGCAAACCTCGCCCAGACGCCGCGTCATCGGGCCGGGAATCTCCTCCGCTATTGATTGGTACAATACACGGCGATCCGTTGCGGGGTCGTAGATTCCCCCGTCAGTCGTTTCCATTTCCAGCGAGCCGAAGCTGTCAAAGTGCTCCGGCAGGAGGAACAGGTCGCATCCCGCGCGTCCCGCCTTCTCCGCTTCCCGCAGGCAGAGGTCAATATATTCTGCGCGCGGAACCGGCTGAATATACCGAACGCGAGATAATACACCAATCGTAACCGCTCGAGCCATGGTTCCATTCCCTCCGCTGCATAC
>JBDKTD010000082.1:0-19157 GCA_039680365.1 Clostridiaceae bacterium
AACCCGCGCCCGGCTACGATGCCGTCCGAATACGTGTTGACATAGCAGGTAGTCAGGTACGCGCCGCCCATGCCCGCGAGGAAACCGCAGATCAGGCACGCGATGTACTTATACCGAACCACGTTGATGCCCATAGTCTCCGCCGCGCGCGGATATTCGCCAACCGCCTTATAATTGAGCCCCGACTTGGTGCGCGTAAAATACACCGCCGTCACGATGACCAGAAGATACACGACATACACCATCGGCGTCTGGTCAAAGAAGAGTTTGCCAAGAAACGGAATGTCCTTGAGCACGGGGATGGCGACGCTCTTCATGAGCGTTGCCTGCGCGAGCGTGGAGCTCACGCCAAACACGATGCGGTAGATAAACGAAGCCAGCGCTGGCGCGAAGATATTGATCGCCATGCCGTAAACGATCTGCTGGGCGCGGAGCGTTATCGTGCAGAACGCGTAAATCATGTTCACAAGCGCGCCGCCAAGCGCGCCGCAGAGCACGCCGAGAAACGGATTGCCCGTCCAGTAGCACACCAGGAAGCCCACCAGCGAGCCAAACGCCATAATGCCGTCGAGGCCGATGTTGACCTGCCCCGCCCGCTCGGAATACAGTTCCGCAAGCGCAACAAAGAGCAGCGGCGTCGCCATGCGGACCGCGGAGATGAGCAAATCCGAAATCGAGCTCCAGTTCATAGCGATTTCCCTCCCTGATCCTCAAAACAAAGCGGCAAACGGTTGTTTTTCATCATTATGCCGCCTCCTTTTTCTCGAAAGCGCCCTGTATGAACTTGCGTACCTGCGGCAGATGCGTCACCGCGCTGCCCGCAACGGCAAATATGATGACCAGCGCCTGAATGATGTCGATTACACTCGTGGGCACCCCGGTGCCAACCTGCATCGTAGTGGAACCCACCCGGAGCACCGCAAAGAAGTACGCAACGATCACTGTTGCAATCGGGTGCAGCTGCGCAATCAGCGCAATTGCCACGCCGTCGAACCCGTAGCCGCCGCCATAGCCGCTGATGAGCCGGAACTGCGTGCCCAGGATATCGCAGGCGCCGCCGAGCCCCGCCACCGCGCCGGAAATCACGAACGCCGCGAGCATGTAGCGCTTGACGGAGAGTCCGTTAAACCGGCTCGCCGTGGGGTTGAGGCCGACCGCGCGGAGCTGAAAGCCCTTGGACGTATTGAAGAGGAAATACCACATCGCAACGCCGAGAATCAGCGCAATCACCACGCCCCATGTAATGCGAAGCGAGGGAAACACCCGCCCGATCTTGGTCAAATCCGGCACGGCAGCGGTCTGCGGCACGCTGCCTTCGCGCAGCGCCGTTGTATATAAGTAGCCCATAAAGAGCGTTGCCACATAGTTGAACATGATCGTCGTAATCATTTCGTTGAGCCCGCGCCAGGTTTTTAAAAGCCCCGGCAGCAGTCCCCATAGGCCGCCGGCGAGCGTGCCCGCGAGGATGGCGATTACCGTGACCCACCAGCCGCTCCGGCCGATTAAGAGCGAAACCGTTATGGCCGCCATTGCGCCGCTGAGGAACTGGCCTTCGCCGCCGAGGTTGAATACGCCGCAGCGGTAGGCAAAGCAGGTGCACAGCCCGCAGAAGAGCAGCGGCATGGAGCGTACGACCGTGTTGGCCAGGTTCGTTTTTGAGCCGAACGCACCCTTGAAGAGGTAGCCGATCGCTTCCAGCGGGTTCGAACCCAGGCACAGGATAATGATCATGCCGATGACGAACGCCAGCAGGATGGACAGAATCGGAATCAACAGGTTGAGCAGCTTGTTTTTCCGCATGTTCTTCATCTCCTCCCTACTTGCCCGCCATCGCGAGGCTGATCGACTGAATCGGCGGGGTCTTGCCGGAGTATTCGCCCATGACCTTGCCTTCGAACATCACGATGATCCGGTCGGACATCTGCAATATTTCGTCGAAGTCCGCGCTGATGAGCAGCACGCCGCAGCCCTTGTCTCGCGCGGCAATCATTGCGTCGCGCACATAGCGCGTGGCTCCAATATCCAGCCCCCGCGTGGGATGCACCGCAACGAGCAAGTCCGGTTTGGCCTCCAGCTCGCGCGCCAGAATAACCTTTTGCTGGTTGCCGCCGGAAAGACTGCGAATCTCCTGCTCCGGCGACTGACAGCGGATATCGTATTTTTTGCGCATCTGCTCGGTATAGGAGCGCATGGCTTTCTTCTTGAGCCGCCAGCCGCCCGCACTGCAGAATTCGAACATCTGCGTGCTCTTGAGCAGCAGGTTTTCCTCAACGGACATATCCCCGATCAGCCCCATGCGGTTGCGGTCCTCGGGAATATGCGAAACGCTTTTGCGGATAAAGTCCGCCGCGGTAATGCGCGAAACCGCGCAGCCTTTGAGCACCACATGCCCGCTTTCCGCACAGATAACGCCCGTCACGATTTGCGCAAGCTGGCTCTGGCCGTTTCCGTCCACGCCCGCAATGCCGAGGATTTCGCCCTTGCGCACCGTCAGTGAAACGTCGTTGAGGCCGTTGTGCTTGGAGGATTTGTTGTAGCATACGTTGTGCAGCTCGATGACGGACTCCTGTTCGGACTCGACCTTTTCATAGTCCGAATCGGAGAGTTCGCGCCCGATCATGAGATTTGCAAGCTCTTTCCCGTCGGTCTGCTTTGCTTCCAGCGTGCAGACCGCGCTGCCCGCGCGCAGAATCGTAATGCGGTCGCTGACATGCAGCACTTCTCGCATTTTATGGCTGATGAAGATAATGCTCTTGCCTTCGGAGCGGAGCTTATCGATAATTTCGTAGAGGTTTTCCACCTCAATATCCGTAAGTACGGCGGTCGGTTCGTCCAGAATCAGGATTTCCGCGCCGCGGTAAAGCGCTTTGAGAATCTCCACGCGCTGCTGCGCGCCAACGGAGATATCGGTAATTTTTGCGTCGGGATCGATATCCAGCCCGTAGCGCTGGGAGAGCGCGACGATTTCCTTTTTGCGTTCGTCCATTCGGATGAACATGCCCTTGTAGCGCTTGTCGCCGAGGATGATATTCTGCAGCACGGTCATGGCTTCGACGAGCATGAAATGCTGGTGCACCATGCCGATGCCTAGGCGAACCGCCATGGCGGGGGATTCGATTTTCACCTTCTGCCCGCGCAGAACGATATCACCCTCCGAAGGCTGATACAGCCCGATCAGAACGTTCATCAGCGTGCTTTTGCCCGCGCCGTTTTCGCCAAGCAGGGTATGAACTTCACCTTTTCGTACGGTAAAGGTCACGTCCCGGTTTGCGTAAAAACCGCCGAACTGCTTGCTGATATGCTCCATGCGCAGGATTTCGTCCATAGATTCCGTCCCCTTTTTTCGCTCAAGCGGATATAGCTTTGTTTGTTGTGTCTATAGAATTTCAACAGAATTTCAACCGATAACGCAATCATGATAACAAACGTTCCGTACGGAAACCGTACGGAACGCACAAAATACCAAAATATTCTTTTGTGACTATTTTACTCTATTTTTCCGGAGAAACCGCGGATAAAAACACGTCTTCCGTTATTTCTCGCGGTCGATGTAGACGACGGCGCCCTTCTTTTCGAGCATGCGGTAGATGGCGGGTTCCGCCCAGGCATAGTCGCTTAAAAACCGCCCGTCGAAGCGCGAAACCGCGTCCGCCTTGCCTTCCCAGAAATCGTAGTAATCGCAGCTTACGAGCTCCCGGCGGATGCGGCAGCTGCCGCGTTCGCGCACAAAGATTCCCTCCGCGCCGAACTCGCGCAAAGTGTCCGCCAGCTCCTTGATCGTGCGCCGGTAGCCGGTGTTGGCGGCGGTTTTGTTTTCGCTGTCCTCGCAGAGAGATTCGATGATGGAGTAGATGGAAACGCTCCTGCCCTCGTGATAGACGCAGAGCGCCATGAGCTCCCTGGCCTTTGCCGAGTGAAAGCGCACGGGTTTATCGTCCACCAGCATCTCGAAACTGCCGAAGGTATGGAAACGCACGCGCTTTTTCTGGCGGTTCTGCAGCAGCTTGGCGCGCTCCAGCACATCCAGTATATCGTCCTTATCGAAGGGTTTAAACACCATGTAATCCGCCTTCATGCGGAAGGCTTCCACGGCAAACCGCGGGTGCGCCGTTACAAACACGATGATGATGTCGCTTCTCAGCGCGCGGAGGCGCATTGCGAGCTCAATGCCGTTCATGCCGGGCATATCGATATCCAGAAGCGCAAAATCCACGGGGTTGTGCTCGGCGTACGCAGCCGCTTCCGCGGGGGACGTAAACTTGCCTGCGATTTCAAAGTCCGGCACGTCCGCGCACTTCATCTCCAGCAGCTGCATATCCAGCGCCATGTCGTCCACCAGTATGGTTTTCATGCGTTTCCTCCTTTGCCGGTTCGTGCCGCACGCCGTACACCCGCCTATGCGTCGCCAAGGTTGTCCGCGTAGACAAGCAGAACGCTCGTTCCGTGCCCCGGTTCGCTCTCGACGGTGAACGAGCAGCCGTGGTATTGGTTCATGCGCGTGCGGATGTTCTGTATGCCGACGGAGCGGTCCGCCCGTTCGTCGCCGGGCTGGTAGCCAACGCCGTCGTCCTCCACGCGGACTTCATAACAGCCTTCCCCGCGCCGGAGACTCACGCGCACGGTTCCCCCGCCGACCTTGGGCTTGATGCCATGGATAATCGCGTTTTCCACCACCGGCTGAATGGTCAGTACGGGAATGAGAAAGTCTGCGTCAAACAGATCGTACTCCATTGTCAGCCGGTCGCCCAGCTGAATCTGGTTGATTTCGGCATAGGCGCGCACGGTGCGCAGTTCGTCCCGAAACGGAACCAAACCGTCCTGCGCGCAAACGCTGTCCGCCTTGAAGCGCAAATAGCGGGAAAAGTCCTCCGTCATCTTATACGCGGCGTCCGGCTCCAGCTTGATGAGCGCCTGAATGGCGTTGAGCGTGTGGTAGAAAAAGTGCGAACTGATCTGGGTGAGCAGAACGTTCGTGCGATCGAATTCCAGCTGTTTCTGCAGTTCGCGGATGCGGCTCTCCGCCGCTTCCCGTTCCATGCGGCGGATGGTGGTATAGGCCGCAACGCCCGCCGCGACGGAGCAGCTCAACAGCAAACTCACGCCGACGCTGAGCAGGAACGAAGCGGTCTTGTACCACGGCTTCAGCGGAAAAACGGTGACCACCCATTCGGAATTGAAAATGGGAAACGCGTACTCATACGCGCCGCTCGCCGACTCCGCGCCGGAAGCCAGAATCGTCTGCTGTTCGCCGGTATCCGGGTTGATGCGCCAGAGCCTGCAGCCAAACCCCTGGGAAGCCAGGCTTTCGATGGAGGTGATTCCATCCAGCACGGCGGGATAGTTCAGCGTTACAGAGACCACGCCCCAGAACGAGCCGTCCAGATAGACCGGCAGCCGCCCCGCAATCCCCATGCCGCCCTGCACAAGGCTGAACGGCCCGGCCATAATCAGCGTTCCGCGCGCAATTGCAGCCTGCGCTTCCTTATCGCCCGCGCCCGCCCCGGTGAGATCGTGCCCGATGACGCTTTCGTTGCCGGCCATCGGATAAACGTCCGTAACGATTCCGTTTGGCGCAAGCAGAACGTTTCGCACCACATCCTCGGTCACGAGCAGCCGCGCTACTTTTTCGAACCCTTTCGTGCCGCCGTTGTTCTGCACCACAAAGGCCTCCAGCGTCTTGGTTTTACTCAGCTGGGAAGAAAGCTCCTCGTAGGCCTGCGCGCTCACGGAGCTGGCGATATACTTCATCTGCTCCCGTTCGCGGGACTGCCTCGCCCCCTCGATATACGCGGTTACACCCGAAAGGACGGCGAGCGAAAGAAAGAACGCGAGGATAACCGCGCCGGTACTGCGAAAGTGCTTCAACTGCCCGCCTCCTGTCTGGATGATAGCCTTTCTATCATTATATGAAATCCGCGCCTGCCGCGCAATCGTTCCGCCGCATGCTCGGTTTTTACCGGTGTAATAACACGTCGTGGTTTTTAAAATGCAGCCAAAAAGCAGAAAATACCTGTTCAAAACCGTAAACTGTGGTATACTTTTGTTCAAGCGCATCCTCCAAAAAGTATGACCGTCGAGCGGCATGCGCAAAAACGGTACTTTTTCGCAAACAGGTGTTGCATGAAACGAAACGATAATCGATTCCGGTCCACCGCGGTATTTACGCTGTTTTCGGCATGGCTGATATCGCTCCCCTACGAGGGGCGGGTGCTCTATGCGCTGTTCAACCGTTATGGCGTGGAACCGGCGGAAGGGGTGCTGGGCGCAATCGTAGCGCAGCTTCTCGGTATGATCTGCTGCATGTTCGTTGCAACATCCATCCGGAAAGCCAAGCAAGTCCTGACCGGTGCTGCGGTGATCTGTTTAATCGGATCGGTGCTCTTCTTCTTCAAAATTCCCTCCGTCCTCCGGATAACGCTGCTTGTAATTTCGTTCGTCTCCGGCTTTTTTATTCCCGCGTGGGGTTACTTTTACCGTGCGTATACGCCTTCGGGAGAGCGCATGAGCACCGTTGCCAAAGCGCTTGCTTTCTCCTCGCTCATCATGATTCCCATCAACCTCTGCGCGGCGTATTTCAGCGCGCATCTGGCGCTCTGCATGGATATTGCGCTGCTGATCGCGGTTTTGATCCTGCTGCAAAAAATCGACGCGCCCGAATTGCCCTTCGAGCGTGACATGCGCAGGCTGGAGCACGTTTCCCAGCCGCAGACGCTGTTTGCGCTCTGCTGTTTCATACTCGTGATCACCGTCAACTCCGGGCTGATGTTTCAGGTTATTATGCCCGCGTACAGCCATATCGGCGTCTTTGCCGATCTCTACTGGGCGGTGCCGTATGTTGGCGCTATCCTTCTGGTGTATCGGTTCAGGGGGCGTGCAACAAAGCCGTATCTGCTGTATGTTGCCATCTCGATGCTCGGTTTAGCGTTCGTTGCGTTCTCCGCGTTCGAACGCTCGTTTTGGAGCTACCTGCTCGTCGATTCGCTGCTGCTCGGCGCCTGCGGCATCAACGATCTATTCTGGTGGAGCATTCTCGGCGAAATGCTGGACTTTGACCAGAATCCGGCGCGCACGTTCGGTATCGGGCTTGGCGCGAACGTAGCCGGCGTACTCTTGGGCAAGTTCGTCGGCTCATTGCCCGTGTTCGCCAGCTCCGCTCAAGCCTCAACCCTGCTGGGCATGGCGATCGTCTGTTTTGCCATGATGCTGCTGCCTCAGCTGCACCGGCAGCTCTCGCTGGTGATCAGCAAGAATACGTTTCTCGTTTCGCTTTCTTCCCTGCCGCCGGAGCAGCAGCAGCAAACTGTTGCCCGCATCGGCGGCGATACCGGGCTGAGCGAACGCGAAAGTGAAATCGCCATGCTGCTGCTCAAAGGGTATCCTTACAAGCTGATCGCCTCAAAGCTCTACATCAGCGAGAGCACCGTTAAGTCCCATGTGCAGAATATCTACGGTAAACTGGGCATCCACAGCCGCACAGAACTGATTGAGCAGTTCAGCGCCAGCGGCGGCTTTCCGCTCTTTACCAAGCCGGAGTAGTTTTTTCGCCGCGGAGCAAAGCAAATTTTTTAATAACCCACCCGGCGCAGCGATACGCCGCAAACCGCCTGGGAACGGGCGGTTTTTACGTGCAGGCGCGCCGTCGTTATGCGCATCATTATACACGCCATGTAGGGTGCACTCCCGTGTTCGGCAGGAAAAACGATCGCCAGTGCATTTGTATATAGTGGTATGTAAATAGTATATATCTGAAAAGAGTCTTAAATCGGTTGACTTTTGATGATGAATTTTTATATGATACCCTTGTATAGATTTTTCAAATGGAAAAAGAAAGGTGCCTAAATCATGACGAAAAACAAAAAGTTACTCGCATGGGTCAAGGAAGTCGAAGAACTCTGCGAACCGGATCGCGTTTATTGGTGCGATGGCTCCGAAGAAGAAAACCAACGCCTGCTGGATGAAATGGTTGCCAGCGGTATGGCTACCAAGCTCAACCCCGCGAAACGCCCGGGCTGCTACCTTTTCCGCAGCGACCCTTCGGACGTTGCCCGCGTAGAAGACAGAACGTTCATCGCTTCCAAGAAAAAGGAAGACGCCGGCCCCACCAACAACTGGGTTGACCCGGTCGAACTGAAAAAGACCATGACCGCACTCTACAAGGGCAGCATGCATGGCCGCACGATGTATGTCATTCCGTTCTCCATGGGCCCCATCGGCTCGCCCATCTCCAAGATCGGCGTTGAGATTACGGACAGCCCGTACGTCGTTGCCAACATGCGTATCATGACCCGCATGGGCACGAAGGTTCTGGAAACCCTTGGCGAAGGCGAATTCGTCCCCTGCCTGCATTCCGTCGGCGCGCCGCTGGAAAAGGGCGAAAAGGACGTCCCGTGGCCCTGCGCTCCCATCGAAAAGAAGTACATCAGCCACTTCCCCGAAGAACGCCTGATCTGGTCCTATGGTTCCGGTTACGGCGGAAACGCGCTGCTGGGCAAAAAGTGCTTCGCGCTGCGCATTGCCTCCGTGCAGGCACGCGACGAAGGCTGGCTTGCCGAGCACATGCTCATCCTGCGCCTCACCGATCCGCAGGGCAACAAAACCTACATCACGGGCGCGTTCCCGAGTGCTTGCGGCAAAACGAACCTCGCCATGTTGATTCCGACGATCCCCGGCTGGAAGGTCGAAACCATGGGCGACGACATCGCCTGGATGAAGTACGGTAAGGACGGCCGCCTCTACGCCATCAACCCGGAATTCGGTTTCTTCGGTGTAGCGCCCGGCACCTCCGACAGCTCCAACTTTAACGCCATGCGCAGCTCCGATAAGAACTCCATCTTCACGAACGTCGCTCTCACGGACGACGGCGACGTGTGGTGGGAAGGCATCGGCACCGACGCGCCCGCGCACCTGATCGACTGGAAGGGCAAAGACTGGGCGCCCGGCTCGGAAACTCCCGCAGCTCACCCCAACGCCCGTTTCACCGCCCCCGCGTCGCAGTGCCCCTGCATCGCGCCCGAGTGGCAGGATCCCGCAGGCGTGCCGATTTCGGCCATCCTCATCGGCGGCCGCCGTCCGCGCACCATCCCGCTTGTGCATGAGAGCTTCGACTGGACGCACGGCATCTTCCTGGGCTCCATCATGGGTTCGGAAATAACCGCCGCCACCATCTCCAACAAGATCGGCCAGGTTCGCCGCGACCCGTTCGCCATGCTGCCGTTCATCGGTTACAACGTGTGCGATTACCTGCAGCACTGGCTCGACGTCGGCGCAAAGTCCACGCCGGACAAGCTGCCCAAGATCTTCTACGTCAACTGGTTCCGCAAAGGCGCCAACGGCAAGTTCCTCTGGCCGGGCTTCGGCGAGAACAGCCGCGTGCTCAAGTGGGTCGTAGAACGCGTTGCCGGAAAGGCGGACGCCAAGAAGACCGCCATCGGCTATGTCCCGACCAAGGAGTCGCTGTATCTCGACGGTCTCGCCGTCAGCGATGAGTCGATGGACGAACTGCTCAAGATCGAAAAAGAAGACTGGGTTGCCGAAGTCGCGTCCATCAAAGAGCATTACGCCAACTACGGCGAAAAGATGCCCAAGGCATTGTTCGAACAGCTCAAGGCGCTGGAAGAACGCGTCAGCAAGATGTAACTTCCGCTTCCAAACAGCATAACGCAAACAGTATGGGGCGCTCCGAATGGAGCGCCCCTGTTTGTTTGCAGTGAATTGCGACAATCAAGCCCTATTCTGACCGGACAGGTTTCTACATCGACCAAATCTCCGGGCGGGAAGCGGAAACCGCCATCGCGCCCGCCTGAATGGCGGCGATGACGTCCTCCTTTTCGTGGATGAAGCCGCCCGCGATGATCGGCACATCCAGCCGCGCTTTCAGTTCGGCAATCACCTTAGGCAGAAGCCCCGGCAGTATCTCCACAAAATCCGGCTTGCTGTTTTGAATTTGTGCTTCAAAACTGGTGAGCGAACGGGTGTCCAGCATGAACCCGCGCTGAATCGCCGTCATGCCGAGCTGTTTGGCGCGCTTGATCTGCGTGCCGCGCGTGGAGATGATGCCCTCCGCGCTCGTGAACTTATGCAGCGCATCCACGGCGACCTCCTTTGTGGAGTAGCCTTCGATCAGGTCGATATGCACCACGCAGAGTTTGCCCGCGTCGTGCACGCGCTCGGTCAGCGTGCCGATATCGAGAATGTTGCCCATCAGCAAAAACACCACCCGGCACTCGGAGTGGAGCGCGGCTTCAAACGCGTCCTCGCTGGTGACCGAGGCGATAACGGGGTTGATCTGCAATTGTTCGAGGATAGACTGCATTGGGGTTCCCTTCTCTTCTTTTCTTAAAAGAAAAGAAGCAAAAGAACTTCAAACCTACTCTTCTTTTCTTGAAAGATAAAGAAGCAAAAGAACTTCAAACCTACTCTTCTTTTCTTGAAAGAAAAGAAGCAAAAGAACTTCTTGCCTAAACTTCCTTTCTTAAAAAAAAGAAGAAAAAGAGCTTATTTATAATAAGTATAGAATATGAAAAATCGAGGCGGAACGCAAGCAAAACATCGAAATCAATTGACAAACAACCCTGCCGCGGGTATGATAGCCATGTACAAAAGTTCCATTGAGATTTGGAGTTTGGAGCGGCGCACAGGTTTGTTGCGCGTGCTCCTTTTTACATGCCCGGCGTTTTTTCTGCCCTGCGGCAGATTCACTTTTCTCAATAAAGCATCATTACTAGAGGAGGATCATTCAACTGGCAGAAACCAGACCGTATATCTCCTGGGATATGATCAAGAACTTCATGATCGACACGTTCGTGGCCTATGGCGTTCCGCATGCGGACGCGGAAATTTGCACGGACGTCCTGCTGGAGAGCGACCGCCGCGGTATCGAGAGCCACGGCTGCAACCGCTTTAAGCCTATCTACCTCGACCGCATCGACGCGGGCATCCTCTACCCCGTAACGAACTACGAAGTCGTCAAGGAAACTCCCACCACGCTCGTAGTGGACGCGCACGACGGCATGGGTATGGTCGCCAGCTACAAAGCCATGAAGACCATCATCGAAAAAGCGAAAAAGTACGGCATGGCGATGGCCGCCGTCCGCAACAGCTCGCACTACGGCATAGCGGGCTACTGGGCCAGCATGGCGGTCAACGAGGGCTTGATCGGCATCACCGGCACCAACGCGCGCCCGTCCATCGCACCCACGTTCGGCGTGGAAAACATGCTCGGCACCAATCCGCTGACCGTTGGCATGCCCACGGACGAAGATTTCCCGTTCATGCTGGACTGCGCAACCAGCATCAGCCAGCGCGGCAAAATTGAATACTACGCGCGTTCCGGCAAGGACACCCCCGCGGGCATGGTCATCGGCCGCGACGGCAGCGCCATGACGGACAGCCCCGCCATCCTCAAGGGTCTCACGGACGGCTCCGCGGCTCTCGCGCCGCTCGGCGGCATTGGCGAAGACCTTGCGGGCTACAAAGGCTACGGCTACGCTACCGTGGTCGAAATCCTCTCCGCCGCGCTTCAGGCTGGCAGCTTCCTCAAAATGTGCGTCGACCGGGACGAAAACGGCAACAAGAAGCCCTACCACCTCGGCCACTTCTTCATCGTTATCGATCCGGAAGCGTTCTGCGGCCTCGACACCTTTAAAAAGATCGCGGGCGAAATCCTGCGCGAACTCCGCGCCTCCGAAAAGGCTCCCGGTCAGGAACGCATCTACACCGCGGGCGAAAAAGAACACCTTGTCTGGCTCGAACGCAAGGACAAGGGCGTGCCGGTGGGCGACGCGGTGCAGAAGGAATTCATCGCCATTCGCGACAAGAAGAACCTGCCCTACAAGTTCCCGTTTGAGAAATAAAGAATCAAGCATTCAATCGAACTCCAAGCGGACAGCATTTTAATTTTTTAAAGGAGAAATCTATATGGATTACGCAAAAGAGTCCCTCCGTCTGCACAAGGAATGGAAGGGCAAAATCGAAGTCAAGGCGACCGTACCCGTCGCCACCAAGGAAGACCTCTCTCTGGCCTACACGCCGGGCGTTGCGCAGCCCTGCCTCGAGATTCAGAAGGACGTCGAGCTCAGCTATGAGCTGACCCGCCGCTGGAACCTCTGCGCGGTCGTGACCGACGGCACCGCCGTCCTCGGCCTTGGCGACATCGGCCCCGAAGCGGGCATGCCGGTCATGGAAGGCAAGTGCGTCCTCTTTAAGTCCTTTGGCGATGTGGACGCCTTCCCGCTCTGCGTCAAGAGCAAGGAAGTGGACGATATTGTCAACACCGTCTACCTCATCAGCGGCAGCTTCGGCGGCGTCAACCTGGAGGATATCTCCGCGCCCCGCTGTTTCGAAATCGAGCGCAAGCTGAAGGAAAAGTGCGACATCCCGATTTTCCACGACGACCAGCACGGCACCGCAGTCGTCACCCTCGCCGGCCTCATCAACGCCCTCAAGGTCGTTGGCAAAAAGAAATCGGACGTCAAAATCGTCATCAACGGCGCAGGCGCGGCCGCCATCAGCGTCACCAACCTTCTGCTTTCGGACGGGTTCAAGAACGTGGTTCTCTGCGACCGCAGCGGCATTATCTACGCCGGGCGCAAGGACAACATGAACTGGATCAAGGAAGAGATGGCACAGGTTACGAACGCCGAAAAGAAGAAGGGTTCCCTTGCGGACGCGCTCGTCGGCGCGGATGTGTTCATCGGCGTTTCCGCCCCGAACATGGTCACCGTCGATATGGTCAAGACCATGGCCAAGAACGCCATCGTCTTTGCCTGCGCCAACCCCACGCCGGAAATCTTCCCGGACGACGCCAAAGCGGGCGGAGCGGTGGTCATCGCGACCGGCCGCAGCGACTTCCCGAACCAGATCAACAACGTTCTGGCTTTCCCGGGCATCTTCCGCGGCACGTTCGACGTGCGCGCGCGCGATATCAACGACGAAATGAAGATTGCCGCGGCGTACGCGCTGGCGGGACTCATCACGGATGCGGAACGCAACGCGGACTACGTAATCCCCAAGGCGTTCGACCCCCGCGTCGGCAAAGTCGTCGCGGCGGCGGTTGCCGAAGCCGCGCGCAAGCGCGGCGTCGCCCGCCTGTAAACCGCAAGAAACATAAAAAGAACGACCGCAAACGCGGTCGTTCTTTTCTATTCCTGCCATCCGCCGGACGGCACAAGAGCAACGATTCAGGAAGCCTGCTTACCCTTTTTGCGTCCGAACAGCTGCTTACGGAACAGGATGAGGTTCATTGCGATAAACAGTCCCGCCAGCGCGGCGAGCGTAATCCAGATATTGTTCAAACTGGTCGTGGCCGGATCCACCGTCAAGCCGATAGGCGCGTAGCCCAACAGCAGCAGCATCGGAAAGCCGAACACGATTGCCCAGAGCTGCTGGTAAACTAGGTTTGTCGCGGCGGGTGTTTTGAACATCGGGTCGATCTCGCGCAGCAGGATCACGCCCGTGCTGGCGGTGCCGGTCAGCATGCCGTAGAGCGAAAGGAACGCTTCATGCGGGTAGTCCGGGTAGAGCCGCCGCGCGATGAACCGCAGCTGATAATACGTAGCAACCGCGCCTACGACGCAGATAACGACCATAGGAATAATAAATTCCCGATGGGAGAACGCGGAAAGGTCGATCGCTGCGATGCTGGCAACCACCATGATATCGAACATCACGCCGGAGATGCGCGCGAGCATAAAGTTGTTGATATACTGGCGGCGACCGCGCCGGGTCAAACCATTGAGGACGTTCCGAACGAGAATTGCCATCACGGTGCCAATGAGGAAGTTAAAACCCCAGATCAGCGGTTTGACGGTGGTTGTAAAGAAGCCGCCGAGCTGATCCAGCCCGAGCGAAACACCGTACATCACCAAGTATGCAGCCATATACGTCAGCACCACTAGTCCAATCTGCACGGTCAGCTTATCGAGCGATTCGGAAAGCGGAATCTCGCCTTTTTCCGTAATGGTTTCTGCGGAAAGGTTCTCCATCTCTTCGGCGTTGACGATGGATTGGTCGATCTGTCCTTTTTTCTTCATCCGATTGAGGTAGATCACGCCGCCGACGCTGGCAGAAACAAACCCCATTGCGGCGAGCGCGAGGCCGAAACTGCCGCCGTACTGGAACGGGGCGTAAGCCGTCGCCGTTTCATAGACGTGCCCCCAGTTGTAAGCCTGCCCGGGGCCTTGGCCGTACCCCATTGGCAGCAGCAGGCCGGAAGCGGGCCAGTTGCCCAGCGCAAAGAATAGGCCTGCGGTAATCGCAAGCCCCAAAATGCCCTGCAGCAGATAGGAAGATACGGTCGTAACGCCCGCGTTGAACACGGCTGCATTTGTCTTTTTATCCCGGTTCTTCTGCGGCTGGCGCAGCGCCATTGCAACAAAGCCGAGCCCAAGACCGTGGTAGGTCAGGGTTTCCATTGTCACCTTGCTGAAAACGGAATCCCCGGTTATCTTTTCATATGCCAGGTTTGCAAAGAGAATTAAAAAACCGCCCAGCACAGAGCTGGGAATCAGCGACTGCCGAAGAGGTTTAATCAGCCTGCGCAGCATATTGGCTACCAACATGCCTACGAGCAGAATGGTCAGTTCAATCATCAGCGACCATGCGCCGGCATCCCAGAAGTTATGTCCAGTTGTCATTGCTGCCTCCCTTTTGTCATGGACGTTTCGTTCTATTCGAAACGGTTCTCGCTTGATACCCCGAGCCGATTGAGTTCATGGTATCATGTCCCGACCCGGTTGGCAAACCAGTTCAAGCTGTCAAATCGAAAACGCGCTGCCCGCAAGCGCAAAAACAGCCGCTGCAGCGGCTGTTTTTGTTGCGTCTCTACCCCAGCAGCGCCAGCGCGGTCGGCAGCGCGTCCTCGCCGTACGGCACGAGCACGTCCGGCGTGAGCGTCCTTTGATCCGTGTCCGCGTCCGGCCGCTGGAACTGCTTATGGGACATAATCACCTCGACTCCCGTACGCGGAAGCGTGTACAGCAGAATATCTCCAAAGCTCGTCGGCGCGTTGGCGCTCGGGTACCCGACCACGCGACCAAGTTTGCCGTCCTGCACCCATACGGCGAGCATGGTTGCCGAGCTGAACGTTCCGTCGTTGACGAGAACGATCAACGAAACGTTCGGGTTTTGATACGCACCGTCAAGGCTCCGCTTGTGCTCCATGACGCCGTTCTTTCGCCAGTACCCCCGCTGCGCGCTGGCTAGCGGCGAGTTTCGCCGAACGACGCCGTAGGATGGAGTACTCATGCCCATGGAACCCAGTATCTGCTGGCAGGCGTTCGAGTCGCCGCCGGGGTTGTCCCGCGCGTCTACGACTACACGGCTGACGCCTTGTTTCAGCGCCTGCCTCAACACGGCGCAGACGGCGTCGAGCGTTTTGCCCGTTTCGCACTCGTTGAAATCAAGGTAAAACACGTCCCCCATCGTTTCGCAGGAAGCGACAGTATCCTCCGCATAATAGTTCGTGCGCAGCAGCGGTTCCTCGCCAAACGAAACGCTCTGCTCGCGCGTTTGACCGTTTTCGTCGACCGCAACCGTCACCGCGTCCTCGGCAAGCACACAGCCAGCCAGTTTCAACAAATCGTAATTCAGCATCCGCTTGCTGTGGTTTGCATCCTTTGCGGTCTGGTTTTCAGCGGGAAAATAAGCGTCCACGACGGAGAAGATGTCCGTAACCGGAACCCCGCCGACCGCCGTGATCTTTTCGCTCGTGAGCTGGCCGTTGTCGTCCAGCAAAAAGAGGTCGCTTCCCAGCGCGGCAATGCGTATTTGCGCGTTCTTCGGCGCAAAAGCGTTGCTCTGCCGCCGCACGCCGGTATGGCCGTCGTTGAGCGAGTTGAGGTAGAGCGAAGCCGCGAGGCGGAAGTCCGCCTGCGTTTTGCTGTTCGGCGCGCTGATAAGAAACGCCTCCCGCGCGGCGAGATAGGTTTCCGGGTATGGTTCGGTCAGAAACAGCGGGTGCGTGCGCTCCAGCGTGGCCACAAGATCCGCCGCGTCGAGCGCGCAGTCTTCCGAATTCACGGATATTTTTGAAGGCGCAAGCGGCGTCGGCGTGGGAGCCGTATCCGTCTGCGGCACGGGCGCTTGATTGCAGCCCGCCGCAACGAGCAGTAAAATAACTGAAACGGCGGCGAAAAGCCGCTTGATACCGAAATGCTTCACGTGTTTCCCTCCCAATGTACTTGCACCAGTATACCACCACCCGCCGCGCCGGAAAACCCGTAAAGAACGCCAAATTCGCACCGCACGCGAAAAAACGGCTTTTCGAAACGGCGCAATCATGATATAAATAAGCGTGGCGGAACCACGGCGCGTTAAAAACGGCGCTTGTCGCGCGTCCGTCCGGACAGGAAGGTGCTGGAAACATGAAAACCTGTTATATCTTCTGCGCGCTTCCGGTGAGCCGTCTTCCATCGGTCGATGCGGACGATCTCGTCGTCGCCGCGGACGCGGGCTACAGGCAGCTGGGCGGAATTAAGCCGCACCTCGTGGTGGGCGATTTCGATTCACTGGGTTTTGTTCCGCGCGAGGAGGCGGTTGTCGAACTCCCCGTCCGCAAGGACGATACGGACGCGCTGTTTGCCGTCAAGCTGGGGCTCAGCCGCGGATTTTTGCGGTTCGTCCTGCTCGGCAGCGTTGGCGGGCGGCTCGACCATACGCTGGCCAACATTCAGGCGCTGGCGTACCTGACCGCGCGCGGCGCAAGGGGCGTTCTTGTTGGCGACAGCGAGAAAATCACAATGATCCAAAACGGCGCGCTCCGGTTTTTCGGAACGCCGGAAGGCATCGTTTCGGTCTTTGCGTACGGCGGCACGGCGAAAGGCGTCACGGAAGTGAACCTCGCTTATCCGCTGGATCAGGCAACGGTTACGGCGGACTTTCCCATCGGGGTGAGCAACGAGTTTACCGGCCAGCCCGCCAGCGTCACAGTGGAGGAAGGCTGTCTGCTCATCATATGGAACGGCTCTTATCGAGAGACGGATTTGTTCGACTTTTGATCTTTTCTCCAAATTGGAAATATTAGTAAACGAAGGATTATGAACGAACCATGCACTTGAACACCGACGCGGTCGCCGCGTTTTTTGACCAGCGCGCCGAAACCTGGGACGCGCACGGCACACCACGGGAAACCATCATCAACACGATTCTGGACACCGCGGGGGTTACGCGGGGCGTTTCCATTCTGGACGTCGGCTGCGGCACGGGTGTGCTGTTCCCTTACTATTTAGCGCGCGGCGCAGCGGGCGTCACGGGCGTTGACCTTTCCCCCGCCATGATTGCGCAGGCGAAGGCGAAGTTTGATTCCGACCCGCGTGTAAAGCTCCTCTGCGGCGACGCTTCCGCTCTCGCGCTCGGTATGTACGAAGCCTGCGTGGTGTTCAACGCCCTGCCGCACTTCCAGAGCGCGCAGGCGCTGATTGACGCACTCTCCAAGGCTCTCGTTCCCGGCGGAAGGCTCACCATTGCGCACGGGGACAGCAGGCAGGTCATCAACGCGCGGCATACGTCCCGCGCAAGCGAGGTTTCCCATGACCTCATACCGGCGGACGAGCTGGCGGAGCTGTTTTACCCGCTGTTTCGGGTGGACGCGCTGCACGATGCGGAAGATTACTACCTGGTCTCCGGCGTGCTCAAATAGAGTACAAATCAAAACCGGATGGCTCGGCCATCCGGTTTTTGCGTTTTGGCGATCTTCACGGGGTGAGACGGTTCGGGCCGCGGAAGAGGAACATCGCGTCCTTGATGGTAACGCCCGTGAGCAGCATGCTCATGCGGTCGATGCCGAGGCCGAACCCGCCGTGCGGCGGGCAGCCGTAGCGGAAAAACTCGGTGTAGAACTTGACGTCCTCCCCTAGCCCCCGTTCGTCCGCCTGACGGCAGAGAACGTCGTAGCGGTGCTCGCGCTGCGCGCCCGTGGTAATCTCCACCCCGCGCCAAATCAGGTCGTAACCCTGCGGCACGCCGTTTTTACGCATGTGGTAGAAGGCGCGCTTCTCCGCTGCAAAGTCCGTGATAAACAGGAACTCGTGGCCGAATTCCTCCTTTGAAAAGCGATAGGAGAGCTGTTCGGCTTCCGTCGTCATATCTCCCTTTTCGCTTTCCGGCAGGGTATAGCCGTACCTTCGCTCCAGTTCGGTATACAGGTCTTTCAGCGCAATCTGCGGAAACGGCAGCTGCGGCACGATGACATTGACTCCGTACTGCCGCTCAATCGCTTCGCCATACGTTCGCGCCACCTGTTCCAGCGAATAGGCGAGCAGTTCCGCTTCCAGCCGCATGACGTCCTCAAACGACTCGATATATGAAAACTCCAAATCGAAGCCGGAAAACTCCGTTGCGTGACGGTTGGTAAACGACTTTTCCGCGCGGAACACCGGCCCCGTTTCAAAAATTCGCTCAAAGCCCGCCGCCATTGCCATCTGCTTATAGAACTGCGGGCTCTGGGCAAGATACGCCTTGCGGTCGAAGTATTTGACCTCGAACACGTCCGCGCCGCTCTCGCTGGCCGCCGCGATCAGCTTCGGGGTATGGATTTCCAGAAAGTCCCGCTCGATCAAAAACTCCCGCATGGCATTGACCAAGCAGGTCTGCACCTCAAAAAGCAAGCGCTCTTTTTCTCCGCGCAGTTCCAGCCAGCGGTAGTCCATACGCGTATCGACGGCGGCATCCTTGTTGAGCGGCAAAGGTGCCGCCAGCGACTCAACTGTGAGTCGCTCGGGCAGAATTTCCAGTCCGTTCAGCCGAACCTGCGGGTTGGAAACCGCGCGCCCCTCCACCGTGACGACGGATTCCGGCGTCAGGCGGTTCAAATCCTCCGCAAACTCCGGATGCGCCGCCTTTTCAATTGTAACCTGTACCTTACCCATGCGGTCGCGCAGCACCAGAAACGCCATAGCTCCCGTACTGCGGACGCGTTCCACAAACCCCTGCACCTTGACCCCGGTTCCAGGGATGATTTGATTCATCATCGTTCGTTCCATATTCTCTTCTCCTTTTCTTCGTTCCGTTCAGTCGAATACGAAACAAACGAGTCATATCCGGCATCATCCGTATGCCGCATCCCATCGCCCCCTTTTTGATCGTTGCTGAACAATAAAAAACGCCCGGACAGACTATGCCCGGGCGGATAGGGAACTGGTGTGTTCCCCCAACATGCAATA
>JBDKTD010000357.1:0-4205 GCA_039680365.1 Clostridiaceae bacterium
TGCACCAAAAGAGCTCTCCAGAGATGGAGAGTTTCTTTTTTTATTAAATATGCTTACAAGAGGATGTAAAGATATCTGCTCGCTCGGCCGGTATCGTAAAGCTGTTTTCCCAGCAAATTGTCTGCCAGCAACCTTTCGTAAAGGTCTGAATTTCCTTCCAGTAAGAAATCTTTCTTAATCCTTTTCAAAGCTGTCAGTGAAGATCTATATAATGCTTGCTCATTTCCACTGAAGTCGACTGCGCGATAAGGGATATCCCGCCGTTTCAAAGCCTCAGCTACAAGAGTGTGGTCGGCTTTCAAAATGGTTCTGCCAGACGTTTTTTCATCAAAGATATATTGAGAGTAAAACAAAAACGCGCGGTTATTTTGCAAACTGTGTATTTGATGCAGCAATTCGCTCAATCCCTTGCTGAAATACAGGCTGTCGATGCAGAACGTGACAGTTGGCTTAACATCGAACTCCGTAAAATGGTCGATGTCCCCACTTAGAAATCGAACAGAATCGCTGTCGGATGTCAGAAGCGCTTTGCTTAACAGATCAATCCCGACGCCTTTGCAGAAAAACTTTTCCGCTGCATATTTTAGCAGGCTTCCAGTACCACAGCCTAAATCGAGGATTGTATCGTGCTTAGTAAGATTTGCTTCACTGAAAAGATACTCGAACTGCTCTTGATCCATCATGTTGAATAGCGGCAGGCGGTATCCGTACACTTCCAAACAAAAATCAAGATAGGCTTGGCTCTTACAAAGCCTTCCGATCTTTTCTTCGAATTCGTTCGGAACCGAAACGTCCCTTCCCTGATCTTCCATACATACTCCCGTGTTTTTCATTCAAGATATTCTATCACGGAAGCGGTTAAGCACACATTGTTTGTATCGTTATTCTCGATCAGCTGATAAAACGTTTCAGGTCATTGATGGCTGTTCAAAAAAGAACCTCCCGATTCATTCAGGAGGTTCTCTGCTAGTGTTGCAAATCAGTCTTTCAGTATTTCCTCAATCTCTTCCTTAGTCAGTTTATTCTTCTCCATGAGCCGTTCAACGAGCAGGTCGATCTTCTTTCTGCCGGATTGAATCAGTTCGATGGTGCGCGCCATTTCGTCCCGCAGGACGGCGTTGATGCGCTCGTTCACGACCGCCGCCATTGGGCCTTTCTGCGCTTCTTCCGGGGTCAGCGTCATCAGCCCGATCGTTTCATCCATGCCGTAGCTGCAGATCATAGCGCGCGCAATCTGCGTTGCGCTCTGCAGGTCGCCCGAAGCGCCCGTGGAAACTCCGTCCGCCGCACCGTAATACACAATCTCTGCCGCGCGTCCGCCGAGAGAAGTGCGAATCCTGCCGATGAGTTCCTCTTTTTTCATCAGCGGCTGATCTTCCGTATTCGCGTGCTCCATATAGCCGCCGTGGCCGCCGCGCGCTTCAATCGTCAGGTAAGCTGGCGTCGATCCGGCGCGGAAGCAAAGATACGCGTGACCGGATTCGTGACGCGCAACGCGTTCGAGATACTCTTTGCCCCAATCCTTCTTTTCACCGTGACGCGTCAGCTCAAACGCCTCGTCCAGAATTGCGTCGCTGATCACGCAATTCTGCTTTGCCGCCATGCGTCCCGCTAGGTCGAGCACGGAAGCGAGGTTGGCTAGGCTCAGCCCGGCGCTGCGTCCGGCGAGGGTTTCAATCATCTCTTCGCTTACGGTAGCGTCTTTTTTCTTTTTGAGCATGCGAGCGAGGTACTGCTTTCGATTTTCCTTGTTCGGCAAGTCCACGCGAATCCTGCGGTCGAAGCGGCGGGCAAGCGCCGCGTCCAGTACGCCGATGCCCCCCTGCCCTTCCTCCGCGTCGAAGTTCGTTGCCGCGAGCACGAAGACCGGGCGCTTGGGATCGACGGAAAACCCGTCCATCTCCGCCAGCAGGGCGTTGAGCGCCATCTCTTCCTCGTGGCCGGACATCCCCGCGGGCGTGTTCCCGCGCGAGCGTCCAACCGCGTCCAGTTCGTCTATAAAGATAATCGCAGGGGCATACCGCCTCGCACGGCGGAAAAGCGCGCGCACCGCCTCCGGCCCGCTGCCCTGGAACTTTGTTACAAACGCGCTGCCGACAGCCGAAATAAAAGCAACGTTGGACTCCCCCGCCATCGCCTTTGCCAGCATAGTTTTGCCGGTGCCCGGAGGGCCGTACAGCAGCACGCCCTTGGGCGGTTTCAGTCCGCGCGCGGCAAACGATTTCGGGTTCTTGAGAAAATCGACAAAGAACTTCAGTTCGTCCTTTGCGTCGTCCGCGCCGATAACATCGTCAAAGCCGATATCGGGCTTCTCCACGTCTTCCAGCACCTCCCCGGTATCCTCGGCGGAGATGGCGCGCTTAAGCGAAAGGTCGCGAATGCGGATGCTCGCGCTCTTCTTGTCGCCGGAGAGCAGCGGCGCCGTTTCGAAGTACAGTATCTTATGTTCTGCGTAGAGCCTTGCCGCGGAAGACTGCATATACAGCTGCGCGCAGATTCTCAGTAATTCCTCGCCGAAAACGCCGATATCGCCGGATGGAATCGTCATCTTTCCTCTTGCTCCTGCGCGGGCAAAGGACGTCATCAGCTCGCTGTCTATGATCAGATGCTCCGTTTCCAGCAGATAGATCGGCATTTCAGGGAACCGCTCCCGCATATTGGTGAAAAACTTACGGGAGTTGCGCAGCGCGCTCGCGCCGATGGGGACATTGTCAAACGCGATCGTAGTCTTGTTCTGCAGCCGCGGATCGCCTCCCGGAACTGTCTCGTCGTTCTCCCCGCCGGCAAGAGCGGCGCGGGTTACAACATCCATCAGCACCAGCGTTATCTCTTCCGAACCCGCTATTTGAAACGCCTGCTCCGCCGTATCCGCCCCGAAGAATTGAACGCCCTTCATGGCGTTTTTGCATCGCTCCGCAAACCCGGGGTTCCCGAATACCAATACGCACGGCGATTCGCTTGCCGTAAAGAGCGACTGCACTTCCTTCGGGATCGTCTTCTCCTCAACGGAGTACCGGATATCCGAAATGGCTTTAATCGCGTCTTCAAAGCTCTCCTGGCTCCAAAGCCTGCAAAGCTTGAAGATTTCGTTTTTAAAGTACAACTCCGCCTGCGCGCGTACGGTGCGCGCGTCCGCCTGACCGCCTTCGGCAAAGAGGAGCGTGGTTGCAACCAGCGGCTCCGTCTGCACATGAATGCCGTACTGTTTGAAAAAGAGCTTGCTCAGCCGGTCTAGTTCGTTGGCAATGATCCGCTCAAGGTCGTGCGCCATCAGGTGGTTGAACATGATTGGATAGCCCGTCGCGAGGCGCGAGCAGATGGCCGGCGGGAAGAACGGCTGGTCAGTTTTGGGATCCTTATCCGTCTCCAGCGCGTTAACGATGGTCTGGCGCGGAATGCCCGCAGCGTTCGCCTTGTGGTCGCCTTCGTAGAGCTGCTTTCCGGCGTTGGTGGTAAAGATAATAATCGTATCGCGAAACGAAACATCGCTGTCCGTAAAGGCGTCGTGCAAATTTCCCGCATCGAGAATCTGTAAAAACAACTGGATGACCTTGATGTTCGCTTTTTCAATTTCGTCGAACAGGAGGATGCAATGCGGGTTTTCGTTGACAAATCCCGTCAGCGTGCCTTCCTTTGCATCCTTAAAGCTCGGCGGAAAACCGATGAGGACGTTCAATCCCAGTTCGTCGGCAAATGCCGTCATCTCGAATTTTTTAAACGGCAGCTTGAGCGTTTCCGCCGCCTGTTCCGCTAAAAAGGTTTTACCGACGCCCGGAGGACCCGCAAATACAAAAATCGCGCGCGGGCGTTTTCTCTTTTCGTCCGAGGCCGCGATCACTTCCGCGTTGAATACCCCCTCGGCAAAGGCGTGCACCGCGTGATCCTGCCCCAACACGGTGTTGAGCAGCGCGTAACGCATGCTGCGCACTCTGTCGGTCAGTTTTGGCAGAAACGCAATGCTCATCTCGTCCGACTTGGCGGCTTCACCTTCGCCGGAAAGAGAGGAAGTCCCCGTTTCTTCGCCTGTATGCCCGCCTTTTGCCGCCTGATCGAGCAGAGATTTCATAATCGGCGTTGGACGCGTGAACATCTCCGTTGTTACCGCTTCGGCCGTGATAACGTCCTTACCGCGGCTGGCGTTCATCATCAAAACAGCAATCATGCCTTCCGCGTCGCCTTCCGGCTGGGACGTGCTCATGATTCTG
>JBDKTD010000022.1:0-11709 GCA_039680365.1 Clostridiaceae bacterium
GCGCGCGCTTTCGCAGCTCGGCGTGCGCAACTTTGACTGCGTTGTCATCTGCATCGGAGACGACATTCGCGCTTCCGTGCTGACCACCGTGCTTTGCCGCGAGATGGGCGCAAAGAAGATCGTCGCCAAAGCGCAGGACGACCTGCATCAGAAGCTCCTCATCAAGACCGGCGCGGACCGCGTCGTCCAGCCGGAGCACGACGGCGGCATACGCCTCGCGCGCTCGCTGGTTGCCGAAGGCGTGCTGGACTCGCTCGATCTTTCGGACGAGTACTGCATCAACGAAATCAAGGTGCCAAAGGAGTGGGTCGGGCGGTCGCTTGCGCAGATCGACGTGCGCAATAAATACGGCTTCTCCGTCATCGCCATCCGGCGGGACGGGCACGTTGCCGGAAACATAGACCCCAACGAGCCGTTCCATGCGGACGATTCCATCTATATTCTGGGCGACAACGAGAGCCTCGAAAAAATTTGAACAAAACAGCGGAAACAACCGGCGGTGCGTGCAAACGCGCCGCTGGTTTTTTACAGGAAGTCTGCCAAAGGGAAAACCCTTTTAACACCCAAGTTTAGGGTTCGTTCACAAGGAGTTCGCGCTGAAACCCCGGAAGGGGTGCGGGGGCGAGGCCCCGAAAAAAGAAGCTTTTTGCTGATTGCGTGTTGACGTGCGATTTGCTAAAATGCACAGCATAGAACGTCTTTGGAGATTGGGGGAGCGAAACCGTATGCCGGATAACAAGCGCTCGCTGCAGGAGCAGCTGCACGCGCGAAAACTCAGACAGCCGCCCAAACTGATCTACTGCATTCTCGGCTATCTCTGGAAGCTGATGTACTTTAAAAAGCTCAGCATCCACGTGGAGATGAAAGTCGATCCCCGCAAGCACAAGGGGCCTTATATCGTAGTGAGCAACCACGCTTCCCGCCTGGATTATATCTATACCGGCGCCGCGCTGCTGCCGGACACGCTGAACTATGTTGCCGGGTACAACGAGTTCTTCCGCTCGCACCTTGCGGGCGTCTTTCGGCTTTTACAGGTCATACCGAAAAAGAACTTTACGCCGGATATCTATACCATTAAGGAAGTTGCGCGCATTCTGCGGCGCGGCGGCAGGATTATACTGTTTCCGGAGGGCATGAGCTCCATCGGCGGCGGCAACCAACCCTGCGCCATCGGCAGCGGAAAGCTGCTCAAGCACTTTGGTGTGCCGGTTTACCGTTCGCTGATTTCCGGCGGATATTTAACCAGCACGAAATACTGTTTGGACGAGCGCCCCGGCCGCGTGGAGGTCGTAATCGACCAGCTCTTTACGCCGGAACAGCTCAAACAACTCACCGCCGAGGAGATTCAGTTCCGGCTTGACGAAGCGATTCATCACGACGATTACGAGTGGAACAAGACCGCGCAGGTTGCGTACGCTGGAAAAGGCAAAATGGCGCACCAGCTGCATACGCTGCTCTACCGCTGCCCGCGCTGCGGCAAGGAGTTTTCCATGCGCGGCGAAGGAAACACCATCCGCTGCCTTACCTGCGGCAACGGCGCTGCGATGGACGAAACCTACCGACTGATTCCCTTTGACGAAACCTGCGTCATTCCCGATACGCCGCGCAAGTGGTTTGACCAAGAGCGGAAAGCGATTTATCATGAACTGCTTAAGCCGGGGTTCCAATTGATCGAACGCGTCAAGCTCGGCATCCTGCCAAAGGATCACTATCTCAAAAATCAGGCGACCAGCGAGATCGTGGGCGAAGGGGAAATTACGCTGGACGGCAGCGGCTTTGCCTTTACCGGAACCAGACAGGGCGAACCGTTCGGGTTCCGTCTGGAGCCGAAGCTTTTGCCGACGTACGGCATGTGCACGGATGTTTCGCGGTTCTACACGTTCTTTGAAGGCGAGTTTTTCGAGTTCTTTCCCGAAACCGAGAGCGTTGCCAAGTGGCTGCTCGCAACCGAGGAACTGCACCGCCTCAGCGGCGGCGAGTGGAAGAACTTTCCCGACGCGGAAACCTACGCGTAAACGCACATGGAAGGGAGCAAGTTGTCCACCGCCACCGGCGCGGAAGTCGTACTCGACCTGCACGGCAGAAACAAGTATCAGGCGCGAATTGCCATAGAAGCCGCGCTCCGCCGGAGCAGGGGGCTTTACCGCATCCGCGTAATCCACGGCTGCCATAACGGCACCGCGCTGAGGGATATGGTCTGGGGCGAGTACGGCAGTGACCCGCGTGTCAGGCGACTGACGGCAGCGAGCGAGAGCGCGACGGATTTGATTTTACGGGAGCTGTACTAGAAACAAACAACGCGAGGCATTCCGCCTCGCGTTGTGGTTTTTGGCCTTCGAGGGCGCCGCCCTCGGATATTTACTTTTTGAGGGCTCCGCCCTCGAGCTCCCGCTCAGGGCTTAGGCAGCCCTGAGAACCCGCCGGTTACTTATTCTTAAATCGATCGATCAGCAGTTCGTAACGTTCGACCGCGTGGGCGGCGATATCGTCCCAGGAGACGTAAATCGTCTTTCGGGCGGTTTTGCCAATCTGCCGGGTTGCCTCCGGGTCGGTCAGTGTTCGTTGAATCACGCCGCAGAGGCTCTCGGTCGTATCTTCGCATAAAAACCCGTTCTCACCGTCGAGAATCGGCTCGGCGGTGGCGCTGCCGCGCACCACGACGCTGGGCGTTTCCATTGCCGCCGCTTCCCGTACCACCATGCCGGAGGTATCGTAAAGCGAGGGAAACACAAACAGATCCGCGCACTGAAACAGCCCGTAGAGCAGCGTTTCGTCCGTAATGTGGCCGGTGTACATCGTGCGTTCGGCAAGGTCGAACTCCGCCGCCTTCTGCTGGATAGCCTTCGCGTCCGGCCCCTGACCCGCGAACACGAGCGTAAACGACTCGCCTTTTTGCTTGAGGCAGGCGCAGCTTTCGAGGATGCGCAGGATGTTCTTTTTCCAGTTCATCTGTCCGCAGTAGAGCAGAATCGGCGTTTGCGGCAGATGAAAGTGCTCCCTTGCCGCGGCGGCGTTCGCTTCGCTGGGGGAGACGTCCGGCGTGCCGTTCGGCATAACGACAATTTCGCCGTTGTAGCCGTAGTCAAAGAGCGTTTCCGCCGAGCTTTGGCTCACGGTCCAGACTTCGTCGCATCGGAGATAGAAGTTAACGATGCTGGCCACGGCGAGGTTTGCCAGCATTTCCGCGCGGGTCAGCTGGTAAAAGTCGTCGTAATAGCGCGAGTGGAACATGCCGATGACCGGCACGTTGCGCCTGCGCCCCAGCCGCTGCGCCTCAAGGCCGGAGATAAACGGCGAGTGCGCATGGATAATGTCGAGATCGACGCAGCGCATGCGCGCGTCGTAATGCGGATCCAGCTGCGGAATTCCCGTGCTGTACTGCTTTTGGCGCGGCAGTTCCATGCTGATAAAGTCCACCAACTCAAACGGATAACCGCCCCGGTATCCGCCGTCCGACATGGGGGCGACGACATAACATTCCTCGCCGCGCCGGGTCAGCGCCGCGGCGTAGTTGTAGACCACGCGGCCGACGCCGTCCACAATCGGTAGAAACGTATCGCTGAACTGTCCTATTTTCATTCGTTTGTTCCCCTCATAGCGATGATTTCAATGCTCAATTCCGTCATCCCCGACGGGAAGCAGACTGCTTCGAACAGGGACATTCTATCATACCCGGTGAAAACGTGGTATGATTAAGCAGACTTTTTCACAATACGATCGGGAGAGTGGCGCTATGAAACGGCTGGCTGCGTTCCTGATAGCCGTGTGTCTGGCTTTTTGTGTTCCGCTGAGCAGCACACTTGCCGAGGAAAGTTCCATATCCGCAGACCTGTCGGGAAACGGCGCGCTGACCGCCGCCGACGCGGCGCGGATGCTCCGGCTCCTGAGCCTGACGCCCGATCAGGCAAAGGTTCGTACGGACTGCGATTTAACGCGGAACGGAACCGTGAACGCCAACGACGCGCGCGCGGCGCTGCTGTACGCCTGCGGTGAAATTGCAGACTGGGACGCGTTTGCCGAGCGGCTGTCCACCGGATTGCTGGGGGAACAATATTTCGACCGTTTTTATTACGCGGGCGTGTACGACGATCAAAACGGTAACTATAAGAGTCCGAACGTCTCGGTTTCAATCATCACCGGGCGGGCGTACGAAAACGACTACTTTCTTGCGGATATCTATATCCAGGATATCGCCTGCCTGACAAACGTATTCTCGCAGGATGAATACATGGGCAGTACCGAAACCGCAAAGAAACTGCTCAGCCGCTGTGAAAATGGAATTGTCGGCATCAACGGGGACTTCTACTCGCTCAACCTCTTCGGACCGCTGGTTCGAAACGGCGTGAAATACGTAAAAAACATCACCCGTGCCTGGGATATCGCGGTGCTGCGCACCAACGGCGAACTGCTCACTTTTCGCTACCGCATCCTGACGGCGGATTTGCTTTCAACGCTCGGCGCGTATCAAACCTGGGTATTCGGCCCCGCGCTGCTCGACGACAACGGCGACGCGAAAACTGAGTTCCGCAGCCGTGTTACGGCGAGAAACCCGCGCTCGGTTCTCGGGTATTACGAACCGGGGCACTACGCGTTTTTGATTGTGGACGGCAGGCGGGAACATTCGATGGGGATTACGATGCAGGATCTTTCCTCATTTTGCAAAGAGCTCGGGTTTACCCGCGCATATAACCTCGACGGCGGGCAGTCCACGGTGCTGCAGAGTAAGTCTGGCGCCATCAACATTCCGTTTGACGGCGGGCGCACGCTGAGCGATATGTTCGTCGTTTGCGATCTGCCGCAGGAGTAACGGCGAGAGTGTGGGCTGCCGGCAAAGACGACCAATAGGACAATAAAAAAGTGCGGAACAATAATAGATGGAAGATTTATTTCGTAACAATATAGAAGAGAGCGCGCCTCTTGCCGACCGCATGCGTCCGCGCACGCTGGACGAGTTCATCGGGCAGCGTCACATCGTGGGCGAGGGCAAACTGCTTCGCCGCGCCATTTTGACCGACCGGCTCCAAAGCTCCATCTTTTTCGGCCCGCCGGGTACGGGAAAGACCACGTTGGCGGCCATCGTTGCCAACGCCACCGGCGGCGCGTTCGTCAAGCTCAACGCGGTCACCGCGGGGGTCAAGGAACTGCGCGCCATCGTGGAGGAAGCCGAACAGCGCCTCAAGCTCTACCGCCAGCCGACATACCTTTTGCTGGACGAGTGCCACCGCTGGAGCAAGACCCAGTCGGATTCGCTCCTGCCCGCGCTGGACATGGGCACGATCCGCTTTATCGGTTCCACGACGGAAAACCCCATGATCGCCATGACGAGCGCAATCGTCTCGCGCTGCCGCGTGTTCCAGTTTTACCCGCTGACCGGTGAGGACGTCGAGCAGGCGGTGTTGAACGCACTCCGGGACGAGGAGCGCGGCTTTGGTAAACTGCGTGTGAATCTGGACGACGACGCGCTGCATACGATTTCCGCCATCGCCAACGGGGACTGCCGCAACGCCCTCAACGCGCTGGAACTCGCGGTTTTGACAACGCCGCCGGATGACGCGGGCGTGATTCATGTTACGCGCGATATCGCCGCCGAATCCAGCCAGAAAAAAGTGATCAAGTGTGACGAGCAGCTGTTTTACGATATGCTCTCGGCGTTCTGCAAGAGTCTGCGCGGCGGGGATTCCGACGCGGCGCTGGCCTGGTTTGCGCGGCTGATCTACGCGGGCGTCGATCCGCGCATCATCGCGCGGCGGCTCATTGCGCACGCAAGCGAGGATATCGGCCTTGCCAACCCGCAGGCTATGGTGCAGGCGGTCACCGCGGCGGACGCGCTGGAGCATATAGGCCTGCCGGAAGCGCGGCTTTCTCTGACGCAGGCGATTATCTTTCTCTGCGAGTCGCCAAAGTCCAACAGTGTTGTGGTTGCTCTGACAAGCGCCTTTGCGGATGCGGAGTCGAGCTTTGACGAGCCGGTGCCGATCTATTTACGGGACACTTCGTTCGCGGGAGCGGGCAAGCTCGGCCACGGAAAAGGGTATCTCTACCCGCACGATTACCCCGGGCACTGGGTCAAACAGGATTACATGCCGCCTTCGCTCAAAGGCAGGCGGTATTACGAGCCTTCCGAGCAGGGACAGGAAGCGAAGATCAGGGAAAACCACGAAAAGCGCGAAAAGCTGCGCAACGGGGAAGAGTAAGGGGTAGGCTGTTGGGGCTTTGCCCCAAACCCCGCCGGGATTTCATCCCGGAGCCTGACCAAAGAGGTATTCACCCCTTTGGAAACCCCTTATGTTAACAAGGAGAATGAAATGTCATTGAATTTTATCGGATTGTTCGTTGCTGTTTTTTCCGGCACATTTGGCATTCTGGGGCTGACGTTCCTCGCCGTCGGGCTGATCTATGGAGCAGTTTCAAACGGCAAACGCAGCCGCTGCACCGCCGAAACGGAAGGCGTTGTCACCGCCTTTCAAACGCAGTTCGGTTCGAGTGGCGTGCGGCTCGTGTATTCGTTTACCATCGACGGCCAGCCAATGCAGTACCTTTCGCCCTACGCGCTGAACGCGCCGAACCTGTTGGTGGGTCAGAAGGTTACCGTGCATTACGACCCGCAGAACATCGGCAATGTTTTTATCGAGGAAGAACGCGGCGCGAGGACATTTTCACGCATATTCGTCATCCTCGGCGCGGTGTTCGCTTTTGTGGCGCTCCTGACGGCGGTCATCCTGCTGGGGGTCGCCAAACTGCCATTCTGACGCGGGAAAGCGCCATATCTCCACTTTTTTCCGCTGAAAAACCGGTTTTGTGACAGACAGCGGAATATGGTGGAATAAGGTTATATTTCGGACATTTTGTGAATAATCGTGAGGCGTCATTGGCAGTTGACCGGGTGTATGGTAAACTGGACGTTGCGAAAACGCGCGCCTGCGCGTTTACGGAAGGAGCATTTTTATCATGGCGAATCGAAGAAGGAGAGCAACGGCGGCACGCAGGACGCTGATTTTCATCTTGCTGCTTGCCAGCGCCGTAGCGCTCGTTCTTTATTTAAAAAGCGGCGGAACCAGTCCAACCAACGAAACTTCCGCCCAAATAGAGATCAACGAGGTTATGATCAGCAACAAGGGCGCGGTTCCCGATGAAACGGGCGCGTTCCCCGACTGGGTGGAGATTTACAACAACACCGACACCAGCCTCGATATCTCCGGCTACGGCTTATCGGATGATTTGCTCACCGCCGCCAAATGGACGTTCCCGGAAGGGTCCGTTCTTGCGCCGCGCGGTTATTTGGTTGTGTTCTGCAGCGGGGACGTCACCCGCGGCAAGATGCACGCGGGTTTTAAGCTCTCCGCTTCGGACGAAGTCATTCTCTCCACGGTGTCCGGCAAAGTGGTGGACAGCATCACGCTGCGCGCAGTGACGAGCGGCTATTCGCTTGGCCGCAGTGCGGACGATTCCACCGCTTGGAAGGAAATGCTGCCGAGCCCCGGCTATCCCAACACGGATGAAGGCGCGGCGCAGTACCTTGCTACGCTTTCCGCCACTGCGGACGAGTCCATCGGCGTGTTCATCAACGAGTTCATGCCCAGCAACGCCTCTACCATCATCGGCCCCGACGGCTCTTACTGTGACTGGATCGAACTCTACAATACCAACAGTCAGGAAACCGATCTTTCCGGCTATGGCATTTCGGATTCCGCAACCCAGCCGCTCAAGTACACGCTGCCTGCCGGAACCAAGATTCCCGCAAACGGCGTTCTGCTCATCTTCTGCACCGGGCGCGAAACGCCGGACGGGGCAACGCAGATCGAAGCGCCGTTCGGGCTTGCCTCGTATAAAGAGAGTGTGGTGTTCTCCACGCCCGCGGGCAAAATCCTCGACCAGTATGATTATACCCGCGCCAACACGGATATCAGCTTTGCGCGTTCTCCGGACGGCACGGGCGAGTTTGCGCCCTCTTCCCAGCCGACGCCGGGATATACGAATAACAACTCGGGTCTGCAGGCGTTTATGTCCACGCTGTCCTACGGCACGGGCGATATCGTCATTTCGGAAGTACTCAACGCCAACGTTTCCTACCTCAAGCAGCCGGACGGGGAGTTCTACGACTGGATTGAAATCCATAACCGAACGGGAGCCGCCATTTCGCTTGCGGGATATGCGCTTTCCAACAACGCAAAGAATCCGGCAAAGTGGGTCTTTCCCGATATTACGCTCGATGCGGGCGAATACTTAACGGTGCTTGCGTCGGGGAAAAACGTTTCCGACGCGCAAAAAAAAAATAATCTAGAAACGAACTTCAAGCTCTCCTCCGCGGGAGACGTCGTCTTTTTGTTTTCGCCGGACGGCGCGATTCTCGACAAGCTGCAAGTTCCCAAGGGCCATGCGGACGTCAGCTACGGGCGAACCGATACGACGCTTCTGTTTTACGAAACCCCCACGCCTTCCGCCGTCAACGCCCCCGGCGTGAGCGGGTATGCCGATGAGCCGAAAATTACGACCGCGGGCGGCGCGTTTGACAGCGCGCAGCAGGTTTCCATTGAAGTGCCGGAAGGCTGCTCGGTCACGTATACCACGGATGGAACGGTGCCGACCGAAAGCTCATCGCGCTATTCCGGCGCGATTACGGTTTCCAGCACCACGGTTCTGCGCGCGCGCGCGTTTCGAAGCGGCTATTACGGCAGCGACACCGCGAGCCAGACTTATGTCATCTACACCGGCGAAAGCACGGTTCAGAGTCACCGTTTTACCCTGCCGGTAATCAGCGTTGTGACCGATCCGAAGAACCTTTGGGATCCGGAAATCGGCATCTATGTCGTCGGCAACGATTATGCGGAAGCCACGGGTCAGCTCCCGACGGATCTCCGCGTGAGCAGCAAGGACGACCCGAACTGGAACCTCGCCAACTTCTGGGCGCAGCCGAAGTCGCATCCCGATCCGCTCGGGCGCAAATGGGAGCGCGACGTGCACTTTGACTATATCGACGCAAACGGCACAACGCTCTACAGCGGAGACGGGGCAATCCAGATTCAGGGCCAGTATTCGCGATACAATGAGCAAAAGGGCCTCGCTTTGATTGCGCGCGGCGCATACGGCGACGCAATGTTCAACTACCCGTTCTTTGAGAATCGTACGATTACGAGCTACAAGTCGCTGATTCTCCGCGCAAGCGGGCAGGACGCGACCTACAGCCGCATTCGCGACAACGTGATCACGTCCCTGTTTGAACAGGGCAATACGGGGCTTCCGGAAGACCGTGCGGTCGTCGTGCAGGCGCATAAACAGGTCGTCGTGCTCATCAACGGCACGTACTGGGGCGTTTACGACTTCATGGAGAAGGTCACGGAGCATTTTATTGCCGAGCGGTTCCATCTTGGCAATCCGCAGTCGGTCGATCTGCTCTTTGGCAACGGCAACCAGAACTGCGTGCTCGCGGGCGGCGGCTGGGAAGATTATACCGAAATGGTCGAGTGGGCGGGCAGCCACGATTTGAGCGATTCGGCGAATTACGACCATATTTGCACGCTCATGGACACGGAAAACTACGCAGCCTACGTTGCGGCGGAAATCATCGTCGGCAACACGGACAGCGCAAACCTCAAGTATTGGCGCAGCTCGGAACTGGACAATAAGTGGCGCTGGATTTTCTATGATTTCTGCTGGGCGATGAACCGCGACGACAAGAATTCGGACGCGTACACAAGCGGATACCGCAGGGACTTCTTTTCGAGGTATTTCGATCCCGAAGGCCATGGCACAGGTAAGGCGGCGTCCACGGTGCTCATCCGCGCGCTGCTGCAGAATGCGACGTTTAAGCAGATGTTCCTCGAAAAAGTCGCGCTGATGCTTAACGACGTTTTTACGCCGGAAAAGATCAACGCCATGGTGGATGAAAAGCAGGGCAATATTGCCGAAGAGATGAAGTACGACGTGGATCTCTGGGAGTTCATCAATTATTCCACCTGGCAGCAGCACTGCGATAACATCCGCGCATACGCGAATCATTATCAGGAATACGCGCTGAAATATGTGCAGAATTACTTCAGCCTGAGCGATTCGGAAATGACGAGCATTTTCGGACGCGTTACCACGCTGGAAGGCTAGGAAAGGCTTGGATCATGGCCAATAAAAAGGAAATCGCCGGCAAGCCTTACCGGCACGAACTGAAATACATCATCTCCGAAGGAGAGCATAAACTGCTGGCTACGCGCCTGAAGGCCTGCCTGAAACAGGATTATTACGCTTCCCTCAACGGCGGCGAATATTTCATCAGGAGTCTGTACTTCGACGACCCGTTCGATTCCGCGGTTGCGGATAAGGCGGACGGCGTCGGTTCGCGCGATAAGTTCCGCATCCGCATCTATAACCTTTCGGACAGCGCGATCAAACTGGAACGCAAGCATAAGGAAGGTCAGTACATCAAAAAGGACAGCGTGTCCCTGACCCGCGAGGAGTGCGATGCGATTATCCGCGGCAACCTCGCCTGCCTGCTGGCCAAGCCGGAACCCTTCGCCAAACAGATCTACGGCATCTTTAAGTCGAACTACATTCGCCCCAAGGTGATTGTGGACTATGTGCGCGAGCCATATGTGTTCCCCGGCGAGGACGTCCGCATCACGTTCGATAAAAACGTTCGCACGGCGCTGCGCAGCACGGATCTGTTCAACCCCAACCTTGTGACGTACCCGGTTTGGGATTTGCGCAACTGCATGATTCTGGAGGTCAAGTTCAACGAGAGCCTCCCGCTGTATGTGCAGGAACTGCTCACCGTCGGTTCGGCGGAACACACCGCCGCGAGCAAATACGTTTACTGCAGGCAGTACGAGTTTTAACCCTGTTACCGGTTTCCCGCACGCGAGCTGTCGCGTGGCGGCTAGATTTTTTCGTTTTGTGTTTTCGCGCGCGGCGCGGTATACTAGTTTATCACCAGCAATGTGTGAAGGAGGAACCATATGAACCCCATTCTGCGCGCGGAGACGGATCCGCTTGCAACCGCCTTTAATATCAAGGAGCTGTTTTCCAGCACTCTGAACCCCCTGCAGGTTATCCTGACGCTGATCATCGCCCTTGCGATCGGCGGATTCCTGTATTTCATTTACAAAAAGACGTTTGCGGGCGTCGTGTATTCGCGCTCGTTCAACCTCAGCCTGATCCTGCTGACCATGGTTTCGGCGCTGGTCATCATGCTCATCAGCTCGAACCTGACGCTTTCTCTGGGCATGGTCGGCGCGCTGTCCATCGTGCGGTTCCGCACGGCAATCAAGGACCCCATCGACACGGTGTACATGTTCTGGGCGGTGGGCGAAGGCCTTGCGCTCGGCGCGGGGTTTGTGGACGTCGGCCTCATCGGCGCGCTGGTCATTGGCGTGATCATGGTTATCATCACGTCCGCCAAGGGCAACGCGAGCATGCCGTACCTGCTGATCCTGCACTTTGACGACCGCGCGAGCCAGCAGATCAAGGGCTTGATCCGCCAGCTGCCCAAGGCGCACGTCAAAAGCAAGACTGTCCAGCACGACGGCATCGAGCTGACCATCGAGCTGCGCATTCGCGAAAGCGACACGGACTTTGTGGATAAATTTCTCAGAGTACCGGGCGTGTTCGACGCAACTCTCGTTGCGCATCAGGGAGACTTGCTCTCGTAATACTCCGTATCGACATGAGAATATAATCATGTGAATAGCGAATGATTTTTGCTCGCTAAAAATTAATATTCTC
>JBDKTD010000346.1:0-7651 GCA_039680365.1 Clostridiaceae bacterium
CGGGCGGCGCGTTCGACGTGTTCAACACCGAGCCGCTGCCGCTGGACAGCCCGTTTCTGGCGCTGGATAACGTCGTGCTGACCCCGCATCTCTGCGGCGCGTCGCTGGCGGTGGTCAAGAACCACTCGCGAATGGCAACCGAGGATATCGCGCTGTTTGCCGCGGGCAAGCGTCCGGTTCGGCTGGCGAACAAAGAGGTTCTTTCATAAAGGTTCTCTAAAAGAGGTTCTTTCATAAAGGTTCTCTACAAGAGGTTTTCTAAAAAGGGTTTTCATTCAAACCGGCTCTTATCAGCATATTTGACAAGGAGGCGTTCGCATGACCCAAAATCGAAATCGGGAACCCGCGTTTCTGGCAATCGACGCGGGAACCGGCGACTGCCGTGTGATCGCTTTTTCCGCCGAAGGAAGGGTGCTTGCTTCCGCCTGCACCGAATGGACGTATGAAAAAAGCGCGTCGGAAATGGAAGACTGCCGCGAGTTTGCGCCGGACGCCTGCTTTGGGAGCATCTGCTCGCTGATTCGCCGCGTCGTGGCCGACCTTGACGGCTGCGCGGTTGCGGCGGTGACGGTGACGAGCCAGCGCGACGGCATGGCGTTTCTGGACGCGGCGGGGCGGGAACTCTACTGCGCGCCGAATATGGACCTGCGCGGCAAAGCCGTCCTTGCGGAACTGGAACCGTTTGCAAACGAGATTCTGCAAAGCACCGGCCTGCCGCTGCACGCGATGTTCGGGCTTCCGCGCCTGCTCTGGCAAAAGCGCTTTCAACCGGACGTCTACGAGCGCATCGACTGCGCGCTGATGCTCTGCGACTGGATCGCCTACCGCCTTTCCGGCGAAAAGCGGAGCGAGCGCTCCGCCGCCGGTTCCTCACAAATGTTTTCTCTCGCGCGTGACGTTTATGACGACGCGCTTTTGGGTCGGCTGGGGCTGAAAACCGGTATCTTTCCCAACTCCTGCTTTGGGGACGAACCGGCAGGGACGCTTATGGCCGCAATCGCCGCCGAGACCGGGCTCCCCAAAGGAGTTCCGGTCTTCACCGGCGGCAGCGACACGCACTGCGCGCTGACCGGCATGGGTTTGCTGCAAGCGGGTGCGACTGCGGTTGTGGCTGGAACGACGACGCCGGTGCTGGCTGTTTGCGACCGCCCGTTGATCGACCCTATGGGCGGGGCGTTTTCCAACCCCGGTACGCTCAAAGGCCAGTGGACGCTGGAATGCAACGCTGGCAGCACGGGGCTTTCCCTGCGCTGGGTGCGCGAGCTGTTCTGCCCGGAGCGGGAAGACGCGTTTGCGTATATCGACCGCGAGGCGGAGAAGGTTTCGCCCGGCTGCGACGGCATGCAAGCCTATATCGGCATTACGCTTTCCGGCGAACCTATGCGCGCCAACCTCGGCGGATTTCTATTCCCCGTTCCGTGGAACGTCAGCGATTTTTCGCGGGCGCACTTTTTCCGCGCCGCGCTGGAGACCAACGCGTTCGCGGTCTATGCCAACCTCGAATCGCTCCGTTCGCTCGGCGCAAAAGCGCCGGACGTTCTGCATGTCTGCGGCGGGCAGAGCAAGTCCGCGCCGTTTCTTGGAATGCTGGCGGATCTTTGCGGCCTTCCGGTGCAGACGTATGAGCTCGCGGAGTGCACCGCCCTCGGCGCGGCTCTCTTGGCAGCGAAGGGTTCGGGGCATTTTGCGACTCTGGAGGAAGCGGCAAAATCGTTTGTCCGCCCCAAAGAGCCGGTGGTTCCCCGGGAGGACGGTATGCGCGTTTACGGTGAACTCTACGGTAAGTGGCACGAACTTCGGGCTCAACTGGTTGAGCTTTCGTAACTTTTATAACACCTGCGCCTTTGCCAAAGCGGCGGCGCGGAGAAAAATGTAATGATACACAACAAAAGGAGAAGTAGATTCATGTTAATGCAAAAACAGCGCGAGGAAATCGTCCGGGTAGGAAAACTCTTATACGACCGTGGTTTGGTTCAGCTTTGCGGCGGCAATATCAGCATCTGCGACCGCGAAACCGGCATGGTTGCCATCAAGCCCAGCGGGAAGGCATATATCGATATGCAGCCCGAGGACGTGATCGTTATCGATTTGAACGGCAAGGTGATCGAGGGAAAGACGAGTCCCTCCATCGAAACGCCGATGCATACGGAAATTTACAAAGCGCGCCCGGACATCAAGGCGATTGTGCACTGCCATCCTCCGCTCGCGGTTGCCTGGAGCAACAAAGGCAAAAAGTACCTGCGCAGCGTAATCGCCGCCATGTACATGACCAAGGGCGCAATCATGGTCGCCCCCTATGAGGACGCGGGCACGAAGGCGCTGGCGGACAGCGCGGTCAAGGCGATCGGCAAGGACGGCTACGGCTGCATTCTGCAGGCGCACGGCGTGATCTGCGGCAGCGCTTACAGTGTGTTTCAGGCCATGGAGATGTGCTTTGTCATCGAAGACGCCGTCAAGATTGCCATCGTCAGCGAGCTGATGGGCGGAGAGACGTTTTATATTGACGAACAGCTTGGACAGGCCGGCGGCTACGACGGCATGGAGCGCATCCAAAAAGCCGACCGCGAAGGCTGAAGACAAGCTCACGATTCATAACAGATCAGACGGGAGGAAAACGCGATGAACCGTTGGACCACTCCAAAACCATCCGTGGAGGAACTCTTGCGTAACTGCGGCAGCCTGCTGATTGCGGGCTGCGGCGGCGGGGGCGACCTCGCGCAGAGCATTTCCATCATGAACTATGCCCGCACGCTCGGCGTAAAGAAGATCTGTCTTGCGACGATCTCCGTCAACTGGTGGGGCACCTACTCGGACGGCTGCGAGGTGTTTGACCTCGACTGGTTCCAGCCCGCCGAAAAGCTCGGCAAACACGCCGCGCGGATTCTCCCGGAAACGAAGCTGACCCGGGGCATGGGCGCGGGGAAACTCTGCTACGAAATCGCGGTTGCGCGGCTCTTCGACGTTCCGGTCTACGCGGTCGATTTGACCTGCGGACTTTCGGGCGTACGCGAGGGGCTGGAGGATATCGTCCACGAAAATGGCTGCGAGCTGTTCATCTCGGCGGATATTGGTTCGGATGCGCTGTTTACCGGCGAAGAAACGCAGGTCTGCAGTCCGCTGATCGACGCCATGTCCGTGCTCTGCGCTTCGGAAATGACGATTCCCGGCGTGTATGCGCTCAACGGCTACGGCGGGGACGCGGAGATGCACCTAACGCACCTCAACCGCAACGTCGGCGAGGCGATGCGCCGCGGGGGGTACCTCGGCGCGAGCGGCATTACACAGAGGGATGTGCTGGATTTGACGCGCGTGTTCGACCTCATGGGGCCGGACGACGTGGAGCAGTGGCCCTGCCGCGCGGCGAAGGGCGAGCTCGGCGTTTTCTACTGCAAGCGGCTCTGGGGCGTTGAACGTATCCCGGCCGCGGCGGTGACGTTCTTTTTCGACCCGGACGTACTCTGCGAAATGAACCCCGCCATCCGCGCGATCAAGGGAACCAGCACTCTGCAGCAGGCGGAGGACGCGATCTTTACGCAGTGCGGCATCCTGAGCGAAACGCGCCTTGCGCTGGATCTCGACTACCCGACGCCGCCGCAGTACCCGGACAAGAAATGACCGGACGCCTTTTATGAAACGAGGTGGAGTTATGACGCTCAAAGAATTCATTCAAGGTATGCCGAAGGCGGAGAACCATGTCCATCTGGACGGCTCCACCAGCGCCGAAAGCGCGCTGGTGCTGAGTAAAAAGAACGGCGTGCCCCTGCCGTTTGATACGGTGGAGGAAGCGGAAGCGCTCTACCGGTTTGACGACCTCGGCGGATTTTTACGCATCATCAACGCGGTGTGCCAGGTGATTCAAACGGCGGACGATTTCCGTTTTCTCACGGTTGAACTGGCAAAGGACGCCGCGCGGCAGAATATCCGCTACCGCGAAGTGATGTTCTCCTGCGCCTACCACGAAGCGCGTGGGATTCCGTTTTCCGCGATGATGGAAGGGTTTATCGCGGGCAAACGGGAAGCGCTGGAGCGCTACGGCGTGCTGCTCGTCGGCATTCCGGAGCTCGACCGAACGGTTGCGCCGGAAGAAAACCTTGCGTTTGTCGAACGGATACTGCCGTTTCGGGACGACGCGGCGCTCGTTGCGGTCGGCCTCGATAACGCGGAGGCGGGCTATCCCGCCCATTGGCACGCGGCGGCGTTTGCGCGCGCGGGCGAACTGGGCTTTGGGCGCACCGCCCACGCGGGGGAAGCCTACGGCCCCGTGAGCGTGACGGATACGCTGGATTCCCTGCATACCACGCGTATTGACCACGGAATCCGCTCCATTGAGGATCCCGCGCTGGTCGAGCGGCTGGCAAGGGAACAGATTCTTCTGACGATCTGCCCGCTGAGCAACGTCGGCCTCAAGGTCTATCCGGACATGCAAAGCCACAGCTTCAAAAAGCTGTTCGACGCGGGCGTTCCAGTTTCGATCAACTCGGATGATCCACCGTTTTTCAGCGGCGATCTGAACGACAATTACCTCGTGATTGCGGAAACCTTTGCGCTCACCATGCAGCAGCTGCATGAAATTGCTGCAAACGCGTTTAACTATTCTTACGCGCCCGCCGGCGAAAAACAGCGCTGGATTGCGGAGTTGGACGCGTACTTTGACCAAAACGCGCCGTTGGTGCGATAACCGTACCATCAGGAAACGACAAGATGCAAACAAGTTCCCGGAGCGGTATGCTCCGGCAACCAGACGGGAGGAACCCAATATGGTACCAATCATGAAGGAAACCGAGCCGGGAACAGGCGTTCTGGCTTACGGATACGAAGCGGTTGCGCGCGGCGCGCTGGAGGCGGACGTGCGCGTCGTCTCCGGTTATCCGGGCACGCCGAGCTCAGGGGCGCTTGCGGCGCTCGCTTCGGTTGCGAAGGAAGCAGGCATCCACGTGGAGTGGGCAACCAACGAGCGCGTCGCAATGGAAACCGCGTGGGGCGCGGCAAGCAACGGCATGCGCGCCCTGTGCACGGTGAACCACCTCGGCACCAACGTCATTGTGGACGCGCTGAAGTACACGGCAAACTATGGCGTTCGCGGGGGACTGGTGCTGTTTGCGGGCGACGACGTAGGCGCGAACACTTCGGCAATCGAGTCCGACTCGCGCGTGCTTGCTGAGAGCGCGGATATGCCAATACTTTGCCCCTCCTCGGCGGAAGAAGCGCGCGTAATGACGAAGTACGCCTTTTCGCTCTCGGAGAACCTTGGCTGCCCCGTACTGGTGCGCAGCGTCTGCCAGCTCATGATGCAGCGGACGGTGGTGCCGGTCGGCGCGCTGGAGCGGGCGGAAAACGAACCCGCGTTTGCACCGAATCCGCGCCGGGTCGTCATGTTTGAACCCGGCACGATGCCCGCCGTGACGATTCACCGCTACCTGCACAAAAACCTTGCGCTCGCGCGGGAACTGCTTTCAAAAGAAGCGTTCGATTACGAACTGCCGCAGCCGGGTGCAAAGCTTGGTATCGTCTCGTGCGGGGAGATGCGTTCTGTCTTGCGCGAAGCAATGGCGCGCTGCGGCGTTTCCGCTTCCGTTTTGCAACTGGGCGTGATTCATCCGCTGGACGAAGAGCGGATTGCCGCGTTTGCCAAAAGCGTGGACTGCCTGATCGTTGCGGAGGAAGGGGAAGCGTTTGTGGAACTGCGCGTGCAGGCTTTGCTTGGCAGGCGTGCCATCAAAACCCCCGTTCTTGGCCGGCTGAGCGGCGATATTCCGTTTGGCGGCGAGCTGTTCAGCCAGGGATTCGAAGCGCTTCTGCGCCGCGTATACGGCCTGCCCGAAGCCGATCCGGATACGTCCGGCGCGGTGAGCTACCTTGCCGAGCGCGGGCTGACGCTCTGCGCGGGCTGCGCGCATATGGGCGTGTTCTACGCCATCCGCAAGGCGCTTGAGGAGAAAAACGGCGGCCAGTACGTTGCCTTCAGCGATGCGGGCTGCGCGTTTATGGGTATTTTAACGCCCGCAAAGTCGATCACGTCCGCAACCAACATGGGCGGGGCGATCAGCTTTGCCAGCGGGGTTGCGCACTCCGGCAGCAAGGTTCCGGTGCTCGCGCTCTGCGGCGACGGCGGGTTCTTGCATGGCGGTATCTCCGCGCTGGCCAACGCCGTGTTCAACGAGGCGCAGATTGTCGTTCTGCTGCTCGATAACGGCACGCTGGGCAACACCGGCCTGCAGCCCACGGGCTGCACGGGCAGCAACGTCGTGGGCGAGCGCGTCCCGCGCGTGGATTTGGAGGGGATTTGCCGCAGCATGGGCGTGCCGTCTGTAGTTTGCGTGCAGCCGCTGGATGTGGCCGAGACGAAGAGCGCGATTCAACAGGCGCTGGACGCGCCGAAACCCGCCGTGATCATTGCAAAGGAACCATGCGTACTCAACCGCATCCGCGAGGAGAAGGCGGAAAATCAGCGTAAGCGCCTTGCCGTGATAAACCCCAACGCCTGCACGCGCTGCGGCCAGTGCATGGAGCTCTACTGCTCGGCGATCGTCTGGCCGGAATACAAACGCGTTAAATGTTCCTCGCAGCCGGAGATTTCCAACAGTCTGTGCTCGGCCTGCGGGCTGTGCACCAGCGTCTGCGGCGCGGGCGCGATTTCGATTGCGGAGGTGAAATAACATGGCCATTTTGCAAAGCTACAATCTCCGCCTCTGCGGCATCGGCGGGCAGGGCGTGGTCAGTCTTTCTACCGCCATTGCGCGCGCCGCGGCAAAACAGGGCGTGCAAATCAGCGTGATCGACCGCCCGCGTTCGGCGATGCGCCTTGGGCCGATCACCTGCGACCTGCGCTTTAACGCGCCGGATTACGCCGCGTTTATCCCGGCGGGAAATGCGGACGCGGTGCTTGCGCTGGAACCGCTGGACGGCGCGCTCAACGCCGCAAGGCTCTTAAAAAAGAGCGGAACGCTTCTACTGAACGCAGCCGAAACGCCCGCCATCGACGAACTCGTCTCCGGCGAGCGCGACAAGCGGCGCGACGAATGGGTTACGCTGGTGCTGCGCCGCGGCGCGACCGTATTGCGCGTGGACGCTTCCGCGGAGGCGGAGCGCGTCACCGGCAGCGCGGTCAACGCAAACTTCTTTTTGCTCGGCGTGCTTTGCAGGGCGGAAAAGCGTTTTCCCGTGCTCCCGGAGTCGCTGCTTAGCGAACTCAAGGGCGGCGCGCTGGCCGCGTTTGAGGCGGGGCTTGCATACGCGCGCTGACAAGAGGCGTTTTGACGTGGGCTATTTGTATTGATTACATTTTATGAATAGTATAGAATAATGTGACGTGTTTTTCAGGTTCTATACATGAATCAAACAGATCGATACGAATAACGCATTGCGCGGACGAATCGCTTCCGCGTCGGGAAAGACGGTTGTAACGGTATGCCCAAGGAGATCAAGGTTCAGCTCAACGACGAGTATCTGGAATTATTTGAACAGGCAGCCCGGCGAAACGGGACGACGGTTGACGCGTTTCTCCGCGAAGCGGGGCTGCTCATTCTGCTCAAGAGCGGCGAGGAGAGCGCGGCGGACGCTCAAAAGCTCATCGACGCGGAAAATCTTACGCTGCCCGCGCAGTTCCGGCCGTATAGGCCACGCAAGAAAGCGGCGTTTTCACCCAACAAGT
>JBDKTD010000310.1:0-5462 GCA_039680365.1 Clostridiaceae bacterium
AAGCGACGGCACCATCCGTTCCGCGGGGGATACCGTGCTTGGCGCGGACGACGTTTCCGCCATCAGCGCGATTCTGGAAGCCGTTCAGACGCTTTTGGAGCGCAATGCGCTCAAACGAGATATCGAAGTGCTGTTTACCGTCTCCGAGGAGACGTACGGCAGCGGAGCTGCGGCGTTCGACTGCTCGGTGATCCGTTCGAAAGAGGCGTACGTGCCGGACTTTGACGGGCATCACGGACAGGCGGTGGTCGCAGCTCCTACGATTCTTACGTTCCGCGCCGAAATTGCGGGCAAAGCTTCGCACGCGGGGTTTGCACCGGAAAAAGGCGTAAGCGCGATCTCCGCGGCGGCGCGCGCAATCGACTCCCTGCGCCTGGGACGAATTACGGATGATTTAACCCGGAACATCGGAACGATTCACGGCGGATTGCTCACCAACATCGTGCCGGAAGCCTGCGCGGTGGAAGGCGAGATTCGCGCCAGCGTGCATGCCGAAGCGCTGGATTGCCTGGAGCAAACGGAACGCGCCTTTCAAACCGCATGCGACGCGTTCGGAGCAAAACTGACATTTTCCGGCAAGTGCCTGATAACGGCTTACCACACGCCGGAGGACGCGCCGGTGGTGCGGCGGTATTTCCGCGCCTGCGAGACGTTCGGCCTCAACACGGAAACGGTGCGAACGTTCGGCGGCAGCGACAACAATATCCTTGCGCAGCATGGCATTTCGGGCATCGTGATTCCAAGCGCGATGCACGCCTGTCATTCCAGCAATGAATATACTTCTGTATTTGAGCTGGAGCGCCTTGCCGAACTGCTTACGGAACTGCTATGCTTATAGTGTAAAGAGCATTTCTGGCATTTTTCAAACGGCGGATAAAACGAATGCGGCCAAACAGCATTGAAAGAACGGGATAATGAATGGACGAAAATACGAGCCGTATCTATACCGAAATTCTGAAAAGCGAGCTTAAGACCGCGCTGGGCTGCACGGAACCCATCGCGATTGCTTACTGCGTTGCCTACGCAAAGAAAATTCTGGGCAAGACGCCCGATCAATGCGATCTTTACTGCACCGGCAGCATGATTAAAAACGCCAGCGCCGTGACCGTCCCCCAGACGGGCGGACTGCGCGGCATCGAAGCCGCGGCGCTCGCGGGACTGTTCGGCGGGAACGCCGCAAAAGAGCTGGAAGTGCTCTCCGATATCGGCGAAGACGACCGCAAGCAGATTCAGGCGGCCATGGGCACGGGGCTTGTTCGAGTCCATTTGCAAGAGCACGAAGTTGCGCTGCGCATTGAAGCGGTTCTCCGCGCGGGCGAGGACACCGCTTCCGCCGAAGTCATCCATACCCATACCGGGCTCGGGACGGTGCAAAGGAACGGTGTTGTGCTGAACCAAACAAGCAAAGCGGACGCCGAGGACGACGAAGCAAAGTTCAAAAGCCTGAACATTCGAGATATTTTAGCCTACGCCGATACCGTGGAGCTTTCGCAGGTGGAAGAACTCCTCCGGCGGCAGATACGCCATAACAGCCAGATTGCGGGCGAAGGCCTCCAGCGGGACTGGGGCGCGCGCGTTGGCAAGACGATCCTCGCGCAAAGCGGCAGCGGTCTTCGCGCAAAAGCCATCGCCATGGCGGCGGCGGGGAGCGACGCGCGCATGAACGGCTGTGCGCTACCCGTCGTGATCAACGGCGGCAGCGGCAATCAGGGGCTGACGGTCTCGCTGCCGGTGCTCGCGTATGCCGAGGCAAAAGGCGTACCCGAAGAGCGGCTGCTGCGCGCGCTCTGCGTTTCCAACCTGGTATCGCTCCGCCAGAAAGCGGAGATCGGGCGGCTCTCCGCCTACTGCGGCGTTGTGTGCGCCGCCACAGGCGCAATAGCGGGCATCGGTTACCTCAACGGGGATTCCTACGAAGTGATTGCGCAGTCCATCGTCAACTCTATCGGCTGCATTGGCGGCATGGTGTGCGACGGGGCAAAATCCAGCTGTGCGGATAAAATCGCCGTGGCTCTGCAATGTGCATTCCTGGGCTACGATCTGGCATGCGCCGGGGCGGGATTCCAAAACGGCGAAGGCATCGTAAAGGACGGCGTGGAGGAGACCATCGACAGCGTCGGGCGGATGGCGCGGCGCGGCATGCAGGAAACCAACCGCGAAATCCTCGAAATCATGATGGACTGAATGTAACTTTGAGTTTTAAAACAAACGGCGGCGCAGGAATGCGCCGCCGTTTTGTAATTTTGAGTTGGTCTTGTGGGGGGATCAGGTGGTAAGGCTCGTATGATTGAGCCGCCGCGCGGGTTGCTATTTTCAGGGAGCGCCGAGCAGTTCGAGCGCTTTTGCATCGTCGAGCGGCACGCTGATATAGTAGCCCTGCACCATATCGCAGCCGTACTTGCGCAGGTAGCGCATCTGTTCTTCGTGCTCAACACCTTCCGCAATTGCGCAGTGTCCCAATTTATGTGCCATGGAAATGATGTCGCCCGTTACGGCTTGCTCTTCGCGAACCAGCAGGAGCTTGTCGATAAAGAACTTGTCAATCTTCAGGCAGTCCACATTCAGTTCGCGCTCGCGGGAAAACGAGGAGTACCCCGTTCCAAAGTCGTCAATGGCAATGCGGATTCCGTGTTCCTTGATCAGCCCAAGCAAAGCGTTGATATCCTGATACCGCGCTGAAAACACGGACTCCGTGAGTTCCAGACAGATGCGCCTCGGATCAATATGGAGATCATCTATCATCTGCAGCATGTCTTCTAGAAATCCTGTCTGCAAAATCTGGATGGCCGAAATATTGATGGCTACGCTGGCGGTCGTATTTCCGATCTGGCACATGCGCTCGATAAACTGGAACGCCTGTCGTATGATTTCCTTGCCGAGCGGAATGATGAGTTTTGTCTTTTCCGCAATCGGGATAAACTCGGTTGGCGAAATCGCTCCCAACTGGTCGCTTGTCAGCCGCGCCAGCGCTTCAAAGCCGACGATTTGCTCTGTACTGAGTTCAAAAATCGGCTGAAACTGCAGATAGAACCTTGCGCCTTTCTTTCGTTCCAGAACGCGAATCAATTCGAGGCGAATCATCTCTTCGCGAACGATTAGCGCTTCCATCGCTTCATCGTAAAAGCTGTATGAAAAGTCACCTTCCATGCTGGCCAGCGCTTTTTCGGAAGCCACCAGCAGGTTTTTCAGCACGCGGTCCGGGGATGTTTCGCCTGATCCGTCGATTTCGATTATGCCGATGCCGCCGCCGATTCGCTCGGCCTTGAGCACGGTTTGAAGCATTCGTACTACTTCTTCGCAGAACGCAGTCAGCTCCGCCTTGTCTTTATAGTTGGAAAGATAGAACACAAAGCGGTTTTCGTAAGTATAGAACAGCCGCCTGTTATCGTTGGACAGGGCGTTCAGCGTGTCGGCCGCTCGTTTGATCAGCCCCTGACTATACTGAAATCCGTATGTCAGGCTCAAAATGTGCATGGTGCTTAAGTTGACGCCGATCAGCGCCCGCTTGACGCTTCGCTTTGTAATGTGTTCCGCACGGAGCAGATTTTCTAGAAACGAGCGGTTGTGCAGTCCCGTCAGAACATCGTATTCGCTGCTGTACTTGAGGATGCCTTCCGCCCTCTTTCGGTCGGACACATCCAGAATGATCCCTTCCAGCGCTTCCAGCTCGCCGGATTCGCCAAAGATTCCCTGACCGAGTTCCATGACCCATCTTCGCTCGCCCTGCGCCGTGATGATTTCATACTCGTACTTCAAAAAGTCGCGCTGCGGCAGAACTTTTTTCCACTCTTCGCTGAGCAGTTCGCAGTATTCGGGCGCGATGATATCCTTGTAGGAGAGGTCGCGATTGTTCAGCAGGGCTTCCGGCTGGTAGCCCGTGAGTTTAAAGCAGCCCGCGGAGACATACAGCATCGTCAGCGATTCGTCATTTTTGCAGCGGTACGCCAACCCCGGCAGATGTGAAAGCAGCACAGCCTTGCTCCGCTCGCTTTCCTTAAGCTCGCTTTCCATTTCCTTTCGCGCGGAGATGTCCTCCAGCAGGCATAGGTGCATGGTATACGGGCCGAGGTTGCCTATGACGGAGGCGATGATCATATTTGCCCAGACCAGAGAACCGTCCGGACGAATATACCGCTTTTCCATCGAATAGCCGTCAATCTCCCCGCGGACAAAACGGCCGAACTGCTCCATGTCGGACGGCAAGTCCTCTGGATACGTGATGTCCGGCCATTCGACCAGTGCCAGCTCCTCGCTGTTTCGACCCAGTATCTTTTCGAACATGGAGTTCATCGTCAGATTGCCTTGATCGAACCGATACGTAAAGCCTTTATCCTTGATAATGGCAATTCCAACCGGCGCCTGATCAAACACGCTGTGAAACAACGCTTCGTCAACGGCGAGTTTCTTTGCTTTTGCTTCTACTATTTGCTGCGCTTTCCAGGTAAGAAACAGCGCGACGGCCACCACGTACAAACTGATGATGATTACGATATCCGGTATTAGGCGCCGGAAGATTCGCTGCGTCCATTCCTGCGCGGAATAGTCAATGCCGAGAGCCGCAATCGTTTCGGTTTCGTTGGAAACCTTAACCGGTATCAGCGCGCTGTACCAGATTCCCCATCGATCCTTCGTCGGCCCGGTGAGTACGGATATACCCTTCGTAAACGGGAGCATATCCTCGGAAGTCGCTTCGAAATAGACCTGTCCCGGCGGCGAGTAATCCGGGGAAGTCTCCGGTTCGGAATCGATTAAAAAGATCAGGTCGTCGCCTTTTCGAGCGAGCAGGTAAGCAAAACGAATCTGGTCGCTGGACTGAACCAGCTGCATCAGACTTCGCTTCGTGAGCTGATAATTCGGAGAATCAATGTCTTCGGCTTTGCCGGTCAGGCTGGCGACGTGTTCTGCGTGCAGCAGAGATTCAACGGTTTCGGCAAGCACAATTGCTTCCGTCTCCGCTGTTTTTTGATACCGGCTCCACACGTATTCCAGGTAAAGAAAACTAAGAACGGTGAGTAAGGTCACCATTACGATCAAGGTCAAGCGTATTCGCTTTTTTCCTGCTGCATCCAAAGCGGATTGTGCCTGTACGAGGTCGCTTCGTTTCATAAGACGCCTCCCGCTGTTCGGCAATCATAGCATGTGGATTATGGCGTTCAAGCGGTGTGCGAAGGGGTTGATCTGCGCTTTGTACTTGAAAATACGGCTTGTAAACGAAACAGCAGGCAAAGAGCGGACTGGCGCGCCTGCAAACTCATGATACGTCTTTTTTTATGAAATATCAAATGAAATGAATAACGACAAGGCCGAGACCTCCCGGCCAGAAAAGCGGCGGCGAAGGGCGCTTTTTCACCGCCGGTCGCCCGTGGCGGCGGAGGCAGGCTGCAGTGGAGAAGGGAAGCCCGCGATTTACGCTTACAAGCGTTCGTTGTTTGAAGCAAGCTTTGGCGTGCAGGCGGACAGAG
>JBDKTD010000091.1:0-31961 GCA_039680365.1 Clostridiaceae bacterium
GATTCTCGACCGGCTCAAACGGGAGCAGAACGGCCGCTATGAAGCGCTGACGCGGGACACATGCCTGCAGCCCGAAGAACCGGGCGCCTGGCGCGACCTGACGCAAAAGACGGTCGAATTCTACGACGAAGACCGCGGGCTCTGGGTGCAGGACGCAACGTTTGAACGCCTCGAGCCGCTGGATATTCCGAGCGTGCGCAGCGGTTGCAAACCCCTATATTACACGCTCAACTTCGACCGATTACAGCGTTACCGCGTGCTCAAGCAGCCGGACGTGCTCATGCTCATGGCGCTGCTGCCGGAAGAGTTCTCCCGCGCGGAGGTCGAAGCCGCATGGAACTATTACGAGCCGATCACCCTGCACGACTCCACGCTCAGCTTTGGCATGCACGCGCTGGTCGCGGCAAGGCTCAACAAGCAGGCCGAAGCGAAAGAATATTTTGAAAAAGCGGTGTATATGGATTTGAAGGACATTATGCAGAACACCGCCCGCGAAGGGATTCATACCGCGGCGCTGGGCGCTGCCTGGCAGGCGCTCGTTTACGGTTACTGCGGGCTTTCCGCCGAACTGGGCGTGCCGAACTGCAATCCCAAACTTCCGGAAGAAATCCGCTCCGCCGCGTTCACCGTATTTCGGGATGGAAGCTGGTACGACGTCTTCGTAAACGGGAGCTCCTGCACCGTTTCGAAAATTGAGGATATGAACACGGGCAGCGTTTTTTTGCCCAACGTTTAAACGCTTCAACGAATTTCAACAAGACACGGATAAGGCATCCCAAAAAGCGAAAAGAAAGCTCAAAAAGCTTTTAAATTTTCTAAGCGTTCCCGCCGCGGATGCGATAGAATGGAAACGGACTGTCAAACCTGCTGCCGGAACGACTTGAAAAGAAAAAACAAGTCAAAGGAGAGAAACAATGAAAAGCACATGGAAGAAACTGCTTGCGCTGGCTTGCATCGCCTGCATGCTGATGGCTCAGCTCGCGGCCTGTACGCCGAAAGCCGCTCCCGCCGAGGAAACGGCGCAGGCAACCACCGCTCCCGCCGCGGAAGCCACGGCAGCCGAACCCGCCGCGGAGGACGTTTACGCCATCACCGGCACCGTCTCGATTGCGTATCCGGAAGGCGAAGTCGCCGAGATTCAGCCCGTTCTCGACGCGTTCCGCGCGCAGTACCCCAACGTGACCGTCGAAGAAGTTCCGTTTGCCGGAAGCACGGGCGGCGCGTTCAACGAATTCCTGACCCAGCGCGCCGCCGCCAATGACATGCCCGACGTCATGTGGCTGGATTGGAACGATTTTGCGCCGGAAGTTGCCAGCGGCTTTGTTATGCCTCTGAACGATCTGATGGCGGGCGATCCGGATGCGGCGTTTGTTCCCGCCGGCATGACCGATCCTTACACCTACAACGGCAAGCTCTACGCTCTGCCCTGCCAGATGAACGCCATGGGCATGGCGATCAACCTCGACATGCTCGACGCGCTCAACCTCGACAAGCCCAGCTATGACTGGACGTTCGCCGAGTTCGAAGACCTGGTCAAGAAGGCTATCTCCGCCACTACCGTTGGCGCAGCCACCCTCGAAGACCTCGATCAGGTTTACTCCGCACAGGCCGCAGGGTTTATGTACCCCGCGTACGACGCAGCAAACCAGAAGTTCGACTTCACCAACAAGTGGGTTCCGGCAATGAACAAGCTCGCCGAACTCCGCGCCATCCCGGGCCTCGAAGCCTGGAGCATGCGTTTCCCGAAGAACGACGACGGCACGACCTCCCTTGACAGCGACTATGTTGCCAAGTTCGGCGAAGCCGGCAAGGACGACAACCACTACACCTTCAAAAACGGCATGGCTCTTCTGTGCACCAACGCCACCTGGAACGATAACTGGATGCGTTCCGAGTGCAAAGTCAACTGGGACTACTGGCCCTACCCCCGTATGGACGCAAACACCCCGGTCTACACGCCAATCCATGTTGACTGCGCGTACCTGACCAGCACCTGCGCCGAGCCGCAAGTCGCCTTCCAGCTGCTCAAGTGGCTGACCTACGGCGTAGAAGGCAACCTCCAGCGCCTGGATATCTTTGCCGCGCGCGGCGACGCACAGGCTGCCGAGGGCGATACCAAACTGCTCAAGACCTGGTTCATTCCCTGCACGCAGAATCCGGACGTTCTGGCCAAATTTGAGGAGAATCCGCATCTGACGGAAGGCTTCAAGGCCCTCTACCGCAGCACCGCGAACTCCATCCGCGGCGACCTGAACAAGATCCTGCCCGGCTACAGCGCAATCTTTACGGATGAAGTAAACGCGCTGATCAACTCGGTCCGCAACGGCGAAGCTTCCGCCGCGGACGTCGGCCCGCAGATCGACGCGCTGGTCAACCCCGCGCTTGCCGAACAGCTCGCCGCGTTCAACGAAAAAGTGAAGTAACGCGGCTCGAACGAACCGAACCTGACGTAACAAAGCGGGCGGGCGGCTCCTGCCGCCCGCCCGTTTCCCCGGAGGGATGGAAACGATGAAGAAACGGATTTGGCTGTGGCTGCTGCTGGGGTTGTCAGCCTGCGCCCTGCTGGCGCTGCTGCTGACGGTTTTTAAGGTGAAGAGCGACCTGAAAAAGGGTTTGGAAAGCGAAGCTTCCCCGGCGCACGCGCAGGCCATCGGCGACGAAGCGCTGATGCAGGTCATGCTCAAGCAAACGCAGGGAGCGGCAGCCGTTCTGATGTTTGAAAAAGGCCAACTGCTGACAGCCGAACAGCCGGGCAGCTGGAGCCTCAGCGTGCCCGCGGCGGGGGACTATGTGCTGTACGCGCAGTTTTCTCTGCCGGACAGCGACCTCTTTGACCGCAGCGTCACCGTTTCGGTCAACGAAAAGAGTTGCGTGAGCCAGTGGAACGCGCTTTGGGCGACCCAGCCGGGCGCGGTCGAGTACGACCGTTACGGCGGTGAAATCCTGCCCGGTCAATACCAGCTTGCAAAGTCGGTCACCCGCGTGGACGACAGCGCGGTGTTCTCCGGCGAGCCGTTTTTATTCCATTTCGAGGCGGGTGAAAACACGGTTTCCATCGCGCCGGAATCTCAGCGCGTGCTGCTCTACGGCTTATACGTGGCTCAGCCGCAGACCACGCCGGACTATGCCAGCTACCTCTCCGCGCACGAGGGCGCGGCTTCTTACGACGGAAAAACAATCGTCGTGGAAGGCGAAAATATCCGCTTAAAGAGCGACAGCTATATCCGCGGCAAAAACGTCGCGGGTGCGGGGGTATTTCCGCAGAGCGCTTACTATAAACAGATTAACGCTACCGACGACAAATCCAACAAGACCATCGGCCAGCGCGTTCTCTACGAAGTGGAAGCGCCGCGGGACGGCTTTTACGCGCTCTCGGTCAAATACTGCCAGCCGCTCAAGGCGGGCGGGCTTTGCTACCGCACCATCGAAATTGACGGCGAAACGCCGTTTAGCGAGTTTGCCAACGTGGGTTTTGCCCATACAGGCATCGATCAATACGAAAACATCACCATCGGCGGGGATCAGCCGCTGATGGTTTATCTGGAAAAAGGCTTGCATACCATCGCCTTTTATACGACGGCCGCGCCCGTGGACGAGGTGTACCGGCAGCTGCTTGCCATCGTCAACGAAATCAACGACACGGGCATTGAAATGAAGAAGATCCGCGGCAGCAGTTCCGACGCCGCCTCCAGCACGGACGTCAACCGCACCTGGGACACGCTCAAGTACATCCCGGACATTCTGGAGCGCCTCGATCGCTGGCAGACGCAGCTGACCGCGCTTTACGACGAACTGGAACGCATCGGCGGCACGGAGCCTTCCTACGCGAGCGATATCCAGCTCGCGGTGCAGAATCTCAAGCGCTTGGCGGAAAAGCCCCGCGAAATACCGAATAAAATCGCGCTGCTCAGCGACGATTCCAGTTCGGCTTCTCAGCTCGTTTCGCTGGTTCTCACCAAGCTTTACGATCAAAACCTCAGCATCGACCGCATCTATCTGCACGCGCCCGGCGCAAGTCTGCCTTCGCCCAAAGCGGGCGTTATTCCCTCGCTTGCGCTCGCGCTCAAGCGGTTTGTCTACTCGTTTTCCGCTGAGATGAACGAGAGCGAAACCGAAAGCGCGGACAACGCCATAACGGTTTGGATCAATAAACCCTCGCAGTATGTGGACGCGCTGCGCGAACTGACCGCGCAGGAGTTTACCAAGCAGACGGGGATTGCGGTTACGTTTTCCGTTATGCCGGACGAAAAAAAGATTACGCTCGCCAACTCCACCGGCAGTAACCCGGATGTGGCGCTGGGACTTTCCTACTACCGTCCGGCGGAATTCGCCATGCGCGGCATGGCCAAGAACCTGCTCGAGTACGACGACTTTGTAAACTGGTACGGCGCGGAATACAACCTCACTGCGCTGACGCCCATGGTGTACGACCAGGGCGTCTACGGCGCGAGCGAAACGCAGGACTTTTACGTGCTCTTCTACCGCACGGACATTCTGGATTCGCTCGGTCTGGATGTTCCCCAAACCTGGGAGGACGTCAAGGCGATGATGCCAACGCTCCAGCGCAACGCCATGAGCTTCAACCTGACGCTTGCCAACAACGTTGGTTATAAGGCGTTTGATGCAACCAGCGGCTTCGTTTTCCAAAACGGAGGGAGCTTTTATTCCGAAGACGGTCTCTCCGCGGGTTTTCGAAACCCCAACACCATCAAAGCGCTGCACGAGATGACGGATCTCTATCTCGTTTACGGGCTGTCGCAGAACGTTCCAAACTTCTTTAACGCGTTCCGCTCCGGCTCGGTGCCGATCGGCGTTTCCAACTTCGCAACCTATCTGCAGCTGCAGCAGGGTGCGCCGGAGCTCAACGGGCGCTGGAACATCGCTCTCGTGCCCGGCACGCTGCGCAAAGACGGCGTGATCGACCGCAGCTGGTCGGCGGATACCACCAGCGCCATGATCTTTAACAACACCAAACATCCGGATGAAGCCTACGCGTTTTTCAAGTGGTGGCTCTCTTCTAAAACACAGCTGGACTACGCCACAACGCTGCGCCTCAAATACGGCTCGGACTATATCTGGAACACGGCCAACCTCGTGGCGCTCAACGGAATGCCGTATCCCAAGGCGCATCTGGACGTCATCCGCGAGCAGTGGAGCTGGCAGCAGGAAGTGCTGCGCCACCCCGCGAGCTATATTCTCGAACGCGAGGTCAGCAACGCCTGGATTGCCATCGTCACAAAAGGGGAGCCGTTCCAGCCGAGCGTCGATCAGGCAACAATGCGCTGCAACAGCGAAATTCGCCGTAAGTTGGTGGAATTCGGGTATCTCGACGAAAACGGCAACACGCTGAAGACATTCAACATTCACTTGATCGACGAGATCATTGCAGCGCAAAAAGGAGGGCAGTGAGATGAAGCAACTTCGAGCGAGACTGCGCGCCTTTAACGGGCGGCATTCCACATTTCTTCTGCAACTGCCGTTTGTCGTTCTGTTTATGCTGTTCGTGGTCGTGCCCGTGCTGGTCGCCATCGGGCTGTCGTTTACGGACTTTAACTCCATTCAGACGCCGAACTTTGTCGGCCTTCGCAACTACATTACGATTTTGACCGACGACTCTGTATTCTCCGCAAACGCCCTGCCGAACACCATCCGCTTTGCGGTCATCGTAGGCATAGGCGGCTATATCCTCTCGTTCCTATTGGCGTGGTCGTTGGCGCAAGTGCCGCGCGTGCCGCGCACGATCATGGCGATCATCCTCTATCTGCCCAGCATGACGAGCGGAATCATGCTTTCCACCGTCTGGCAGGTGGTGTTCGCGGGCGACAAGGTTGGCTATCTCAACGCGCTGCTGCTGCGGCTGGAGTGGATTCAAAAGCCGATTCTCTGGCTCTCCGATGCGCAGTACATCATGCCGATTATGATTCTGGTGTCGCTCTGGAGCTGCATGGGCATCGGCTTTCTCGCCATGCTCGCGGGCATTTTGAACATCAACAAAGACTTATACGAAGCGGCGTATATCGACGGCGTGCATAACCGCTTTCAGGAGATTATCTACGTCACCATTCCCGCAACGCGCCCGTACATGATGTTCGGAGCTGTGATGTCCATCGTCGGCGCGTTTCAGGCAAGCAGCATCGGCGTTCTGCTCACCGGCGGGAACCCGACTCCCGGCTACGCGGGGCAGCTTTTAGTGACGCACGCCGAGGAGCACGCGTTCGTGCGGTACGAAATGGGCTACGGCGCGGCGGTTTCCGTGCTCGTTCTGCTGCTGGTTTGGGGCATTTCGCAGCTGGCAAAGCGCTTCTTTGCGGATAAGGAGGACGGCAAATGAAGCATAAGAAACGCCGGGTTGCGATCATGGGCATCAACCCGACACGGTTTGACCGCTCGCAGATCAAGTTTTTCGCCTACCTGATTCCGATTACGGTGATCATGGGGCTGCCGATCCTCTTTATCGTGTTCAACGCGTTCAAGCCGCTCGACGAGCTCCTGACTTACCCACCCAAGTTCATAACGCTTCGGCCGACGCTGGAGAACTTTTATAACCTGATCGCAACCTCCACCAACAAGGCCATCCCGATGAGCCGCTACCTGTTCAACAGCGTTCTTTCCACGGCGCTGGTCGTGTTCTTTTCGCTTGCGATTACGATTATGGCGGCCTACTGCATGTCCAAAAAGAAGTACAAGCTCAAGAACGCGCTCTTTGCCGTCAACGAGGCGGCGCTGATGTTCGTCTCGGTTGCGGTGGCGATTCCGCGCTACTTCATCGTCTCCAAACTTGGTTTAACGGACAGCTTCTGGGCGCACGTGATTCCGCTGCTGGCCATGCCGGTGGGGCTGTATCTGGTCAAGCAGTTTATCGACGACCTGCCGGACTCGCTGATCGAGGCGGCGCGCATCGACGGCGCGGACGACTACACCATTCTCTGGCGAATCGTCATCCCCAACATTACGCCCGCGCTGGCAACCGTCGCCATCCTCGCGTTCCAGGCTTCGTGGAACAGCACGGAGGCTTCCAACTTCTTTATCAACAACGAAGCGCTCAAGAGCTTTTCGTTCTATATGTCCACGCTGACCGCGAACGCCGGCAACACCAGCGCCATGGTCGGCCAGCTCAGCGGAAACGCCGTTGCGGGCCTCGGTATGCAGGCGGCGGCGGTGCTGATTATGTTTATACCGAACCTGATTCTGTTTATCCTGCTGCAGTCGCGCGTCATGAACACCATGTCGCACTCCGGCATGAAGTAAGGCGAATGAGGAAACTGCGTATGAAAAACCGAAAAAAACGCCTGCCGCTCCTTGTCCTTACGCTGCTGACGGCGCTTATCGTGTGCATTCCGTCCACGCAGGCCATGGAGGGGACGACCTATACGCGCGCGCTTTCGGCGGATTTGTCCCGCGCGGTGCGCACGCAGGAAGCGTATATCCCCGCGGGAACGTTCTTTGGCGATCTTGGCATGGCGAGCCCGGAGGACTTGTTCTACAGCGATGGAAAGATCTATATTGCCGACAGCGGTAACCACCGCGTACTGGTCTGCAGCCCGCAGGGGAGCCTGCTCTCCGTGATCGGCGAGGATGTACTCAAAAAGCCGACCGGCGTTGCCGTGGACGAAAAAGGCACGATCTATGTTGCGGACTATGCCGCCGAGGCGGTGGTCGTGTTCTCCGCCGACGGCACGGAGCAGATGCGCATTGCGCGCCCGACGGACGTGTACTTTGGCAGCAGCGTGTACCACCCGCGAAAAGTGGCGCTGGATCACTACGGCAACCTCTACGTCGTAAGCGAAGGCACCAACGAAGGCATTATTCAGTTCAACCTCAAAGGCGAGTTTGGCGGGTTCTTCGGCGCAAACAAGACGCCGCCGCTGACGCTGCGCGAATGGTTCCAAAAGACGTTTTATACCGACGAACAGAAGAGCAAACTCACCTTCCGCACGCCGGCAAGCATCGTTTCCCTTGACGTGAAGGAGGACGGGCTCGTTTACTCCGCAACGCAGGGCGAGCGCACCAGCGCCATCAAGGCGCTGAACATGGCGGGCTACAACATCCTGCCGGACGACATCCCGATTTACTCAATGAACTATGTGGACGTTGCGGTTACCGACACCGGCGCGTTTTACGGCGTGACCGACGAGGGCGTAATCGACGAGTTCAACGAAGGCGGCATGCTTTTGGTGTTCTTTGGCGGACGCGCCGCAACAACCGACCGCAACGGGCTCACCGCGGTTGCCTCCGCTATCGATACCGACCCGGCGGGCAACCTCTACGTGCTCGATAAGGAACGCGGCACGGTTCAAATCTGGTATCCAACCGACTACGCGGCGCTTCTGCACCGCGCCAACAATACCTTCCGCGCGGGGCAGTACGATGAGAGTCTATCCTGCTGGCAGGAGATATTGCGCATGAACCCGGCAACGTATATGGCGCACGAAGGCGTTGCCGCAGCGCTGTTTCAGCTGGGGCGCTATCAGGAATCTGCGGTGCACGCGCAGATTATCAGCGACCGCTCGCTCTATTCGGCCTGCTTCTGGGAACTGCGCAGCGCATGGCTCAGAGAGCATATTCAGATGATCGTGCTGCTCAGCATAGGCCTGATCGTCGCGCTCGCCGTGCTGCACCGCGTTCGTAAAAAGCACGACTTCCTCCTGCCGCTGAAACACACCTGGACGGAGAGCAAGCGCAAACACCCCATGCTGGGGCAGCTCATAGACGACCCGCTCTATCAGATACGCCATCCCATCGACGGTGTGTACTACCTCAAAATCCAGCGGCGCGGCAGCTTTGGCGCGGCGGCCGTGCTGTATTGTCTGGCGTTTGCGGTGTATCTGCTCTGCCGCGCGGGCACGTCGTTTGTGTTCGGCGGCGGGTTCTGGCTCTACAGCAGCCCGGTCGCGGTCAGTTTGATCGTTCTGGTGCCAACTGCGCTGTTCGTCGTTGGCAGTTATCTCATCAGCTCGATCAACGACGGCGAAGGTACGCTCAGGCAGTCGTTCATCGCCATCGGGTATTCGCTTTCGGCGTTCATCCTGTTCTGGCCGGTTCTCGCGGGGCTGAGCTGGCTGTTTACTTACGCCGAGCTGTTTCAGTATCAGGCGCTGCAGACGCTGGTTCTCGGCTACACCGGCATCATGGCCTTTTTAGCCGTCAAGGAAACGCATGCCTACACGCCGAAAAAGACGGTTGCAAACCTGCTTTTGACGCTGGCGTTTATAGTGATCGCCGTGCTGGCGGTGATCATACTGTATATCCTGTGGCAGGAGCTTGGCCGCTTCGTGCTGCAGATTCTGGAGGAGGTGAAGTACCGTGTATTCTCTTAAGCGTACCGTACTGGCCGTAACCGCGGCGGCGCTTCTCTTGGCGCTTCCTCTGATGAACGCCGCGGCGGACGCGGGAGAGGGGAGCGAGGGCGCTTCCAACCGGCAGGTTCACCTGTTTTCGCAGGAACCCGTAACGAGCAGCTTTGACGTTGCGGGTTTCCGCAAGGTGGCCGGAAGCGCTAAAGCGGAGCTCTGGCTCAACGAGCAATACGGCACACTCCGCATTGTTGCGCTCGATACGGGCTACGTTTGGGGCGCGCTCCCGCTGGAGGACGCGGAAGGCCTCAATAAGTCCTGGAACGGTTATGGCAACTCAATTGCGGCCATCGAGTGTTTTGACGAGTCGGCTTCGGTGACGCGCCTGAGCTTTGGCAAGGACGCGCAGGTGAACTATGAAGAAACGCCTGAAGGCCTGCTCTGCCGGGCGGATTTTGGCGAGGTTGGCATCCGCCTTTCCGTGCTCGTAAAGCTGGATGGCGACAGAATCAGCTTTTCGCTCGTACCGGGCAGTCTGGAGGAAGGGCTGAACGGGAGCACTTATACGATCAAGTCGCTGACGTTTCTGCCGTATCTCGGCGCGTCTCTCAACGACAGCATAGACGGCTACCTCTTTATTCCGGACGGCAGCGGCGCGTTGATTCGCTTCCAGAAGGCGCGCAACTACAGCTCCACCTATGCCGCGCGCGTCTACGGAAGCGACATGGGCATTGCCTCCACGGCGAGCATGACCGCGTATTACATGAAGGACGAGCCGCAGGTGTACATGCCGGTATACGGCGTTGTTCACGGCGCGCGGCAAAACGCGCTCTTTGGAGTCGTGGAAAGCGGCGCGGAGTACGCCAGCATCATCGCAACGCCCGCGCAGGCAAATAACCCCTACAATGCCGTTTCCGCGCGGTTCGAGTACCGCGAAAAGTACGTAAAAAACATCAACCGCCGCGAAGGGGCGGGCGCGACGGTTGCGCAGGAAGAGAGAAACCCGGTTACGCCAAGTCTCAGCCTGTACGTACTCACCGGCGACGAAGCGCATTACGACGGAATGGCGGTCAAGTACCGTTCCATCCTTGAGCAGTCCGGCACGCTGACGCGGAGCGGTTCGCAGGGCGAAACGCCGCTGCGCGTAGAGGTGCTCGGGGCGGATAAAAAAGCCGGATTCTTCGGTAAGAGTGAAAGTGTGTTTACCACCGCCGAACAGGCGGGGGAGATTGCAAACGCGCTTGCTGAAAGCGGCGTTCGGCGGCTCGAAATGGTCTACCGCTGCTATGCGCAAAACAACGAAGCGGGCGCAAAACCCGTTGCGCGTTTGGGAAACAAGGAAGCCTTTCAAAAGCTGCACGATATGCTGCACGCGCTGGGCGGAACGCTCTATTACCGGCTTGACCCGCTGAAGGCAAACGAGGATCAAATCACGCTCCGCACCGAGGCGGCCAACAACCTTTCCGCCATGGAGATTACCACCTATACCGGCGAGGAATGGTCGCTTTACGATCACTTTTACTATTACCGTCTCAGCGAAGCGGAACAGCGGGTTGAGCGGACGCGCGAACAAAGCGTTTACGAAGGCGGCTTTGCGCTGGACGGCATTTCCAACCTGCTCTACAGCGACTTTACTTCGAAGCACGTGCATACGCGCGCGGAGAACCTCGCTTCCGGCGCGGCGCTGACCGCCGAACTGGCCGGGAGCGGGCGCATTCCCATGTACCAGCCGAACGAATACCTCTGGCAGTATGCTTCCGCGGCTTACGACGTGCCCGTCAACAGCGGGCAGTACCTGTACGTGACCGATACCGTGCCGTTTCTCGAAATGGTGCTCGGCGGGAGCGCGGAGCTGTTCTGCGAGCCGATGAACGTTGGGGTCTATTCCCGTCCGTACTTTCTGCGTTTAATCGAGTACGGCGTTTTCCCCTCGTTTGCCGTTACCGCCTGCGACAGCTACGATCTTTTTCAAACCGCGCAGGAGTGGTATTACTCCACATCGTTTTCCGACTGGCAGCCGCAGATGCTGGAAGCGTACGCTTACCTTTCCGGCGCGCTGAACCAAATTGGAAACGGGGCTATCGTGCGGCACGAGTGCATGGAGGAAGGGTTGATCCGCGTGACATACGATAACGGCGCGCGCGTCTACGTAAACTATACCCCAACGCAAAAGACCTGCGACGGCGTTACGGTTTTGCCGAACGATTACGCTGTTCTGCCGGGCAATTGAGGTGAGTGGGATGAAACAGAAACAAAAAGGCGCTTCTCAGCGCCGTTCCAAAGGCCTGGGTATTCAGGGACAGGATCGCCTTGCTGGCAGCCTGTTTTTCCTGCCGTGGGTGATCGGCTTTCTTGCCATCACCTGCTATCCGCTGATCTATTCGGTGCTCATCAGCTTTAATCAGGTGATCATTAAGCCCGGTTCGCTGTCGCTCGAACCCGTACATTTTGAGTATTTCCGGCAGGCGCTGCTGGCCGACGAGCGGTTTCCCCTTACGCTGATGAACTCGGTTACCAGCATTTTGATGGGCATGCCGCTCACGGTCGTGTTTTCGCTGATCATCGCGCTGCTGCTCAACAGCAAGTTCCGCGGGCGCTCGATTTACCGAATCATCTTCTTTTTGCCGGTCATCATTATGAGCGGGCCGGTGATGACGCAGCTCATGAGCCAGACCGCCGCGATGAACGTTACCATCGACTTTATGAACATTCGCTCCATCCTCATGGAGATGAGCTGGTCGGGAGCCATGACCTTGATTGCGTTTCTCGACAGCTTTATCCGCATTCTGTGGTATTGCGGCGTGCAGATTATCATCTTTATCATCGCACTGCAAAAGATCGACCCCAACATGTACGAAGCGGCGTCCATCGACGGGGCGACCGCTTGGGAGTCGTTCTGGAAGATCACGCTGCCGTATCTCAGACCCGTAATTCTGCTCAACTGCGTCTACACGGTTGTGGAGATGGGCGCGGCGGCGGACGACGCGACCAACCTGCTGATTGCCAGCAACATTGCCGATATCGCACGTCCTTACAGCTACTCGGCGGCGCAGTCCTGGCTGTATGCGGGATGCATGCTGCTGATCATCTTCGTTGCGTTTCTGCTCTTCCGCGAAAAGAAGGAAAGGGGGAGTGAACGGTGAAGCAATCAGCCAATAGCAACAGCTCCAGCAAACCAAAAGCACGCGCGTTTCCCCGGATTACACGCGCGCGCGGCGCGAGCGCTGCCAAAAATCTGGTGCGGTTTCTCATTTTGACAGGATTGGGATTTGTGTTCGTCTACCCGCTCCTGTATATGCTCTCCGTGAGCTTTATGGACACAAAGGATCTCGTCGATTCCACCGTGAGCTGGATTCCCACCCACCTGAGCGTGGAGAGCTTTATCAAGGCGGCAAAGACGCTCAGTTTCTGGCAGGGGTTTCGCGATTCGCTGAAGATGACCGTGATTCCCGCCGCGCTGCAGACGTTTGTGCTCGCCGCCGCAGGCTACGGGCTCGCGCGCTACCGCGTTCCGCTCAAAAAGCTCTGGATTGCGCTTTCGGTGCTGATCTTCCTCATCCCCGTGCAGGTAACGATGATTCCCCGCTTTCTGCTGTTCAACAGCTACAAGCTGGTCGGAACCATCTGGCCGATGTACTTGATTACGCTCTTTGGCCAGGGGGTCAAAAGCTCGGTGTTCCTGTTGATTTTCTACAACTACTTTGGCTCCTACGCCAAGTCGATCGACGAGGCGGCAAAAATCGACGGGGCTGGGCCGCTCAGAATTTACTTCTCCATCGCCCTGCCTATGGCAAAGCCCGCGTTGGTGGTGACGTACCTGTTTTCGTTCATCTGGATTTGGAACGACACCGTCCAGCTGCCGCAGTATTCCACCGGAGCCGTCACGACCCTGCCGATGCGTCTGCAGCAGTTTGCAGAGCAGTTCAACAAGCTCTATTCCTCCGTTGGCGTAAGCACAGGCGGCGCGCTCAACGAATCGATTCAGCTTGCGGGCACCTTGCTTTCCATTCTGCCGCTGATCATCCTGTATTTCCTTGTGCAGCGCAGTTTTATTGCGAGCATCGAAAAAACAGGAATCACGGGCGAGTAAGTTGAAAATAGGAATCGAAAAGACGGGCGTCACGGGCGAGTAAGCCGAAAAACAATAAGAAACGACAGACTGAGGCGGGGAAAGGTACTCTTTACCCCGCCTTTTCGAAAGGAATTTTATATGCTCAAAGGCGTCCTGTTTGACCTGGACGGTGTGTTAACCGCAACCGATCGACTGCATACCCGCGCCTGGCGGGAAACCTGCGAACGCTGGAATATTCCGTTTTCCGCCGATACCGCGCCTTTGCTGCGCGGCGTTGGGCGGCAGGACTGCGTGCAATTAATCCTTGCGCGCGCGGGGATGGAACTGAAACAAGCGGAGCGAACAGCGTTTGCGGAAGAGAAAAACGAGCTGTATCGGACGCTTTTGGACGAACTGTCGGAAAGCGACGTGCTGCCCGGCGTGGAGGAGACGATTGCTGCGTTGGACGCAAAAAAAATCCGCACGGCGGTTGCTTCCGCCAGCAAGAACGCGCGGCAGATTCTGCGCCGCATCGGTCTGGAGGGCAGGTTTACCACCGTTGTGGACGGAACGATGATTACGCGCTCCAAGCCCGACTCCGAGGTGTTCGACCGCGCGGCAAAGGCGCTCGGGCTTTTGCCGAACGAGTGCCTCGTTGTGGAGGACGCGGCAAGCGGCGTTGAAGCGGCAAAACGTTCGGGAGCACTGGCGGCCGCCATAGGCCCTGACGCAAAAGGCGCGGGCGCGGAACTTGAAATTGAACGCATAACGGATATACTGTCCTTGTGGAAATAAACGGAAAGGCAAAGACGAATGCTTGCAAGCAGCAGAATTGCGGAAACGAGGCCTCTTTCAAGGCCGGAAAATATCGTTGTGTTCGGTCGGATTCGCGTGACCGTTCTGGGAGAACGGCTGTTTCGTGTTGAACAATCGGAATCCGGGCGGTTCTGCAACGAGGCTACGCTCGCGGTCTGGTTTCGCGATCAGGCGCCCGTTGACTTCCGGGCGCGGCAGGAGAAAGACAGAATCGTAATCGCAACGGCGGCGGTTACGCTTTCGCTCGACCCCGGCGACTTATCGGCAAGCGAGGTCAAGTTTGCTAACGGCAGCACCGCGCGTCTCGACAACGAAGGCAACCTCTTTGGCACGCTCTGCACGCTGGATACCAACGGCGAACACCTGAGATTATACCCCTCGATCAACCGTTATGACCGCGCGCATATCCGGTTGGAGCCGGGTGTGGTTTCCCGAAGCGGCGTCGCGGTGTACGACGACAGCGAAACCATCCTGCTGGGAGAAGACGGCCTGCCAAAACCGCGCGAACAGGCGGAAACCGACTGGTACGTGTTTGCGTTTGAACAGGATTACGCGGCTGCCGTTCTTGCGCTCTACTCTCTCTGCGGAAAGCCGCCCGTTCTGCCGCGCTGGTCGCTGGGCAACTGGTGGAGCCGCTATTGGCCGTATACGCAGCAGGAGTATCTCGATCTCATGGACAACTTTGCCGACGACGGAATCCCCATCAGCGTCGCCGTCATCGATATCGACTGGCACCATATCGCGATTGACAAAACGTTCGGCATCACGGCAAACGGGCTCAACGACGAAGCGCACGGCGGAACGGACGGCTGGACAGGCTACAGCTGGAACAAACGGCTGTTTCCCGACCACAAAGCGCTGCTGCAGGAACTGCACGCGCGCGGCATGCATACGACCCTCAACCTGCACCCCGCGGAAGGCGTGCGCTGGTATGAGGACCGCTACGCCGCGGTTGCCGCGCACCTGGGCGTCGATCCCGAAACGAAGCTGCGCATTCCGTTCGCCATTGAAAACGAGCGGTTCGTGGAAACCTACTTTGACGACCTGCACCATCCACTGGAGGACGAAGGCGTCGATTTCTGGTGGATCGACTGGCAGCAGGGCGAAAAATCCGGCTTAGGCGGGCTCAACCCGCTCTGGGCGCTGAACCACTACCATTTTCTCGACAGCAAATCGAGGAACGGTCAGGGGCTGATCCTCTCGCGGTACGCGGGAATCGGTTCGCACCGGTACCCGGTCGGTTTCAGCGGGGACACCCACATGGATTGGGAGTTTCTGCGCTACATGCCGTATTTTACTTCGACGGCTTCCAACGCGGGCTATACCTGGTGGAGTCACGATATCGGCGGGCATCACCGGGGCGAGCGGAACGAGGAGCTGTACTTGAGATGGCTGCAGTTCGGCGTGTTCAGCCCGATCAACCGCATCCACAACTGCCCTTCCGAAGTGACGGCAAAGGAGCCCTGGTCGTATTCGCTGCCCACGCGGCTCACGGCGGCGCGCTGGTTCCAACTGAGGCGGAAAATGGTTCCGTTTCTCTACACGCGTTCGGTGCTGACACATGAAACGGGCAGCCCGCTGATTGCGCCAATGTATTACCGCTGGCCGGAAGAAACGCGGGCGTATGAAGCGTTCGATCAATACCTTTTTGGAGATACGCTGATCGTTGCTCCCATCGTGAACCCTTCGGCGGCGGACGGCCTCGCTTCGGCGGTTGTCTGGCTGCCGGAAGGGAACTGGACGGACGTCTTTACCCACGTGCGGTACGGCGGCGGGCGGGTCGTCCGGATGATGCGGGACTGCGGGAGCATTCCTGTGCTTGCCCAGGACGGCGCGATTCTGCCGCTGGACCGGGGGCTGGACAGCGCCTGCGCCCTGCCGGAAGAACTGGACGTTCACGTATTCGCGGGAAACGGCGCGTTTACGCTCGTTGAGCACAACGGTTCGCTTAGGCTGGAAACACGTTTTGCCGTGCGTCAGGAAAGCGAGGGCACGCTGCACTTTACGGTGGAGTCCGATTTGGACGAAACCCTGCCCGCGCGCAGTTTCCATATCTTGTTTGTCAACATCGAGGATGGCGAGCTCACCGCGGCAGTCGACGGAGAATCAGCCGCGCTGAAAACGCGCCATAACCGCTGCTTGCAGGCGGAGCTCAAGCTCATGCGCGGACAGTCCGCCGAGCTCACGCTGCAGCCCGCGCAAAAGAGCGAACTGGAGCAGGTCAAAGCCAGGCTGCTAAAATGCGCCGTTCAGGTTCCGCAGGAAAATCTGGTCAAGGAACGCTGGTGGCGCGCGCTGGAAGCCAGCGCCGATTGGGCGTCTCTGCGCGCGGGCGTGGAAGCGCTGCCCATCCCGGACGTATGGAAAAACTGCATGCGCGAGCGGCTCACGATCGTGTGAGCGGCGCGAAAACTTGCGCAGTGCAAGCGCAGATGAAGCTTTCTCAAGCAAAACCAAACGGCGGCAAGCTGAATATAGCTTACCGCCGTTTTTCTGCCATCAGCGATTCGATTTGCTTGGCTTTACCCGCGCCGCGCTTGCTCCAGCGCAGCGATATCGAGCTTCTTCATGCCGAGAAACGATTGCGTAATCCGCTTGGCTTCTTCCTCGGTGGCGGTTTCAAGCATGCGCCCGAGCTGCTCCGGCACGATCTGCCAGGAAACGCCGAACTGATCCTTGAGCCAGCCGCACTGCTCCGCTTCCGGCACGGCGGAGAGCTTTTCCCAATAAAAGTCGATCTCCGCCTGATTTTTGCAGAGCACCATCAGCGAAAACGCCTCGTTGAACGCTTCCGTGCCTCCCGCGCCGTGATCCATGGCGACAAGCTGAAAGCCGCCCAGCGTGAGTTCCGCGTAGTTGATTTTTGCGCGCTCGACCATTGCTTCACCCGGCTGGTAATGGCTGACATATCCCGTTTTTGCGCTGCTGAACACGCTCGAATAGAACGCGAGCGCTTCCTCCGTTTTACCGCAGGCTTCGCCCGCAAAGAGAAACACCGGGCGGATCTTTTGCGTTATCTCGTCGGTATCAAAGAAACAGAGCTGCCAATTGAGGCCGAACCGGTCGGCCAGCCAGACGTAGCGCTTGCTGAACGGGTATTCGCCGAGCGGCATCAGCACGGTTGCGCCGTCTTGTAAGCCTTCGTAAAGGCGATCCACTTCCTCCGCGCTGCGGCAGGTGACCATCAGCGAAACGGAAGGGTTCAACGAAAAGATTGGCCCCGCGCTGATGGCGTTGAGCCGCACGCCGTCAAGCGTAAAATCCACCGTATCGACTTCGCCGGAAGGCGTGTCGTACAGCTTCGAAACGGTGTTTATTCTGGAATTCGCAAAGAGCGAAACGTAGTAGTTGGCCGCTTCCACCGCCTGCGTATCAAACTAGAGATGCGGAATGATTGTCTGCATGGCAATAACCTCCTGTCGTTTTATTTTATTGTATTCGGAGCCGAATCTCCTGTCTGTGAGAAGCGAACAGAGTCTCTTTTCATTATAGAGGATTAATATGGCTTTCATTAATGAAAACACAGCAAAAAAGATGCTGTGAAACGAACCGTTTCGCAGGATCTATTTTGATTTTTTCTACCGCTGGACGCGGCCGCTGCCGTCGCCCTCGGCGAGCTTTTTCACTTCCAAAACGCTGATGAGCGAAAAATCGTTTTCGATCGTCTGCTTGAGGCAGGAGGCGGCAACGGCGAACTCGATTGCTTCCTGCGTGGACATGCCGTTCATGAGCGCGTAGATCAACCCGCCGCCAAACGAGTCCCCGCCGCCCACGCGGTCGACGATGCGGATGGGGTATGTCTTAGAAAACGCGCAGACGCTTCCGTCATAGAGCATGCCCGCCCAGTCGTTGTCGCTGGCGGAAACGCTTTTGCGCAGCGTGATGGCGACCCGCTTGCAGCCGAAGCGCGCGGCTAGTTCGCGGGCAACCTGCTCGTACCCCTCGCGGGAGAGCTTGCCTTCCGTCACGCTGGTGTTGGCGGGGCGAATGCTGAAAACGTCCGCCGCGTCCTCTTCGTTGGCGATGCAGAGGTCAACATACGGCATGAGCCCGCTCATCACCGCGCCTGCCTTGTCGCGGCTCCAGAGTTTGCCGCGGTAGTTCAAATCGCAGCTGACCGTTAGCCCCAGCCGCTTTGCCGCTTTGCAGGCGTCCAAACAGGCGGCGGCCGCGCGTTCGCTCAGCGCGGGCGTGATGCCGGTAAAATGGAACCAGCTCGCACCCGAAAAGATTTCGTCCCAATCGTACTCGGAAGGGTCGGCAAGCGACACCGCGGAGTTCTTGCGGTCGTAAATCACCTTGGAAGCGCGCTGGGAAGCGCCTCTTTCCACAAAGTAGATGCCGACGCGTTCGCCGCCGCGCAGAATGCGGCTGGTATCCACGCCGTAGCGGCGCAGGGCGTTGACGGCGCTCTGGCCGATTTCGTTGTCGGGCAGTTTGGTAACAAACGCAGCTTTCTGCCCGAGGCAGGCGACCGCGACCGCGACGTTCGCTTCGCCGCCGGCATAGGACGCTTGAAAGCTTTCCGCCTGCACAAAGCGCTGGTAACCCGGCGGGTTGAGCCGGAGCATGAGTTCGCCAAAACAGACGAGTTTGTTCATTTTATCGCCTCCGCTCCGAACGCCTTTGCAATGGAAACATACTGCGCGGCGTTCGCTTTGAGCTGTTCGCGGTCGCGCGCGGCAATCAGCGCGCGGTTGGTCAGCGACCCGCCGATGCCCGCGCCGATGCAGCCCGCTTTGAGGAACGCCAGATAGTTTTCCGCGTTTATGCCGCCGACGGCCAGAAATTTGACATGGCTGATGGGGGCGGAGATGTTCTTAATATAGTCCGTTCCGAGGCTTCCCGCGGGGAACACCTTAACAAAGTCCGCGCCCGCGTCGTGCGCTGCCAGAATCTCGCTCGGGGTCATGCAGCCCGGAATCGAAACGAGGCCGAGCTCGACGGTATGGCGGATGACAGATTCGCTGCAGTTGGGCGAAATAATCAGGCTCGCTCCGGCGTTTGCGGCGGCGTCCGTCTGCGCAAGCGTCAAAACTGTGCCCGCGCCGCAGGTACAGCGGCTGCCGAACGCGCCGAGGACGGCTTTGACTGCATCGGAAGTCTTCTTCAGACAGTCGGGGTCTTGTTGGTCAAAGGTGACTTCCATCGTGGAAATCCCCGCGTCGAGCAGCGCTTCGGCAAGAAACATCAGGTCGTCGCCATAGACTTTGCGGACGACGGCGATGATGCGCTCTTCTTCAATGCGCTGGCAGAGCTGTGCTTTGGTCATAACGAAATCTCCCTTGGAATAGTTTTTTTATATAGTTATGCGGGTTACGGCAAACGAATACCGCCGATTTTGATCAATTTAAGCGCTTCGCGTATTACGGCAAACGTATGCCGACGATTTTGATCAATTTAAGCGCTTCGCGAATTACGGCAGGCGTATGCCGCCGATTTTGATCAATTAAAGCGCTTTGCGTATTACGGCAAACGTATGCCGCCAATGTCGATTGTTGGCAGCGTTTCTTTCATGATGATGCTGCACTCCACGCGGACGTCCTGCGCGGTGACAAGGCGGTTGTCGGAGAGCAGCTCGCTGAGCATTACGATGGCGCGGTACCATTGCTCCGCAGGCTTTTGATAGATTGTTGCCGCGACGATTCCGCGCGCGATCAGATCCGGCAGGGCGGAGGTGAATTCGTGACCGAATACTTTGACCTTGGAATCGGGAAACGCGTCGCGGATGGCGAACGCCGCCTCATCGAAGAAACCGTTGCTGACGTACAGCGCGTCGAGCGCCGGGAAGGCGCCGAGCGCTTCCGCCGCTGCGGAATACAAGTGCGCGCGGATATCCTCGTCCGTTACGCCGGAAACGGGGATGACCTTGAGCAGGTTGATGCCCGGCAGATCCTGATTGATCTTGCTGAGTACGCCCGCGATGCGGCGCTGCGTGCCGTTGAACTTGTAGTTCGGCGCGAGGACAACAAGGCTGCAGCGCTCGCCGCAGAACAGCGAGATGAGTCTGGCTGCGAGCATGCCGAGCTGAAAATCGTCCGGGCCGAGGTGAAACGCGCAGCGGCTCACGCTCGCGGCGGGGTTGACCACGGTGGCATAGGGGATGCCCTCCGGAATATGCCGCTCCAGCTGATCCGCGGAAGAATCGTCCACGGAGGTAAAGACCAGCCCGCTGACGCCGAGGCCGACCAGTTTGTCGATGGAGGCGATCTGGTCGCGCACGTCGTACGTTTCCGTGTGGTCGATCACGAGTTCCACGCCAAACGGCATCAGCTTCTTCTTCGCCGCTTCGATGCCGCCGGGGATTTCGCTCCAAAAGTCGCTGTCCACGCGCGGGTACGTAATGCCGATGCGCAGGTTGCTCTTGCGGTTGACCAGCGCGCGCGCAATCTGGCTTGGATGGTAGTTGAGCTTCTTGACGGCGGCCGTGACCGCCTTCATGTTCGCGTCCGAAACGCGCCCGCGGTTATGTAAAACACGATCGACGGTTCCAATGGAAACGCCCGCTTCTTTTGCTACGTCTTTTATGGTGAATGGTCGCGACATGGTGACGCTCCGTTCGTGGTAAGATTCTATAATTATACACCAACCAAGTTTATTTTTGCAGGATATTCCGGCTTGCCCGTTCCGGCGTTCGGGAGGAGATAACACCCGCCGCCGAGCGGGGGTTTGCGGGCGCTGCCGCCCACCGACGCGCTGGTTACAAACAGGTCGCATAAGCGCTCGCCGCCAAAGCACAGGCTGGAGCACTGCTTTGCTTCAAGCGGGATGGAGCAGACGGGATCACCCTGCGAGGACACGCATTCCAGGCGCCCCGCGCCCCAGCAGGCAAACCAGAGATTGCCTTGTTCGTCCACGGTCATCCCGTCGGGATCGACGCTCGGTTCCAGCTGAACGACGACGCGGGGATTCTTAAGCGGGCGATTTGGCGCGTAGTCGTAGGCGGTGATGGTGGAGGGCACGGAGTCCGTGTGGTAAAACGTCCGTCCGTCCGGCGAGAAGCCCATGCCGTTGGAGATACTGAGGCGCTCAAGCAGCACTTCCGGCTCTTTGCCCGCCGAAAAACGCCAGAGCCTGCCTTCCGTATTGTCCGCTCGCTTCGAGCCGGAGAGCATCTGCCCGCAGGAATCGGCAATTGCGTCGTTAAAGCGTTCGCCCTCGATCAGCGGAACCGTAAAAAGCGGCTCTTCGAGCAGGCGGAACCCGTTTTCGCTTCGTTCTGCGCAAAAAACGCCGCGCTCGGTAAAAACGACAAGGCGTCCGTCTTCCGCGCCGAGAAACGCGCCGGTTTGATACGGCGTTTCCAGCACCGTGCGCGAGAGCCCTGTTTCCGGGGAGTAAGCGTAAATTGCGCCGCGCAGGATATCCGTCCATAGGTATTCGCGAGTCAATTTGTACCAAACCGGGTTCTCGCCGATTAGACAGTCCGGCGTGTTCAGCGCGCTCGGCGTTACCATTCGGTTACGGAACCGTCCTCCAGATGGAGGATCGGGTTTTTCCAGTCGTGGCCGGTCTTTGCCATCTCGCGTACGGAGGTTTCGTTGACCTCCACGCCGAGGCCGGGATTTTGCAGCAGGCCGACGAACCCGTTTTCGTAGCAAAAGACTTCGGGGTTTGTGATATAGCGGGACATCTCGTTGCCCTGGTTATACGCCATGCCGAGGCTCTGCTCCTGAATGCAGGCGTTGATGGACGCAAAATCCACCTGCAGGCAGCTTGCCAGCGCCACGGGGCCGAGCGGGCAGTGCGGGGCGATTGCAACGTCGTAGGCTTCCGCCATGGCCGCGATGCGCCGCACTTCGGAAATGCCGCCCGCATGACTTAAATCCGGCTGGATGATATCCACGCAGCCCTTTTGCAGCATGTTCTTGAACCCCCAGCGGGTGTAGTTGCGTTCACCGGTGGCCAGCGGGATGCTCGTGCAGGCGTGCAGTTCGGCAAAGGCTTCCTCGTTTTCAATCAGAACCGGCTCTTCCACAAACAGGATGCGGTACGGCTCCAGCTCCTTGAGCAGAGTCTTGGCCATCGCCTTGTGGGGGCGGCCGTGGAAGTCGATGGCAATGCCAAACTCACTTCCGACCGCTTCGCGGATGGCCTGGAGCTTTTGGCAGAGCGCGTCGATCGCCCGATAGTCCGTGATCCAGCCCACCGCGTCCACGCCGAACATCTTGACGGCGCGAAAGCCCAGATTCTTCTTTTCCAGCGCACAGCGCGCGGCTTCTTCGGGCGTGTTGGAATCGATCCAACTGTAGACTTCCATTTTGTCGCGGACGCGCCCGCCGAGCAGCTCGTAAACCGGAACGCCCAGCGCCTTGGCCTTGATATCCCAAAGCGCCTGATCGATGCCGGAGAGCGCGCTGGTGAGCACGGGGCCGCCGCGGTAGAATCCGCCGCGGTACAGCGTCTGCCAGAGACGCTCCACGTCACGCGGGTCTTTTCCGAGGATCTGCGCGGAGAACTCGTGCACCGCCGCTTCCGTGGCGCCTGCGCGGCCTTCCACGACCGGTTCGCCCCAGCCGACCGTGCCGTCTTCCGTTTCCAGCCGCAGCAGAAGCCAGCGGGGGATGATGCGAAAGGTTTCCAGCTTCGTAATCTTCATGGCTTATTTACTCCGTAATCTTCATGGCTTATTTACTTCGTAATCTATATGGATTAATTACTCCGAAATCTTTATGGTTCACATACGCCGTAATAATCGTTTTCCGGCAGAATGGGCAGGAGCGCGCCGCCGTCTATGGTAACGCAGTTGCCCGTCATATAGGAGCACGCGTCGGAAGCGAGAAACGCCACGATCCTTGCGATTTCCTCCGGCTCGGCAAAACGCTGGAGCGGGATGCGCGGCTTGGCGAGCTGTACGGGGTGATCCTTGGGCCAGTCCACGTCCGTATAGCCGGGCGCCACGGTGATTACCCGTATGCCGTATGGTGCGAGTTCCATTGCCGCGCTCTTGCCGAATTTCGTGAGCGCCGCCTTCGTGGGCCCGTAGATATTCGCCTGCGGCCAGCAGCCGTCAACATGGTTGGAAGAGATGTTTACGATGACGCCCTGCTTGTGGTGTTCCACCATATTGCGCGCGGCGTATTGCGTGCCAAAGAACGCGCCCTTCCAGTCGCTGAAGGTCAGCTCCGTCCACTGTTCTTCCGTCACTTCCAAAAACGGGTAAAACTTGCTGAGACCGGCGTTGTTGACCATCAGGTCGATGGATCCGAACGCCTCAAAAAAGGCTTCGAACATCGCGGAAAGCTCCGCGTTTTTACCAACGTCCGCCTGCAGCGGAACGGCTTTTCCGCCGCGCGCGATAATTTCGTCGCAGACGGCCTGCGCGCCGGACTTGCTGTGCAGATAGTTCACCCCGACGGCGTACCCTTTACGGCCGAGTTCCAGCGCGATTGCGCGCCCGATTCCGCGTCCTGCGCCGGTCACCAGCGCGTTTTTCTGTTCCATGGCTGTTATCACTCCATTATGAAATCAATTGTCTTTTGAGGTCGCTTTTTCCTGGATTTCCGCGTGTTTTTCTGAATATATAAGCGTTTTGAACCGGATTTGCGCCGGATTGCTGACTGGAAAAGTGTTGATTGCAGCGCGAATGCGTTAACGATAACACGTTTGTTTTGAAAAAAGAGGCGAGCCGCCCGTTTACAATGCAAGTATAAGGACGTTTTTTTGAAAAGTCAATCGTAGATCAGACTGAATTGCGACAGGAAAACGTCCATTTGTTGTCAAAATGCGTATTGACAACTCAAAATTCGGCGGATATAATGCGAACTGTAAGCACGTGATCGGCTCTGCGCCGGGTTCTTGAATTGCAATTCGCAAACGGATCGTTTTTTTATTCAGAAAAGTGTTAACGTACACACTTGCATATGGGGTACTGTGAATGAGTTACATCGAGTTTCAGTCCATCAATAAATACTTCCCCGGCGTCAAGGCGCTCAGCGAGATTCAGTTTCACGCCGAGAGCGGCCGGGTGTATGCGTTGCTTGGCGAAAACGGCGCGGGTAAGTCCACGCTTTTAAAGATTATGAACGGCGATTACAAGCCGGACGGCGGCAGCATCGTCATAGACGGCAAAACCGTGCGGTTCGATTCCCCGCGGGAAGCGATTGACCACGGCATCAGCGTCATCTATCAGGAGCGCCAGGTGCTCAAGGAGATGACGGTGGCCGAAAACGTGTTTCTAGGCAACTGGCCCGTCGGCAAGAGCGGCATGGTCGATTTTGAGCGCATGAACCGCGAAACGCGGGAAATCTGCGCGCGCTTCGGCCTGCAGTTCACGCCCGACGAAAAGGTGAGCCGCCTCAGCGCCGCCATGCAGCAGATGGTCGAAATCATGAAGGCCGTGCGCCGGGATTCCGCCATCATAGCGTTCGACGAACCGACCGCGAGCCTCAGCGACAAGGAGATTGAAATCCTCTTTACCATCATTCGCCAGCTCAAGGCGCAGAACAAGGTCATTCTCTACGTATCCCACCGTATGAAGGAGATTTCGCAGATTTCCGACGAGGTCGTCGTCTTTAAGGACGGAAAAATCGTAGGTCAGGTGGAAACGGGTAAGGCGACCAACGACGAACTCATCCGTATGATGGTGGGCCGCCCGCTGGGCAAGGTGTTTGAAGAACTCGAACGCAACACCGCCATCGGGGAAACGGTGCTGGAACTCAAGCACGTGACGACGGACTACGTAACCGATGTTTCGTTTTCCGTCCGCAAGGGCGAAATCCTCGGCTTTGCTGGCTTGGTCGGCGCGGGACGGACGGAGATTATGCGCGCGCTGTTCGGGCTGGATCCGATCCTTTCCGGCGAGGTCTGGCTGGAAGGCAAGCGCGTTTTCATCAGCTCGCCGCAGGACGCGATTTCGCATGGCATCGCCATGGTGCCGGAGGATCGCAAGGATCAGGGAATCCTGCCGAACATCTCGGTGTAAGGCAACATCTCCATTGCAATCCTGAAAACGCTGCTCAACAAGCTGCGAATGATCGACAACGCCCGCGAAACGGAGATTGCCGAGCGCGCGATTGGAACATACAAAATCCGCACGCCGGGCGCGGACAAGCAGATTTCCCAGCTCTCCGGCGGCAACCAACAGAAAGCGGTTCTGGCGCGCTGGCTCGAGATGCGCCCCAAGGTGCTCATCCTCGACGAACCGACAAAGGGCATTGACGTTGGCGCAAAAGCGGAGTTTTACAGCATCATCTGCCAATGCGCCCGCGCGGGCATCACAGTGCTGCTGGTCTCCTCCGAACTGCCGGAGATCATTGGGCTCAGCGACCGCGTGGTCGTCATCCGCGAAGGCGGCGTTTCCGCGATTGTTGACCGGGAAAACAGCAACGAGGAACATCTGCTGCGGTTTGCGATGGTGGACGAAAAGGACGCGTAAACAAATTAAGAATTTCAAAAACTTAAGGTTGAGAGTTAAGACACGTAATCATAATTAAAATTCAGAGAGACTCAAGGGTGGTAATCATGCAGGAAAGTATGCTCACGCGGTTTAAAAAAAGCGATTTCATGGAGAAGATTTCGCTGGTGATCGCATTGATCGTCATGGTGGTGCTGTTCTCTATCTTTAATAAGAACTATGCCACCAGCCAGAATTTGACGAATATTCTCGTTGCTTGTTCGCTGATGGGGTTTGTAGCCATCGCCGAAACGTATTTGATCATCGCTAACCAAATCGACCTTTCCGCCGGTTCGGTTGCGGCGTTTTCTAGCGTGCTCAGCGCGATTCTGGTCAAAGCTGGCATTACCCCGATCCTCGCGCTGCTGCTGGCGGTTCTCGCGGGCTGCTTTATCGGCGCGCTCAACGCGGCGACGATCAACCACTTAAAGCTGCAGCCGTTCATCGCAACGCTGGCTTCCATGTCCATCGTGCGCGGGTTTGCGTATATCCTCTGCAGCGGCAAGGCGGTCGGCATTGCGAACGCAAACTACAACAAAATCGGCTCCTACCGCATTCTTGGATTCCTGCCGATCACGGTTCTGCTGCTCATAGTGTTCTTCGTCGTCCTCGGCGTCATCCTCGCCAAGACGTATTTCGGCCGCAGCATCTATGTGCTCGGCGGCAACGCGTACGCCGCAAAACTCGCGGGCCTGAACCCGACTAAGATCATTTATAAGCTCTATATCCTCTCCGGTGGGCTGGCGGCACTGGCGGGCGCGCTGCTCGCGGCGCGCATGAACTCCGGGCAGCCTTCCTGCGCGGACGGGTTGGAATTCGACGCGGTTACGGCGGCAGTTCTCGGCGGCGCGGCGTTTACGGGCGGCACGGGCACAATTCTCGGTACCCTGCTCGGCATGTTGATTCTGCAGGGATTCAACACCGGCCTTCTGATGCTCGGCGTGCAGACGTTCTGGCAGCAGGTTGCAAAGGGCGCGCTGCTTGTTATCGCGCTTACGTTCGACTACCTGCGGAAGCGTTCCCGTATTAAGAAAGAGCTCGAGGAAAGCAAAGCGCTTCGCTGAGCCTACGTCCAAGCGTCGTCTGAATCGTCAAAGAGTGATTCTTTGACGGACAAGATATCAACCCGTGTCTGCGCAGTGCGGGTTTTGATAGAACAAAATCAAAAGGAGGAAATTACTTAACATGAAGAAAACAAAACTGGCTCTCGTCATGATCATGGTATTGGCATTGTCCATGTCCGCCCTCTTCGGCTGCTCCACCTCCGCTCCGGCCGCGACCGAAGCGACGGAAGCGCCCGCGGTGGCGACAGAAGCCCCGGCTGAAGCGGCCGCGACGGAAGCACCCGCGAAAGACGGATTTGTCATCGTCGGCCTCTACAAGATGGGCACGGCGGAATGGTTCCAGCAGGAAGGCGAAGCGTCCCGCAAGATCATCGAAGCGGCGGGCGGCACCTTCAAGTACATGGACTGCGAAACCGACGGTGCGAAGTTCATGGAAATGCTGGACACCTGCATTGCGGACAAGGTTGACGGCGTGTTGACCTGCATCCCGGATCAGAACCTCAGCAAAGCCGCGGTCGATAAGCTCACCGAAGCGGGCATCCCCGTGATCGCATGCGACGACGCGCTGGAAGATGAAAACGGCAACAAGCTGGCTCCCTGGGTCGGCATTGACGCTTACAACATCGGCGCCGGCATCGGCGAATGGGCCGCTCAGTACATCAAGGACAACAACCTGGCGGACGACGCGAGCTTCGGCATCATGCTGATGACCGCGGACACCGTCTCCAGCTGCGTACCGCGCACCGAAGGCCAGATTGCAAAGCTCACCGAGCTCCTGCCCGGCATCGACGCCAAGATCTATCGCGCGGATCATGACACGAACATGGAAACCGGCAACGTTGCGGCTTCCGCCGTGATCACCGGCAACCCGCAGATCACCAAGTGGCTCGTCCTCGCGGTTTCGGATGAAGGCGCCGTCGGCGCAGCCCGTGCCCTCGAAGCGGCAGGCCTCGCGGCCGACTCCATGTGCGTCGGCCTCGGCGGCTACTATTGCCCCGAAGAGTTCGCCAACCCGACCTCCCCGTTCCGTGCGGCTGCCTACTTCTCGGCGCGCGGCGTCGGCGGAGCTGCCGCTCAGGAAATGCTTGACTTCCTCCAGAATGGAACTGCCATTCCGGAAAAGACCGCTGTCGGCGCTACCATTGTTAAGTACGGCGACGATCTTGCGACCATCATGCCGGAATACGCCGGTTAACCTCGGATCGAACGAATGGATCGGAGAGGCCGTAGAACATCTACGGCCTCTCTTAAAAGAGAAACACGCAAGATACGAACCCAATACAAAAGAACGAATCGAACGAACGGAACAAACGGAATGAACGGAACGAAACGAAAATTCGAAGAACTGCTGCCGCACGAAATTCTTGCGATGACGAATGGCGCTTCCATCGTGTTTCTGCCCATCGGCAGCATGGAGTGGCACGGCCCGCACATGTCCATGGGTATGGATACGGCGCACGCGTACGCCGTTGCGCTCGGCCTTGCCGAGGCGATGGACGGAACGGTTCTGCCGCCGCTATATATTGGCACGGAGCAGCCGCGTACGCCGGAAATGCTGAAAAAGGTCGGTTTTGCGGGCAGCGAATCGGTGGTCGGGATGGACTTTCCGGCAAACACCGTTAAGAGCATGTACTGGCCGGAGGAGCTGTTTTCGGCGATCATCCGCCAGCAGACGCAGTTTTTAGTCGAGTTGGGGTTTTGTACGGTTGTGCTTGTCAACGGCCATGGCGCGGATAACCAGATTGCCTGTCTGGAGCGGATTGCAGAACTGCTGACCGCCGAAACGGGCGCAAACGTAATCGATCAGCTGATTCTTTCGGACGACTGCGGCGTCGGCGTTGGCCACGCGGGGCTTCTGGAGACGGCGGTGATGCTCGCGCTGGTTCCGCAGGGCGTGGACTGTGAAAAATTGCCGAAAAAGCCAGCGAAGCTCAAAAACACCGAGTTTGCCATTGTGGACAGCGAAACCTTTATTTCCGGCGGAAACGAGGACTTTACCGTACGTTACGACCCGCGCGACGCAACCGCCGGGATGGGCGGAAGCATCATTGCATTTGAAATCGAGCGCTGCCGCAGCGAGATAACAAAGAAACTGGGGCGCTAGCGGATACTGGACAGGCGCGGCGTATCCGCGCCGGACTGAACCGGATTAAATACGAACGAAACGCTGCCGCCGGGTATTATCCTGCCGGGTGGCGGGGATGAAATAGACCGGTGCGTCCGCGCCGGACTGAACATGAATCAAACGCCGCCGCCGGATGCTTTTCCGGTTTGGCGGGGATCAAATAGAAACGACGATGCGCAGGCGAGCTGCCCGCGCATGGAATGACCGCGCGGCCTGTACGCCGCCTTGGTGCAAGGAGTGCAAGAACAATGGAGTGCAAGCAGCTCAAACAAGTTCAACACGGGGTGCGTGTTTGGCGCGAGGAGATTATTATTCCCACCTATCCGGTGGGAAAACCCGAGCGCAACCCCGTTTTTCTGGAAAAACGCGTCTATCAGGGCAGTTCGGGCAAGGTTTATCCGCATCCCGTCATCGAGTCCATCGGGGACGAACCGCAAAACGCCGTGTATCAGGCGGTCTGCCTGGAAAACAAGTACGTCTTTATCATGGTTCTGCCGGAGCTGGGCGGGCGTATTCAGCGCGCTTATGACAAGACGAACGGCTACGACTTTGTGTACTACAATCAAGTGATCAAACCCGCTTTGGTGGGGCTTGCGGGGCCATGGATTTCCGGCGGAATCGAGTTCAACTGGCCGCAGCATCACCGGCCGAGCACCTTCGACCCGGTGGACAGCGAAATTTTTGAAAATCCGGACGGCAGTTGCAGCATCGCCGTCGGCGAAATAGAGAACATGTTCCGCACCAAGGGACTGGCGAAGATGACGTTGTTTCCCGACAGCGCGGCGCTGAAGATTGACGTTCAGCTCTATAACCGCACGCCGCTGCCGCAGACGTTCCTCTGGTGGGCGAACCCCGCCGTCGCTGTGAACGAACACACGCAGTCCATCTTTCCGCCGGACGTCACGGCGGTGATGGATCACGGCAAGCGGGACGTTTCGTCCTTTCCCATCGCGCACGGCGTGTATTACAAGCAGGACTACTCGGCGGGGGTCGATATCTCCCGCTATAAAAACATCCCCGTTCCTACGTCCTACATGGCGTACCGCTCGAAGTACGACTTTATCGGCGGCTACGATTACGGCAGGTGCGCGGGACTTTTACATGTTGCCGACCACCACATCTCTCCGGGCAAGAAACAGTGGACATGGGGCTGCGGCGAGTTCGGCAAGGCTTGGGATCGAAACCTCACCGACGAGGACGGCCCGTACATCGAGCTCATGACGGGGTGCTTTACGGATAACCAGCCGGACTTTTCATGGCTGATGCCGTATGAAGAAAAAGTGTTCACGCAGGTTTTCATGCCGTACCGGGAGATCGGCGCGGTCAAGAACGCCAATACCGAGGCGGCGGTGTCGCTGGAGCTTACGGAAGGGAAGGCGCGCTTTGGCGTTTACGCGGCAAAACCGATCGACAACGCGGAAATCGTGCTGACTGAGCAAGGCAAACGCGTGTTTTCCGCGCGGGCAGACCTTTCGCCGCAGCGGCCGTTTATAGGCAGCGCGGACGGCGTTTCTTCTCCGGAAAGCGCGCTGGAACTGACCGTTCTGGACGGAACCGGCACGCGCGTGATCTACTACCGGCCGGAAGCGCTGGGAAGCGAACCCCTGCCCGAACCCGCAAAACCCGTTCCGCCGCCCGAAGAAACGGCAACCAACGAGGATCTCTTTTACTACGGCATGCATCTCGAGCAGTACCGCCACGCGACGTACCTGCCGGAGGACTACTATCTCGAAGGGCTCCGGCGCGATCCGACCGACGCGCGCATCAACAACGCGTACGGTCTGCTGCTCCTGCGGCGCGGCTGCCTTGCGGAAGCGGAGCTGTATTTTCAAGCGGCGATTGCAAAACTGACGCGCTCTAACCCGAACCCGTACGACGGGGAAGCGTATTACAACCTCGGCGTCTGCCAGCGGCTGCAAGCAAAGAACGACGCGGCTTACGACAGCCTCTACAAGGCAACATGGAACGCCGCCCAGCAGGAAAGCGCGTTTTACGAGATGGCCTGCATCCTGGCGGAACAGTCCGACTACGCGCAGTCGCTGGCACATGTTGAACGCGCGCTCGTCAGGAACGCGCATCATATGAAGGCGCGCGCTCTCAAAAGTGTTTTGCTGCGGAACCTCAACCGGCAGGACGAAGCGGCCTGCTTTGCCATGGAGTCCCTCGCCATCGACCCGCTCGACCTCTCCGCGCAGTATGAACTGACGCTGGCGGGGGATACCGAGCAGGCGCGCGCGCTGGGCGGCAGGCTGAGGCAAAACGCGAACTGGACGATCGAGCTTGCGCTGGATTACGCGGGCGCGGGGTTCTATTTAGACGCAATCGAACTGCTCAAGGCGAACCTCTCGCAAAAGCGCGAAACCGCCGTCTATCCGATGATTTACTATTACCTCGCGGTGTTTTCCAGCCGTGCGGTGCAAAAGGAACAGGCCGAAACCTACCGGTCGCTTGCCGCGAAAGCGGAGGCCGAACCGTGTTTTCCGCACCGCGTGCAGGATATCCTCGTTTTGCGGGAGTGCCTGGAGCAGAACCCGCTCGACGCGTGCGGCTGCTTGTACCTTGGCAACTGCCTGTACGACAAGCGGCGGTACGAGGAAGCCATTTCCGCATGGGAGCGCTGCAGAGCGCTGGACGAACGCTGCCCCACGGCGAGGCGGAATCTCGCGCTGGCGTATTTCAACAAACGCGGGGACAGGGAAGGCGCGCGCAAGGAGCTGGAAGCCGCGTTCGCGCTCGACCCAAGCGACGCGCGCGTTCTGATGGAACTCGATCAGCTCTATAAAAAGATCGGCGTTACTCCCGAACAGCGGCTGGCCTTTCTGGAGCGGAACCGGGACTGCGCGTTTTTGCGAGACGATCTCTATGTGGAGTACGTTACCCTTCTGAATCTCACGGGACATCCGGAGGAAGCGCTTAGGCTGATCGAAAGACACAGGTTCCATCCATGGGAAGGCGGGGAAGGGCGCGTGATTGCGCAGTACATCGCATCTCTTGTGCAGCTATCCAAAGAGCGCATTCAAAAAAGGGCGTTCGGAGAGGCCGTCGAACTGCTGAACAGAGCGACCGTCTACCCGGAAAATCTGGGCGAGGGCAAACTCGCCGGCGCCAAGGAGAACGATATCTACTACTGGCTGGGCGTTTCCTACGCAGGTCTGGGGCAAACGAAACGCGCAAACGAATGCTTCCTGAAAGCCGCGCAAGGGGACGAAGAGCCCGC
>JBDKTD010000096.1:0-1904 GCA_039680365.1 Clostridiaceae bacterium
AGCACATGCTCCGCGGCTTTTCGCAGCAGAGCGCCGCGATAAAACGGCGTGGTTTTCGACCAACCGGCAAACGCTTTGTCCGCCGCGTCGATGGCGCGGAGAACGTCCGCAGCCGTCGCCGCGGGCACCGTCGCAATCATCTCGCCCGTAGCGGGGTTCGTAACGGCCAGCTCCGCTCCGTTTTCCGAGGCACAGGCCGCGCCGTCGATCCACATGCGTTCGTTTCGTGCTTCCATTGCGTTCATTCCTTTCTAAAAAGGTTTTCTCGCTAGATCAATCCCTTTTCGCTCAGCGCGCGCTGGATGGAAGCCTTGTCCGCTTCCTCAAGCGGCAGCAGCGGCAGGCGCGGGAACCCGCCCGCAAAGCCCGCAAGATCCATTGCGTACTTTACCGCCGCGACGCCGCCCTTGCCGGAAACCGCGCCGTTGAGCAGCAGGATTTCGCGGTTGAGCGCAAAGCAGGCTTCGTAGTCCCCCGCCTTGAACAGGTCGTAGAGTTTGACCGTGATGTCCGGAAACGCGTTGGCCAGCGAGATCACCCCGCCGGTCGCTCCGCCAATGAGCGCGCTCAAAAAGAAGTTCGCCGAGCCCGCCATCACGCAGAAATCTTTGTTAACGGCCATCAGGTAGCCGTCGATGTTTCCGGTGGAGCTGTCCTTCATGCCGACGATGTTCGGGTGCGCCGCAAGCTGCTTGACAAGAGAGTTGCTCAGGGTAATGCCGCCCGTAAACTGCGGCGCGCAGTAGGCCAGACAGGGCTTTGAAACGCTGTCCGCCACGTCCGTAAAGTACTTCAACAGCGCCGCGTCCGTCATCTGCTTCTTAAAGTAGTTCGGGCTGAGCAGGGTTACGTAATCCGTACCGATGGCGCAGGCTTGCTTTGCAATAGAGACGGTTTCGAACGTCGATTCCGCGATGCACCCGGTCATGACGACCTGATGCGCGCCTTTATTTTGAACGATAATCTCCAGCACGCGGAGCTTTTCCTCCGTGAGCATGCTCTTGTTTTCGCCGTTGCTGCCGAGGGCGAGATAGCCTTTCAGCGGGCTCTTGGCGTAGCGCTCCATATTGCGCTTCAGGCCGTCGTAGTCCACTCCGCCGTCGGCAAAAAACGGGGTTGTAATCGGCGCAAATACGCCGCTGAGATTCTCTTTGTGATCCATAGTCTTACTTCCTTTCAAAACCATACGGTTCAAGTTGTCGAAATATGCCGCTCAATCTATTTCTTCTTCGCCGCTTCCGCCTGTTTGCGGAGCGCCCGGCGGGACAGGCCGCCCTTGCTCTTGAGCTTTTGCGTGCCGGAAGCGATGACTAAACTCACCAGCGCTAAAATGAACGGGAACATCTTGACGATGGACGAGGGGATCCCCGTGCCGATCAGCTCAATCTGGATGCCGACCGCGTCCGCGTAGCCAAGCAGCAGCGTCACGAGCCAAACGAACACCGGGTGCGCGCCGCCGAACACGACCGCCGTAAACGCGGTAAAGCCGCGCCCGCTGATCATGTTTTCCGTAAACTCCGAAACGGTGATGGTCGAGATATACCCGCCCGCCAGCCCGCAGAGGAGTCCCGCGATGATGATAACCTGCCAGCGGATGCGCTCCGGCGAGATGCCGGCCGTGCGCGCCGCATCCTCGGATTCGCCCACGGCGCAGATGTTGAGGCCGAACTCCGTTTTGTACAGCAGGATAAAACACGCAATCACCAGCGCAAACGCCAGCCACGTAATCGGGCTCTGGCTGCTCAGCGCTTTGCCGACGACGGGAATCTTTTCGAGAAACGGCAGATCCCACGAGGGCATTTTGTCGATGATTTTTGGCCGAATCTGTCCCTGCGTATCGAACAGCGCGCGCAGCAGATACGTCGTCAGCCCAAGCCCCAGCATGTTGATGGCGATGCTCGAGA
>JBDKTD010000130.1:0-3858 GCA_039680365.1 Clostridiaceae bacterium
CGCTTTTTTGCGTTGCGAACGGCCTTTTGCGCAACAAACGGTTTGACGCCGAGAATCTCCGCAATCTGCGCTTCCGTTTTGCCGCCGAGCAGCAATTGCTTTGCGTTGACCACTACGCGGACGTTCCGCTCAAACAGCGTTGCCAGCCCCATTGCGGATTCCGTCGGACTGGAGACCAACCCCGTGAGCTCCGCGATTCCGCTTTTCTTGTTGCCAGCCCAGAGTTCGTCCAGAATCGTAAACACCTTGTACTCCGCCGAAGGGTTGACGCAGGTTTCCACCGCTTTTCGGGTGACGCGGCTGCCAAAGCCGACATACGCGCCCAGCATCAAAAGCGTGTTCTCCAGCGCGCCCAGATCGACCCCAAGATACAGTATCATCAGGCTCGCTGCCGCCGTGTCCAGCGGAATTCCATTGTCCCTCGCCCGCTTTTGCAAGAACGCTTCCGCCTGCTCCGTGCTCAGCGGGTCGAACGACACCGCGCGGCCAGCTTTTTCCAGCGCTTTATACAGCGGGTTTGTCAGCGGCGGTTTTCCCGGGCGCACGAACACGAGCACCGTTGTTTCGGGCGCTTGCACCGCGTAAGGCTCCAGCGCGTTTGCGGTGTCCGCGTCGAATTCGGTTACGACCACCACGCGCCGCTCGTCGAAAAACGGCAGCGTTTCCGCCGCGTTCTGCACGTCTCCCGGCGCGGGGCTTTTGAGCACCTGCGCGTTCATGTCCCGCAAGTCGGGGTTCGTTTTTTCCAGCACCGCGCGGATTCCCTTATTGAGGCTGTAAGCGTCCTCGCCGCAGAAATAATAAGCGCCGCCGAGCGCTTCGCCGTTTGCTATGTTCTTGAGAAACGTCAATCCATCCATTGCGTGTATTATACCATCATTCCGGTTTCTTGCAAACAAATGTTCACAAACTTATTAGGGCTTTCTTTCTCTTCTTTTCTTAAAAGAAAAGAAGCAAAAGAACACTCTCCTCTGCGCCATGTGGGTTTCCAAAGGGCGTGCCCTTTGGCGGGGCTTGGGGCGGAACCCCAGGTTCTTCTTTGGCTTATTATCCACCAAGGTTATCCACACTATGGGGATAGTTTGGTGGATAACGTGGATAAGCCACCCGTCAATTATGACGAAAAATGTTGATTATCGTTCGTTTCGAACCGACTCGCCGTTGAAAATCGTCGTTCCGTCACAGAAAAATCCACATGACCGCCGCCAAAAATGCAATCAGGCTCGCGTACAGCGCGCGGCGTTTCGCGCTCCAGAGGCAAAACCGCGAGGCAAAGAACATAGCAACGAGCCAGAGTAAATACGCCATCATCGGCGGCGCGGCAACGGTGAGCGAAAGCTTGCCTCCGTACGACGCGATGGCGAGGATGACGTCCAGCGCGAGCCGCGCGATTGCGCACACGGCGTTGCCCAGCGGGAACCACACAAACGCCAGAACCGTGCCAAGGAACGCGGGAATCAGAAACACCGCCGAGATCGGAATGACGAACAGGTTCGTCACAAGCGATAGCAGCTGCGCCTGCTCGAAGAATAAACAGGTCGTGGGAAACGTGCCGATTACGACGGCCGCGCTCGCACCGATCAACCCGCTTGCGCTCGAACCAAGCCGGGTCAGCGGCGCGGAGAAGAGCGGCGATAGCAGCACCATGGAGTACACGGCGACAAACGAAAGCTGAAACCCGGCGTTCCAGAGCGCATATGGGTTATAGAGTAAAAGCAGCACAAACGCCGCGCAGAGCGAGCTCAGCGTATCCAGCCTGCGCCGCAGTGGAAACGCCAGGAGCGCAATCAGCAGCATGATGGCCGAGCGGACGACCGGCGGCGAAAACGCGGTCAGCGCGGAATACAGCAGTAAAAACAAAGCAACCGCAAAGAAGCGCACCCAGGCATTTCTGCGAAACAGCAGCGAAAACGCGGCCGCAAGCAGCGACACATGCAGACCCGAAACGCTCAGAAGATGCGCAATACCCGTGTTCCGAAAAGCGGTGAGCATTTCGTCGTCAATCTCCGAAACGTCCCCCAAGAGCATCCCCTTGGCCTCTCCCGGACTGTTCGGAAACAGCGCGGCAATCTTTTCGCCAACAATTTCCCTTAGCTGCAGCAGCCGCCCGTAAAGATCGGTTGGCTCCTGCGAAAGCACACGCGCGCTGTCCCTGCCAAACGCCACGGCGGAAACGCCCTGATAGCGGTCGTTTTCCTTGTATTTTTCGGAAGACAAGACCACGCTCGCATTCACGCGGATGTTCTGACCGTAGGCGGGCGCAGCTGAAAACGCGCCGTAAAACCGGAGCTTCCCTTCGAACGGTTCGCCGTTGAGCGCGGTGTTTTTCAGGTAAACGCGATAGGTTCCGTCGTCTCGCAGCTCCGGCGTTTCGCAGATCGTACCCGCTACAACGCCCTGCCCGGTCGGGGCGATTCCCGGCGCGGCAACAGCAATCCGCAGAAACCCAGCCGCCATGGCAAACAGAAACAGCGCCCACATTGCGCGTTTGCTTAGCCTTGCACCAAGAGCGGCAAGCAGCAAAACCAGCGCGGATATTGCCGCGTAAAGCAGAGAGAAACGCTCTCCGAGATACAGCCCCAACAGCAGGCCGAACGCGAGCGTCAGCATCGGACGCGCGTGAAACGGCGCGTCGTTATTGCGCGGCGCGTCCGCTTCCGAAGTATCTTCCGGCGCTGTCGAGAAAACGTATCGATTTGTCGGTTTTTGAGACTGCATCGGTTCGAGTAAAGCACACGGCACACCGGTTGTCAACCACTGTAACGGACAAGTTTTTCTTCACAGATTTCGGCCATACCTTCGCGGGATTGTGCCAATTGCCATCGGGGTGCTATACTTGAGAGCGAAACTAGAAATACTGCGCGCCGCGGGCGGTTTGTCCTGTCGGCGGGATGGAGATACCCAACATGAAATGGCTGGAAATTTGTATTTATACCACCGACGCCGGGCTGGACGCCGTCTGCGAGGCGCTCTCCGGCGCGGGTCTGGATCAGGTCAGCATTGAGGAAAGCCACGAGCGCGCCATGGCGTTTTTAAGCGAACGCGCAGTCTACTGGGACTTTGCGGACTACGACAAGGTCGGCGTGGACGCTCCCTGCGTCAAGGCGTATGTCGCCGACGTGCCGGAGAGCGAAGCGGTCGTTGCGGAAGTCAAGCAGGCGATTGCCGTTCTTCGTAAAACGGTGGAAGCAAGCGAATTCGGCACGCTCTCCGTCGTGGTTACCCGCGTGGACGACGCGGACTGGGAAAACGGCTGGAAACAATACTACAAGCCGCTCCTCATCGGCGAACGGCTCTACGTAATCCCCTGCTGGATCGAGGAGCCCGTGCCGGAAGGCCGCGTCGCCCTCAAGCTCGACCCGGGCGTTGCGTTCGGCACCGGCGAGCACCACACCACGCGCATGTGCATGGAACTGCTTGAAAAAGCGGTTCGCCCGGGCGACGATCTGCTCGACCTCGGCTGCGGCAGCGGCATCCTCTCGGTGGCGGGTATCCTGCTTGGCGCAAAAGACGCCGTCGCGGTGGATATCGACCCCGTTGCCGAGCACGTTGCGCTGGAAAACGCGAAGATGAACGGGCTGGACGAGACGCGCTACCATGTTTTGATTGGCGACGTGCTCACGGACGAACCCCTGCGGCAAAGCATCCGGCGCGGGTACGACGTCGTGGTTGCCAATATCGTAGAGGGCGTCATCATTGCGCTCGCGCCGTTTGCCAGAACCTGCTGCAAAAGTGGCGCGCCGTTTATCGTCTCCGGCATCATAGACGAGCGGGAGGACGAAGTCCGCCAGGCCATCGAGCGGGAAGGGTTCACCGTAACGGAGATTCTGAGAAGCGAAGGCTGGGTAGCCATGCGTT
>JBDKTD010000037.1:0-14421 GCA_039680365.1 Clostridiaceae bacterium
CGCAGGTTGATATGCACGACTCGCACCGGATGCACTTCGTCAAATCGATGGAGAACGGCTGTTTGATCTGACCGGAGATCGCGTTCACCGGACAGGATTTGGCGCACTTGGAGCAGCCTTTGCAGAGCGCCGGATCAATCCAGATGCGCTTGAGCTTCTGGCAGCCGCCCGCAGGACAGCGCTTGTCCCGAATGTGCGCTTCGTATTCGCTCCGAAAGCTTTTAATCGTGCTCACGACGGGAGAAGCGGCGGATTTGCCGAGGCCGCAGAGCGCGGTCGCCGTAATGGTATCCGCCAGCTCCAGCAGCAACTCGATATCGCCTTCCTCGCCTTTGCCCTCGACAATACGTTCCAGAATCGCGAGCATGCGCTTGGTTCCTTCGCGGCAGGGCACGCATTTTCCGCAGGATTCGTTCTGGGTAAAGTGCATGAAGAACCGCGCGACTTCCACCATGCAAGTGTCTTCGTCCATCACGACCAGCCCGCCGGAGCCGATCATCGCGCCCGCTTTCTTCAGCGAGTCAAAGTCCAACGGCAAATCGAGGTCTTCTGTGGTCAGGCAGCCGCCGGATGGACCGCCGATCTGCACGGCCTTGAATTTCTTTCCGCCGCGCACACCGCCGCCGATGTCGAAGATGACCTCTCTTAGCGTGGAGCCCATCGGTACTTCGATGAGCCCCGTGTTGACGATGTTGCCCGTGAGCGCAAACGCCTTTGTGCCGGGGCTGTTTTCGGGCCCGATGGATTTGTACCAGTCCGCGCCGCGGGTGATGATCAGCGGCACATTAGCGAAGGTTTCCACGTTATTGAGCACGGTTGGCTTGTCAAACAGGCCGTGTTCCACCGTACGCGGGGGTTTCACACGCGGCATGCCGCGCTTGCCTTCAATGGAGGCGGTCAGCGCACTGCCCTCGCCGCAGACGAATGCGCCCGCTCCGCGCGCAATGTGCAGCGCAAAGCAGAACTTCGTTCCGAGGATGTTGTCGCCGAGCAAACCCAGCTCTTCCGCCTGCGCGATTGCGCGGCGTAAGCGTTTGACCGCGAGCGGGTATTCCGCACGAACGTAGATATAGCCTTCCTGTGCGCCGACGGCGATTCCGGCAATCATCATGCCTTCGAGCATACGGTGCGGGTCGCCTTCCATCACGCTTCTGTCCATGAACGCGCCGGGGTCGCCCTCGTCGCCATTGCAGACGATGTATTTTACCGGCTCCGTCTGGCGGCGCACCTGCGCCCATTTGCGCCCGGCGGGAAATCCGCCGCCGCCGCGGCCGCGCAGGTTGGATATTGTAATCTCATTGATCACGTCGTCCGGCGTACGGTCAAAGAGCGCGGTTTCGAGCGCTGCATAGCCGCCGAAACCAAGATATTCGCGGATGCTGGTTGCGTCAATCTGTCCGCAATGCTCCAATACGAGGCGTGTCTGTTTGCGATAAAACGGGATTTCAGCCTGTTTCGGGTAAGCCGTGCCGTCTTTCTGGAACGCGAGGCGTTCAATCCGCTCTCCGGCTAGGATCGTGCGGTTTACGATCTCCTCGCAGTCCTCCAGCATGGTCTTGGTGTAGAGCCAGCCCTGCGGCTCGATGCGCACCAGCGGGCCCATCTCGCAGAAACCGTGGCAGCCGCATTCCTTGAGACCAACGCTCTCGCCATGCGGTTCGTGCGCCAGTTCCACCGAGACGGGGATGTTCTTTTCTTCCATCAGGGCTTTCAGTCGATCAAAAATCCGTATCGACCCGCTGGAAACGCAGCCCGTGCCCGCGCAGACCAGCACCCGGCGGGTTTCGAGCTTGAGTGAACCCGCGCATTCTTTGCGAAGCGCGATGAGTTCGTCTCTGCTTGTTAGTTTGTTCATGCGTGTTCGCCCGCTTTCTCCGCAGCCAACTGTCCGCGCAGGGACGCGACGAGTTCGCTTGCCTTGTCCGGCGTCATGGCAGGATAGACCTGCTCGTTGACCGTGATGACGGGCGCCAGCCCGCAGGCGCCGAGGCAGGAGACGGTCTCTACCGTAAATCCGCCGTCGGGCGTGGTCTTCTTCTCGGCGGAAAGCTCAAGTTCTTTGCGCAACCGCTCCAGAATCGGAATCGATTTGCGGACGTGGCAGGCGGTTCCGTCGCAAACGCGAATGACAAACCTGCCCTTTGCTTCCAGCGAAAAATTCTCGTAAAACGTCGCGACCGAAAAAAGCCTCGCTTCGCTTACGCCCAGCGCGCTCGCAAGATAAGGGAACACCTCGCGCGGCAGATAGTGGTAGCGCTCCTGCACATCCTGCAGGATGGCGATGATATTCGATTCCTTCTTCCCGTAGTGGGAGAGGATTTCGTTCACCGCGCGGTAGTCAAAAGATGGCTGCATGTGTGTCTCGTTCCTCCAGCGTGTTGATAAAACTTGGTTTCCTGCCGCGTTTCCGTTCAGCGGATCAGGAAACGTTTAAAAATAACTCGTCTTGATGCGCTTGCCCATCTTCATCAGACAGTCGGCAAGTTGCTCGATGAGCCGCATCTTGAGGTTAAAGTTGATCGGCAGCTCCGAGTTTTGGTGCGCGGGATTCACCGCGCAGCCGACGAAGAAGTTGATGTCCGTCGCTTCCTCAAACAACAGCCGCGCAATCCGGCTGGCGCCGTCGCGCCCCGTGCTCCAGCGTTCATAGCCGCTGTTGTCGTCAAGATAGTTTTTCGCGTATTCCAACACGCGGTTGATCGTAATAACGCCTTCCGTGACGAGATCGACCCCGTCAATCGTCGCGATCGGCGGAATCTCGGGATCGGGGAATGCGAGCTCTGCAGTCAGCGGACGGTTTAAGTACTGCGCCGCAATGGTCGAGGTCGTTCCGCCGCAGATAATGTGCTTGCCCTCTTTGCCGAAGAAGAGCGACATCATCTTTTCGTTGTCTTCGCGGTTGCTCGGCGGTCCGCAGAGCAGATTCATCGGCACACGCGGACGGATGCGCACGGCGCAAACCGTTGCGTCGTCGCCCGGCTTGCCGTCGTAGAGGCGGTTTGTCTCCTGTAAAAGGATCGTGGAGAGCGTTTTTGCCGTGAATCCCACGTGCCAGAACGTCTCCATAAACCGCGCGATGTCCTCCCTGCGCCAGCCGAAGTTATACACCCCGCCAACGCCCGCATGAACGACCCCGTCGCTCATGGCAAGAAACAGGTCGTTTTCACGCAGGGCGACGTCCGTTCGATAGATGTTCTTTCCGCCGATGACCTGCATGCTGGTCGGCAGCTCGACATTCTTGCCGTCGCGCAGGAGGATGACCGCCGGGTTGTCATATTGAATGATCTCTGCGCGCTCGTTGTTCACGAGGCGGAGAATGGTAAAGGTTGAATACGCGATGCCCCGGCTGCTGCAAACCGGCAGCGTTGCCGCGATAGTCTCCACACAATCTTCAAGGCGCAGCCCCGCCGCAAGCATCGTAGAGATAATTTTACTTGTCAGCGTGGAGAGAATGCTCGCCTTTACACCACTGCCGAGACCATCCGCGAGGACGATCACGGTGGAGTTTTCGTCCATCCCGGCGATTTCGATATGATCGCCGCAGAGCTGTTCGCCCGTGTGGTTGAGGCTCATATAGCCGATATCGGCGCAGAGGTGGTTATGGGTGATCATCGGCCGGAGCCTCCTTTCGAATCTATTTTTCGCAGATTATCGCGTTTCGTCGCTGCTGATCGATTCCTTTAGTTTGGTGAGCGCAATCTTGGTCTCTGCGGTCGTCTCACCCAGCAGAGAAGCGATCTCCTGTACGATGCGCATCTGTTTCTCCACCACGCGGTCGGCAATCTCCACCGTCTGGCGGCCAATCTCCTCTTTTTTGAGGCGTTCTTCCTCTTCCACCGTCACGTCGCGCAAAATCGCAATCAGTATATGCGTAGTTTTGTCGTGCACCAGCGAAAGCTCCAGATATTTCGAAAACTCCGCATAATACGCGCGCTGCTCCCTCACCGCACGACCCTCCAGCGCGGACATGAACGGCAACGGATCTATTACGCGCACCAGCGGCTCGCCCAGAACATCCCCCTCGCGCGCAATATGGAGCATGTTCATCGCCGCCGCGTTGACCTGCTGCACCTCCAAGTCCTCGTTGACCACGAGGATGCCATTTGGCGTGTGGCTTAAGATATTGTTGGAGAAGCGCTCTGCCTTGTCCATCAAAAATGGCAGGCACATGCTGATATCCGCCTTGCCGTGATAGACCGCAATCGCCTTCTCACGGCAGGTATTGTAGCCGCAGCTTCCGCAGTTGAGCTCGTCTTCCTTGCAGGTTTTGCCGGTCTTAGCAAGAATGTTTGCAATCTCCGTCTCGGAAGGCATCGTGCTGGGCACGCCGATGTAGGAATGCCGGCGGATCAGCGTGCCGGCCTCCGGCTCCGTTACGGCAAAATCCTGTTTACCGGCGAACGTGGTCACCGCTTGATAATGCCGCACGGGCGAATTGTTATATTTCTCCATCACCGGACCGCCTATGCAGCTGCCGGAGCACGCGCTCATCTCAAGGAAACACTTGTGCAGATTGCCCGCTGCGATGTCCGCAAGCGCAGCTTTGCAGTTTTCCGTTCCATCGACCGTCAGGCAGGTGTAACCCGTGTCCGGGATATTCATGGTTTTGAGGATGCCGCCAACGGTCGGAAACAACCGCGCACGGCTCTCCTCGGCGCTGTCAAGCACCGGCTCCGGCGCAATATTTGCCGCGGCAAGCATCCTGGAAAGTTCATCGAACGTCAGAACCGCGTCCACCGGACTGTTCTCCGCCTCGTCTTTTTTGGAAAGGCAGGGGCCTATGAAGACGGTCTTGGCGCTCGGTATGCGCCGCTTGATATCCTGGCTGTGCGCAATCATCGGCGACACAACCGGCGAAAGGTACTTGATCAATTCGGGATAGTATTTCCGAATCAGCAGGTTAACCGAGTGGCAGCAGGAGCTGATGATTACGTCCATGCTCTGCTCTTTCAGCTGCTTTTCATATTCGCGCTTGACGAGCGTGGCTCCTAGCGCGGTCTCCTCCGCCGAAGCAAAGCCGAGCTGCATCAGCGCGGCCTTGAGCGAGGCAAAACCGACAAGGTCGAAATACGCCGCAAACGACGGCGCAAGGCTCGCAATCACTGGCGCGGTTCCTTCCAACAGCACGTGGACGATCTCCGTCCCGTCGGCAATCTGCTTTGCATTTTGCGGGCACACAACAAAACATTGCCCGCAAAGGATGCACTCTTCGCCGACGATGTGCGCTTGATTGGCGGAGAAGCGAATCGACTTAACCGGGCAATGGCGAATGCACTTATAGCAGTTTTTGCAGTTCGACTTTTTCAGCCGCAATACATCTGACATGATGTTGTTCCATCCAATTCGATATTACAGTTTCGATATTTCAACCAGTTTCGTTTCTGTTTTCGCAATCTTCGGGAGAACGGTTTGAAGAAAGAATCGCTCCGTATCTTCCGGCGTGAGGGAGAAATACGCGCCGTCGAGCAGCACGCTTACACCTGTTTGGCATTTTCCCGTGCAAAACGAGCCGCAAAGCGCAATTTTGTCCCTCAATCCGTGCTCCAAGATCAACCGCTCCAGCCGTTCCACGACCGCGCGCGACCCTTTCAGGTGGCAAGAACTCCCGATGCATACCGTAATATTCATGCGCTCCTCCTTTCAGAATGCGATGTTCTCCAATAGTCGTTCCTTTAAATCGATATTATAATATCGATAAGGCTGTTTGTCAACCCCAACACATACTCCGATTGAATGGCGCATCTCGAAAGAGACGCATAAGATCACTCTGTCTTCTGGTGCATTCATAACGGGGACTACGGATCGAGGCAAGGAATTCGCATGTTACGAAGCGATTCAAGAAGCGCTCGTCGTCGCGTTTTACTTCGCCGATCCCTACTCTTTTTGGCAGCGTGGCAGTAATGAAAACTCAAGCGGTTTTTTGGAAACGCTGTACTGAACGGATATGCAGATTTGTTCAATCGACGCGTCGGAATCGATCCCCATTCTGCGGACGATTCTTGCAAATGGTGAGATATACGAAAGAGTCTGGGCAATGTTTGAAAACTCAAAAGTTGATGTCATTCTTCAAGAATAGTAATTTACAGAAGGTGTGCTGCCTGCACACCTTATTTCGTTTTGGGCTTGCTACAATTATCATGTCAATGTGAACTTGTCATTGCGAAACAAGAGTCTGGTTTTCGTACAAAATCGATCTTCAATAATAGAATACGGATCCAGCAGAAAGGGTGATGGCATTGGCAGCGCCAAATGCGCACCTAAGGCAGCGATGCAATACCTCGGTATTACAAACGTTGAATTGTCAAAAGCATTGGGGTACGACCCGTATTTGATCAGCCGGTGCGTCTCTGGTCAGCGCTCACAGAAAGCGGCCAGCGCGCAGATAGATGCAATTGCGGAATACATATCGACCCGCGCCAAGCGTATGCAGGATGTGGACTGGCTGAAAGCGCTGTTCTTAGAAGATGGGCTGACGAAAGATACTATTGTATGCAGGCGCTGATATGCATCTGAAGGATGATGACGGCATGACCGCATGGCATTGTACAACGAAGGATTCAAAGATATGCAATACATCAAGACCATGAAGACGATTTTTGAACAGTATGGCGGCTGATGCTTGGTTATGAACTGAATTATTCAGGTGAAACAGAATCGGAGGGCGGATATGGCACGCCACTAGTGGGAAACAACATACAGATTCCAAGCTCAGGCAGGCGTTCCGTTTGATAATGTCTGCGGCAATTGCGGGAGAACCGTTTCCGGAAAAAGACTTGGATTTTCGGGCTGAGGTGGTACGGTGCACGGATGAAAGGATTCCGGGCCCCTCTGTGAAAGACGGTTAGAGAAAATATAAGAATTCAAAAGGTATGAAAAGGGCAATAATAAAATAAGAAAGGCAGTGGTTATGATGTTGAATCCGAAATCGTTGGGGGAGAAAGAAGCAAAAAAGGCCGATAAACAATTACGCCAGTTCAAGAAGAAAATCGAAAAAGACAAGAAAATGCTTAGCACATTGGAATATGAATGTCATGCGGATGGTACACGCTTTACAAAACAAGATTGCGTTGCTTATGCGTTTCTATATTTTGTAAAAAAGCGGTATGACAGCGATGGGGTAGAATTTGATATGGACACCGCTAAATGGTTGCTCGATAAATATTGCGGTGGTTCAGATACGTACAATCCTTTATTTTTGCTGAGTTTTATGATGGCTTGTGCAAATGAGGGCAGATAGAAGAAAGTAGGAAGGCTTTATGATACCTGAAGCAGTTTAATTTATCTTGGTTGTGTTGAATTTTTGTGTTGTCACCGCAAGGGGTTGATAAACCAGACTGATAGGCGTTCTTCTTGAAGGGAATACAATACGGATTTGGTTCATTCCGTTAGCGAATGGAACATGAATAATATTCATGCTGGGTATTTTGTTAATTAGTTATATCTGCACATGTTGGGCAGTAAGTACGTTTTATTAAGAACCACTAGAAGAGGAGGAGCAGTCATGCCATCAAAAGTGCCTGTAATGCTAACGTCGAAAGAAAAGGAACTAAAAATTCTTGCCAGAAAACTAATAAAGGATCCGAATGCCTTTAAAGAATATAGGAATTTTACGACCGAATATATGAACGGAAAATCGTTGACGCCAAAACAGATACAAGTATTCACATTCTATACGGCAACGCGTGTACTATATTACGAATGGTGGAAGGAAAAGGAATCCACTGAAATTGCGAATTATCTGGCGCGCTTTTTGGGAATGGCGCCGCCGCCGAAGATGGTGCAGTCGGTCTATTTCAAGATTTATGGAAAACTTCATCCCAAATTTAGCGAATGGATGGATTGTGGTTTACACATATATGGAAAAATGTGCGGTTACTTTTAATTAGGGAAGGGAAGAAATAGAAAGGCACACGAAGCGATACAATTTCGTGTGCCTTTTTTACTACTAAAAACTATTTCGTAGAAGCATATTATTGTATTTAACGAAAGGAGCGCTGGCGAAGGAGCTGACCTGCTCCCCGAAATAGCAGTCCACTCGAAGTGAGAAAAAATCGATGTTTATGAGGCGTCCCCCAAAGAGCAGTCCGCTTTGGATGAGAAAAAACCGATGTTTAGACGGCGTCTAAGCCCGCTTTCTAGGCAAATTCAGCCGTTGTCAGGTATGTTAGTGCGTTGTGCGGACGGAACTCATTGTAGTCCCTTCGCCAGCGCGTTACTTTGTCTCTGCTATCTTCCAGAGACATGAATCAGTTCAATCACCGCCTATTATACTTCCGGCATCGTCTTCGTACACAGCGAACCCGATTCCGCGCAGTTGAAACGTCAGCCAGTCGGCCATAAGACGCTCATGGCGCGAAGGGCTGTCAATCGAAACTAGCTCCATAAAAGTTTGAATCATTCTTTTTTGATTGATTTTCTTAATGGTCTTTCCATTTGCACGAATTATTTCGGTACTGGGCAGATTGCGCAGTTAAAGATCAACTGCACCCGCAACAAAGGAAAATCCGCCTGATCAAGTTGGTTATCATTATAGCTAAGCAAAAGAAAATGTCCATCCAAGCTGCCATACTACGGTTCCATCGGTTGGCGGTCTGACATATTCCAGCCATGGCGCACAGGTATTCACCTGTTTCCAAAAGAATACTTCACAACCTGAGTAGGAACGGAGGATATCGGTCTGTAAAGAAACGTTAACTTGACAAGCAGCTTGCTTTATCCCGATAATACAGCTGAGATTACGGTTTTAACGTTAATCGGTATGTTTGTTTGGCAGCAATAAGAGAAGCGGCCGATACGCCGTGAGTATTCTCTTAGCCATCCGATCGTTGAGCAGCCTCCGACTAAATCTGTCCGGCCAGGCATGAGGAGCTATTATGAATGAAAGTTACTATTTTCTTACAAACAGCCTAACGGAAGATGAAACCCGCATCATTACCAGTATCGTTAACCATATTGAAAAAAGCAAAGAGCGAGCGAGCATTACACAAATCGCGAATGAGAATTTCGTATCCACCAGTTTCATCATAAAAATGTGCAAGCGTCTTGGCTATAACGGATACAGTGAACTGTTTTACAGCCTGTCGCAAAAAGTCAGCGAACGCATGAAAGAGCAGTGTACATACGAACTTAGCACATTGATTGATAATTACAGCGCGGAGGATGTTCGAAAACTTTGTTCCTTTCTTCAGATGTTTCGCGAACGGAAGCTCTTTGTCGTTGGAGAGGGCTTTGCGGATCTCGTTGCCGACTATTTCGTTCAGCGACTTGGCGTCAGCGGTTTTATGGTTTTCAATCGCGTCCATTTCTATGACTACATGCTGTTTCGGGAAGGGAACCGGAAGCTTGTGCAGTCCAACATTGAACCTTCGCTGATCTTCGCTATCTCGCAGAGCGGGGAAACAACGAGCGTTGCCGACGATGTAGTTCGCGCTAAACAAAACGGATTCAAGGTTGTTTCGTTTACAAAACGCGGCAATTCCGCGCTTGCCGGTTTATCGGATATTGTGTTTATCGTGGACGGAGCCAGACAAACCTTGATTTCCGGAGTGCCCAACCCGTTTTTCGGGAAGGTTATACTGGCATTCGAGGAGATATTGGGCGTGTATTTTCAAGTTTAGCGACCCGTTGCGAATGTGCACTTTTTTACAAAACGAGAAAAAAATATATAGCTGACGCGTGCTATACTCCGCTTAGTGGATAGCACGTTTTTTATTTTGTAGGAGCCTGTATGGAAGAGAGAATCAAAGTCATTGTGTTCGATTTGGACGGCACAATCTATCAGGATTTTTCGTTTTACAAGCACTATATTCATTTTATGGTGGAAGGAACCGATAAAGAGACTTGGGAGCCAAGACTCGCAGAATATGCAGAAGAGGTGCTGTGCGGGAAGCGTCTGAACATGAATTCGTTTTACCGTTGCACGGCTATCCTTACGGATGATCCAGAACAGTATTTTGACATGGCGGAAAGAGCGATCCTGCCTGATGCAGCGGCCAGAGTAAGGATTGATTCGAACGAAACGATCTACCTTGGCGATGCGTGGGCGGTGCTTACGTTTATAGGGTATTCTCTTGGCGTATTCGGCGCGGAGCGCTGCCAGGAAACCTACCGGCGGACACGCCGCGTAATGGAGGAAAGCGGGCTTTGCGGCAACGAGCGCCTGCGCGACGCAATTAAGCGGGTAGGCGCTTCCTGCGAAACGATTTTGCTAAGCAACTCCGACGCGGAGACGGCGCAGAAGCTTCTGAAACAACTGGGGTACGACGGACTATTCAAGCGGGAAGGCTTTTCGGTTGAAAAGCCATACGGGCTGGTTGACGCCTTGGGATACTGTCTGCCTTGCGCGCTGGAACATCCGCAGGCTGTTCTGGCGATCGGCGATCACGCGTATAACGATTTGGAACCGCTGCGACGCCTCGGCTGCCGCACCTTATGGATGAACCCCTACTCAGGCATCCGGGAACCCGCTTATGATATTAGCCTGAAAACGCTGGATGAACTGGCGGATTACCTAAGCGGCCTATGCGGATAAACACGGCTTTTGCCGGAGCGTTTCTGCGGCTTACTGGAAACCAGTCGCAGAGATACTTCGACTAATGAATAAAATAAAACAGGAGGCACTCAGAATGAAAAAAACAGTGGCAGTCATTATGGCAATCCTTCTCTTGATGGCTACGATGACCGCGTGCAGCGCCAATGTTCCGGCTGATGGAACCGCGACAACGGGGACGGCTGCGGAAGAAACGACCACAACGGCGGATAGCGCGACCGCTCCGGCAACAGGAGAAAAAATCCAGATTGTATTCTGGCATACGCTTACTGACCAGCACGAAGCAGCTCTGAAAGAAATCGTCGCCACGTTTAACGCTTCTCAGGAGCAGTACGAGGTCGTCCTTGAGCAGCAGCCGTACAGCGAGTACGACGCTAAGCTGATGCAGTCCGTCAGCAACGGCACCGGACCCGACATCGTCAGCATGTATCCGAGCGACGCGATCAACTACATCAACGATGGTTATCTCTACGACATGTCCGGCTTTATCAATGATCCCGAGAACGGAATGCCTAACTTCTATACGGATATCCCGTCCGGCGTGCTGGCGGACGTTACGCAATGGGGCGACAACGGGATTTACCTGATTCCCGAGTTCCTTACCGGAGAAGTTCTGTTCTATAATAAGACGATGTTTGATGAACTTGGACTCACCGCTCCCAAGACTTGGACGGACGTTGAGGCCTGCGCGAAAGCGATTTACAGTGCTTACGGAATCGCCGGGTTCGGAACTGATTCGATTACCGATACGTATCAAACGCTGATCAGCCAGGCGGGCAGTGGATACATCGACACGGCGACAAAGACGATAGCCATCGACCGTACAATCGGCATTGAGAAGCTGAACTGGTTTGCCGAAGGCGTGAAAGCCGGATACTTCCGTTTGGTTGGCGAGGATATGTACTTCTCCAATCCGTTCGGCAGCAAGGCGATCGGCATGTACATTGGCGCGTCCGCGGGCGTAGACTATGTGTACGCGGCAATTCCACAGGAAGGCGAAGGGCATTTTGAAGTTGCCTGCTGCCCGGTTCCGCAGGAAGGCTCCGTCCAGTATACTTCTAATTGGGCGAACGGCTATGCGTGCCTGTCCAGAGACGAAGAACATGCGCGCGGCGTCTACACATTCCTGAAATACTTCACTTCCACCGATGTTTGTGTGAAGTGGTGTATGGCACTTGGCGGCGTACCCGCATACATGTCTGCACTCGAGAACCCGGACTTCAAGGCGTACGCGGAATCCAATATCGCCATTAAAGCGCTGAGCGAGCAAATCGCTTATATCGGACATCTGCCCGGCGTAACCGGATCTGCGACGGTTAGAACGGAGATCGACAAGATGGTTCAATCGGTTGCGCTTGGCGTATCGGATGCGGATACCGCGTTTGACGCGTTTATCACGAACTGCAACGCGGCGTTGCAAGAGTAGAACAAACTACCTGGCGGTCGGGGAACTGCTTCCTGCTTAGGTGGTTCCCCGACCGTTGTCGCAGGAGAATCATGGAAAACTCAGTAACGCAATTCGTACTATATTCCGGGCTGCGCACGATCGGCGGCGTAATCGCGTCGGTGACGTACGGGAAAGACCGCGTCATTTTTGAATTTGGTGCGGCATATGATCCGGCGGCACCGGCATTTGACCAACAGATAGACCTGCGCCCGAACCACTGGGTTGACGATCTGCTGAAAATGGAACAACTCCCTCGAATTGACGGGCTTTACCGCCGCGAGGATTTGGGTGACGACAGTCTTGTCAGCGCGGAAGAGAGCGATTTGAACACAGCCGTGTTCATAACGCATCTTCATCTCGACCATATGGCCTTCATGGGCGCAATTGCGCCGGTTATTCCGGTTTACTTGCATCACAACCCGCAAATCATCGAACGCGCCCTGGAAGCTACGGGAGAAGGCGTACCGACGCTTACGCGGGACTATTCGGATATGGAACCGTTTCAGCCGGTTATGATCGGCAAGATCGAAGTGCTGCCGATCCTCTGCCGCAATACAAGCTATTATGATTTTGCTTTTTTAATTACAACCCCGGATGGAACGATTCACTGGACAGGCGATCTATTTCTGCACGCGCTCCAGGCGGAGAAAAGCATTGCGCAAATGAAACTGCTGAAAGAAAAAAACATAGACGTTCTGCTTTGCGACGCAACCGCCTTTATGGACTCGGTTATGGAAATGATCTATGGCTTTACAGACGTCAGCCTTGTAAAAGCGGATCTGGACGTGCCTGTAAATATGCTCTCCGAGCAGCAACATCGGGACTATATTCTTAGTATCATTGCAAAATGCCGTGGATTGTGCGTTTTCAATTACTATGCAAGGGAAATGGACGATGCGGATTTTCTGATTCAATGCGCAGCGGACAATGGCCGGAGCTGCGTCTTTGAGCCCGAGGCGGCGTACATCGTTCATAAATTTTTTCATATAGAACCTTACGTATATCTTCCGAACGCCGCGGATGATTCCACTGTCAACCAGCCCGAATGGCGGAGCGAACTGCTGAATCATTGTATTGTGGTTACGGCTGAACAGATTATGGCAAACCCTTCCGGTTACCTTTTGCAAGGCAGCTACAAGCGCATTTTGGAACTGTTCAGCCTGCCGGGAAAAGACGGCGTTTACATCCACATGGGGGGAGCTCCCGTTGGCGAGTTCGATCCCGCTTATCAGAAGATGTGCAAAATCGTTGAAACGGCCGGTTTTGCCTTTTCCGCTTCATTGGAAAACTATCTTGGCCATTCCTACCCGGGCCAAGTGAAATATTTTGTAGATTATGTGGATCCGAAGGTACTGATACCTTGCCACTCCAATCACCCGGAAAGGCTGCTGCCCCTTCATGGAGAACAGCTTCTGCCGGAGCTTAACAAGGTTTACATCCTCGATCATCACCGGTTTTATCCTCAAGACGACGGAGTAGAAAAATGAGCAAACTTTTAGTTTTCTGCATTGACGCGCTTTGCGCAAGCGATATTGAGAAAATGCGCCAAATGCCGCATTTCGGTTCCGTGATTGAAAACGGTGCGCTTGTACGGAACATTCTGCCGGTGTGTCCGGCGCTGACCTATTGCTGCCACACGTCCATCCTGACGGGCTGCTATGTCGACAAGCACGGTATATGTCATAACGAGAAACTGCGCCGGGGCGGCTATCTGCATGAACCATGGTTCAGCAAAAAGCGGGAAGTGCTCGTACCTACACTGCTTGATTTTGCGCGTGAACATGGTCTTACGACCTGTTCGCTTTCCTGGCCTGTGTCGGGTGGAGCAGATTATGACATGAATATGCCAATGATCGTTCCATATGAGTATGTCGGCTGGCAGCCGGAACGCTGGCTCGAAGGAACCGCAACGAAAAATTTGATGGACCGCTATTTCTTTAAACACGGACGCTATATCATGGGCCCCGACAGAAGCCTGGATCTATTGACCATGGCGCTCGCGCTCGATATTCTGGAGGACTTTGACCAGCCGGATGTGATGCTGGTCAAGATGTGCGATTTGGATTCCTGCAGGCACACCTATGGCGTACATCATGAGAAGGTGGACGACCAGCTCAGAAAACACGACGCCGAATTCGGCGCGATTGTCGAGGCTCTTCGAAGGAAAGGAACCCTGAACGAAACGAACCTGGTGATTCTTGGGGATCACGGCATGACGGACGTTAGGGACGTGCTTCTGCTGAACGTTCTGCTGCGGCAGGAAGGCTTCCTGCGAACGGACGCAGCGGGGAAGCTGACAGGCTTTGACGCGATTGCTCACTCCACAGGCTTGGGCGCGTATGTTGAACTGTTCAACCCTGAAGATTCGGTTATGAAAGCAAAGGTGCGTTCGTTTCTGGAATCGCTCAAAGATAATCCAGAAATT
>JBDKTD010000045.1:0-5052 GCA_039680365.1 Clostridiaceae bacterium
TGAAACGATCCGAGATCAACTCTGCGCTGCGCGAACTGGAAGCAATGGCGAAGAAATGCGGCTTTCCGCTTCCGCCGTTTTGCCGGTTTACGCCGGAACAATGGCAGAATAATGGGCGCGATCACGACGAAATCCGCGACAATATGCTCGGATGGGACATTACAGACTATGGCCTGGGTGACTTTGACAAGGTTGGTTTCTCGCTGATCACGCTGCGAAACGGCAATTTGAAAATGGCCGGGAAGTACCATAAGACATACGCGGAGAAGCTTCTGTACCTGAAGGAAGGCCAGTATTCCCCCAACCACTTCCACTGGAAGAAAATGGAGGATATCATCAACCGCGGCGGCGGAGACCTCCTTATCCGCGTATTCAACTCCCTGCCGTCCGAAGAGATCGACCGGACGGGTGATGTGACGCTGCACCTTGACGGCGTACGAAAGGTCGTGCCCGCCGGCACGCAGATACGTCTGGCGCCCGGCATGAGCATTTCGATTCAGCCGTATCTGTATCACGATTTCGAGGTCGAGCCCGGCACAGGCGCGGTGCTGATTGGCGAAGTGAGCGAATGCAACGACGACAACGCGGACAATCGTTTCAACCCGCCCGTAGGACGGTTCCCGAAAATCGAGGAGGACGAGAAGCCTTATCGGCTGCTGTGCAACGAGTACCCGCAGGCAAAGGAGTAAGAAACATATGGTGGACGTCGCGGCTCTAGGAGAACTGCTGATCGATTTTACGGAGAGCGGGATTTCGCCGGGCGGTATGAAGCTTTTTGAGCGCAATCCCGGCGGAGCGGTTGCAAACGTACTCGCGGCCGTTGCGCGTCTCGGAGGCAGCGCGGCGTTTCTCGGAAAAGTAGGGGACGATATGCACGGGCGCTTTCTCAAGGAAACGCTCGAACACGCGGGAATCGACGTGACCGGCCTCGTGACGACGCCGACATTTTTCACGACGCTCGCGTTCGTCGCGCTGTCCGAAACGGGCGAGCGGACATTCTCCTTTGCGCGGAAACCCGGCGCGGATACGAAGCTAAGCGCGGACGAGGTTGCGGAAGCGGTCGTCCGCGGCGCAAGGCTGCTCCATGTCGGATCGCTTTCCATGACGGACGAACCGGCAAGGAGCGCGACGCTGCACGCCGTCGCTATAGCAACAGAAGCGGGTGCGGATGTTTCCTACGACCCGAACTACCGCGCGTCACTCTGGGCTGACGAACGGACGGCAATAACGCGCATGCGCGAGTTGCTTCCGTTTGTGGACGTGATGAAACTTTCGCAAGAGGAGACCCTGCTGCTGACGGATTACGAGGACGCTGTGAGCGCCGCGAAACACCTCAACGCTTTGGGCATATCCTGCGTTGCCGTTACGCTGGGCAAAGACGGGGCGCTGGTAAGCGTGCGAGGAGAAACGGCTCTTGTCGCGGGGTTCCCGCTGCCGGCGGTGGACACGACCGGCGCGGGAGACGCCTTCTGGGGCGGATTTTTGTACCGGATGCTCGCGCTGAAAAAGCGGCCCCGCGAACTGGAGCTGCGCGAGGCGACGGACTGCGCGGTATGGGGGAACGCGGCGGCGACCTGCTGCGTACAAAAACGCGGCGGAATCCCGGCGATGCCTTCTTTAGCAGAGGTTCTCAAACTGATGCAGCAATACAGTTAAGCCATTGGGATATCACATGAGCCTGAGGTGTCCCCCAAAGAGCAGTCCACTTTGAATGAGAAAAAATCGTTATTCTGAGGTGTCCCCCAAAGAGCAGTCCAATTTGAATGAGAAAAAATCGTTATTCAGACGGCTTCTGAGCCCGATTTCCGGGCAAATTCAGCCGGGGCTGGATGCGTTAGTGCGTTGTGCGAATGGAGCGTCTTATATTCACATCATCAGTGTTTGGATTGTAAAACGATGAGAGTATATTTTTGCAGAAATAAAGGCTCACGAAATTATATTACTTCGTGAGCCTTCAGCCTGCCGACAGGCACGGCTGATGGATTGAGCAAGAGCCGCCTTAAGGGGCGGCTCGGTCCATCGACAAAGTCCTTCGAACTTTGCCGATGGATTTTTACTGTGGGAAAAAAACACCACTATCGCGGTATTTTCATCAAATTCGGCGAATCAATCGCCAAATTTGATGAAAAATGGGGGATTTTCGAATCCCCAAACCCCCTAAACGGGTTTGTCGATATGCGAGAGCCGCCTTAAGGGGCGGCTCTTGTTTGCGTTGAACCAAGCAGAATCCCTACTCGACAAATACGGGATACGTATCCGCCAGCACGTAAAAACGCGCGCCGTCCGGAATGGTTTCGCCCTTGCCGAGCGAGAGCGTGACGGACTGGATTGTTCCGTCGGAGTTGGCGGAAACCGAGGTGTTTTTGGTGTAATACAGCGGCAGAGGGTGGACGGAGGAATCCGTTACGAGAATGCTGAACACGTGCTCGTTTGCTTTGAGCGCGCTGCCGGAAAAGCTCGCGGTGACCCCGCTTTCGGTTGCTGTAACCGAAACGCCGCCAACGCCTTGCGGCAGGGCTTGCGTTTGGTACGGCTGCAGCTCGACGCCGCCGCGCACGAACATCTGCCCGGTTTTGAATTCGCTCATGCCGATGAGCTTGAGGCCGATGCCGTAGAATTCGATCTGGTCGCAGTTGGCAACGGCGACAATTGTTGCGCTGCCGCTTACCGCGCCCGATTGATCGAGAGATGCGCTCACGCGGTAGGAAGCAAACGGCATATCCCAGGACCCGATGAACTTGATCTTGAACCCGTCGTAGTTATATAGCGTCACAAGCCCGTTCTCGTAATGCAGCAGAAGCGGATAGCGCGTAACCGCCGCGGGGTCTATGGCGGTCTTGCCCGACTCGTCCAACCGCCCCTCGACGACCCAGCAGAGCAAATCGCCGTTTTCGGTTTGATCCACCGCGCCCAGCAGATAGTGGAGGGAGTCGAACCCGATCTGATTATAGGAAGGCAGGATATCCGGCGTGGGCACGGAGAGGCGCTTCAGCTCCAGCACGCTCTGGCTGCCGTCCGGGATGGCGGAGGTGTACGGACTCACCACGCCGGAAGCGTTATTTACGTGGAAGGTGAAGGTTTGCTCCAGCGTTCCCGCCGCTTTGCCGCCAAAGAACTTGAGCCCGAACCGGGAGAGATTCGTCTTGTACGCGGCGCGGACTGTTATGGCGAGATTGCCGTTTGCGTCCGCGTTCCAGCGTTCTGCGGGTACGATATTGACAAAGCGGTTCGTCGCGCCGACTTCCACGCGGAAGCCTTCGTTGCCCGCAATCGTGACCCGCACGCTGTTGCGGTCGAGCGCGGAGAGCAGGGTATCGCCGTCCTGCCGCACGAGCAGGCTCAGCGTTACGGGCTCATTTGCGGTGAGCGTTTCCGGCGGGGCGAGTTCCAGCGCGCCGAAAGACGTCGTGTAGACGAAACTTGCGCCGTCGGGCGGCATTTGCTCGCCCGAGGAATCACACCGCGCGTCGGCCTTGCCCGCGCCGGAGAGCGGGTAGTCGTACGGCACAAAGAACACCTCGCCGCTCTCGCCCGCGATATACACGCCGCTAAACCCCAGCGCGGGGGAGCCGTTCAGGTCGTTCCGCGCGTCGGTGATGCACTGGTAGCTCCAGCGCAGCGTGCCGTCGGGATTGACGCAGTAGAGCTTGCCTTCGCCGCCGCCAAAGTAGATGTTGTCGTTTCCGTCCACGGCGGGGGAGGAGCGGATGGGTTCCAGCGTGTCGAACTCCCAGACGGATTTGCCCGTTTCGGGATCGATGGCGTAGAGCGTGCCGTCCGCGCCTGCCTGAATAATCGTTCCGTCGGAAAGCTGCGCGGGGCTGGAATAGATATGATCCCGCGTGCCGAACTTCCAGAGCAGCTTGCCGCTGTCCTGTGCGAACGCCCGGAGGTAGCCGTCGAACCCGCCAACGAGTACCGCGCCTTTTTCGGACGTGTTGGTCAACAGCGTCGTTGCCGCGACGGTGCCGAAACTGCCGGTCAGCCACTGGCGTTCGCCGTTCAGCGAGTAGCAGAACACGTTTTTCAAAATCTGGTTGCAGGAGGCAAAATAGAGCTTGCCGGTTTTACTGTTGATCGAAGGCAGCGACCAGACCATCTCGTTGGCGAGGTAGACCGTGCTCCGCGCGCCCGTTTCGCGGTTGAGCGAGTAGACGAGGTAGTTGTCGTTTGGCGCAAGCAGGCTGCCGTCGGGCAGGATGCCGATGTTGCCTTCGAACCAGTTGACGTTGTAGGTTTCAATGCCGTACTCCGCTTCGACCTCTTCCACCGTATGCGCGGGGGACTTCCAGAGCACCTCTCCGGTTTCTATATTCGCGCAGTAGACGTTTGCGTCTCCCGAACCGAAGTAGACCCGCCCCTGATCGTCCAGCAGCGCGGAAGAATCGATGATCTCTCCCGTCTGGATGCTCCACTTAACCGTGCCGTCCGGACGGAAGCAGTAGAATACCGTGTCCGCCGAGCCGATATAGCAGTTGCCTTCCGCGTCGATTACCGGCGAAGAGAAGATGCCCTTTCCTGTGCGGTAGCTCCAGGGGACGAGCGCGTCGTTTTCTATTGGCTCGACGGGGCTTCTGCCGTTGTTGAGCTCGTTGGCGCGAAACTTCGCCCAGGGGCTTGTCGAATCGAGCGGCAGCGCGTAGTCAAACGTTCCGTCCGCGTTGACCGTTGTGGTCGCGGCGGGCGAGAAGTCGTATTTGCCAAACGGCACGAACAGAACGACATACGCGGCTGCGGCGGCCAGCACGAGCCCCAGCAGGATCAGCCAGCCAACGCGGCGGCGGCGCTTCTTTTGCGCGGCGGAGAGGTTGCGTTTCATAAAACAGCGTTCCTTTCGAGATGTTCAATTTTTAATGGGTCAGAACGTAGAGTTGCGATTGGCGCAAAAGAGATGGCCGGATAGGGAAACGTCAGTGCGCGGAGCCGACTTGCAGCCGCCCCGCCTGCGTGCAGACGCCGCCCAGCAGCATTGCAACCGCGCGGCGCTGAATTTCGATAAAGTCTGCTGTGCTCATGCTGTCCCGCTCCAGCATCAAGCCTTCCATGCTGTAA
>JBDKTD010000301.1:0-10809 GCA_039680365.1 Clostridiaceae bacterium
AAGGTTAATTGTGTTTGTAACGGTAGACAGTACGGGTTTCGACACCTTGATAGTCCCTATATTCTGTTCGATTCGGTTCGTATGCCTTTTGGCTGCCATCTTGCCAGGATTCTTCGGTAATGTGCCAGTAGCTATGAGGACAAGTATCATAGCGATAGGTACCGCATAAAGAACTGTCGGTTGTCCAATCTGATACGGTACCGTCATCAAAGTAGTACCTATAATCGGTTTCCAGCCTATCGAAAATATAATTGACAATCCTGTACTGCGATTTACTTTCAATAGAGTATGCCGGTGCGGAAACACCCCCAGGGAGTATATCCATCCATTCCGACCAAGACGTAGCAGGAACGGCTGTAGCTGTAACTTTAGGCGCGGAAGTCGGGTCGGATCCAACATCTCTTTTAGGCGTATTTGTTGGCTTAGCCGTCGGCGTGGGGCTGGGGGTAACCGCCGGTTCCATCGTCGGAGTTGCTTTCCCCGGCGCAGGGGTAGCCGCCGCGCCGGTGGCAGGAGACACTCCTGCGGTGCTGCTCAAAAGCGCTATGTTGGTTCCGCCGTCGCCGTCCGAGCCTTTCTTATGTTCCGCGGAATCCGAGTTGGAGAGGATTTTGCCTACGAGGCTGTTTTCGTCGTAGTCTCCGGTTACCGCCGCGCGGACAAAGAACACCACCGCGCTGACCAGCACCAGCGATGCAACGCCCAGCGCTACCCATTTGGGCGTGCTCCACTTGCGGGGCTTTCCCGCCGGAGAGGCGGGTTGCCTGGCTGTTTTCGGTTGCTGGGGTATTTTTTTCGAGGTGACGGAGGCTTTCATTCGCGGTGGAGCCAGCGGCACGCCCGCGACGTACTGCTCCGCGTAAAGCGCTTCGTAAAGCTCGATCACGCTTTGCCAGCGATCGTTTTGCAGCACCGCCATGCCTTTGAGCAGCGCTTTTTCGCGCGCGGGGTCGATGGCGGCGCCGAACGAGGAAGGCGTTTGCAGCTCGTCCGCGCGGAGGCGCTCCACCGACTCCGGCGGAGTAACGCCCGTGATGGCGCGGTAGATGGTTGCGCAGAGCGCGTAAACGTCCGACCAGGGTCCCTGCACGCCGCGCGTACGGTACTGTTCCTCCGGCGCGTAGCCTGGCTTGAGCAAAACGGAAAGGCTGCGGTTGCCGCTGTCGGCGTAGTCCCGCGCCGCGCCGAAGTCGAGCAGCTTGACGTTGCCTTCTTTGGTGACCATGATGTTGTCCGGGCTGATATCGCGGTGAATCACGCCCGCGTTGTGCACTTCCGAAAGAGAGCGCATGAGCGGCTTCATCATCTCGAGCACGGTTGCCGCGGGCAGCTTTCCGCCCGCGTCGGCGAGCATCTGCTTGAGCGTCTTTCCCTCGACGAACTCCATTACGATATACGCGGTGTTGTTTTCGAGGAAGAAATCCTTGACCGCCACGATGCCCGGCAGGCCGTAGAACTTGGCGAGGCTCTTCGCTTCCTCCACGTAACGCTCGCGCCCGGCGGCAAAGAACGCGGTCTTGTCGCCAACGTAGGGCAGAACCGAGCAGGTGGAATTATGCTCGCGCGTGACAAAACCCATGGGGTAGTATTCTTTTACGGCAATCTTGACGCCGAGGTTTAGGTCCCACGCAAGATACGTAATGCCGAACCCGCCCTCGCCGAGCACGCGCCCGATAAGGTATTTGCCCGCCAGAATCGTTTTGAGCGGCAAATGGTGCGGGGAAGCGGCGTACTCGCTGCTGTCGAACCCGCAGAACGGACACTTGCCGTCATCCTTCTTTTCGCGCATGCAGCCCATGCAGATGAAATCCGTGTTTGTTGTCTCCATGAGGAACCTTTCTTAATACGGAACATGAATCCGTTTTCTATTGCAACGAACCGGAGGATTGATGGCGGCATGATTGAAGCGATCTTCTCAGATTGCTTAAGCCGCCCATTTCGAACCAGTATACACAAAACAGACCGTTTGTGTGTGGATTTTACCCAGAAATTTTTACGGCTCGGCAACGAAACGGATGCCGTGTTTGATCGCGTATGCTTCCGCCGCGGAACCGGCTGAGCCGTGGATGACGAGCTGCTCCGTTATGACAAACGCGTCGTCCGCAATGCTGGTGACGTTTGCGGGAATGTAGACAAACGTCAGCAGCGGGCACTTCGTAAACGCGCCGGATTCAATGCGCTTGACGCCGCTGCCGAGGCGCAAGGAACGAAGCGAGGGAAAGTCGCAGGATTGAATTGCAGCCGTCGCCTCGACCGTCAGGCTCTCCAGAGCGATCGCACCGTCAAAGTCGTAACCGCCCCAGCTGAGCAAGCCGCTGCCTACGAAGAGCGTCCTGAGATATGGATTGTACGTAAATGCTTCCAGCCCTATGGTAGTTAAGCTGTCCGGCAGGACGATATTTTCCATTGCGCAGTGGTAAAACGCGTGATCGCCGATCATCTCAAGCCCCTCCGGGAGTTTGATTTCCCTGAGGTTGCAGCAGTCGGAGAACGCGTTGGAGTCGATCTGCTCCAACCGCAGCGGCAGCGCGACGCTCTGAATCCTCGCGTTCGAGTCGAACGCCTGATCGCCGACGCGCAATACCGGCAGGCCGCCAATATCCGACGGGATGACGACGTTTTCCGCTCGCCCGCCATAGCTGAGGATGGTGACGCCTCCGTTTTCGCGTTTGAGATAGAAGTTGTTTTCAGGCTCCCAACGCGTAACGTCGTCGAAGAGCAAACTGCTGGAAGCTGCCGCCGCCTGTGCCGCTGTGTTCGGATAGCCGATGATCGTCAGGTTGGGACAGGTATTATCGACATCTCCATACAAAATGCCAACGAAGGCGGAAGGGTCGATCGACTGCACTCCATCCGGAATATACAGCGACCGCAGGGCCGTGCAGTTTGCAAAAGCGCTGTCACCGATTGAACGGACTGTGCTTGATAAACGCAGATGTGTAATATTATAGCAGTCGGCAAATGTGGACTCGCCGATGGAGATGAGCGTAGCAGGAAGCGTGACCTGCGCCAGTCGCCCACAATCCAGAAATGTATAGTCTTTCAGCTCCGTGACCCCGTCCGGTATGGAGATGGAGGTCAGCGACCAGCACATTTCGAATGCGCATTCGCCGATCGAGCGCAGCGTGCTTGGCAGTTCTACGCTTTCGAGCGCTAATCAGCTCCAGAAGGCGTTGTCCTCGATGGTCAAACACCCTTCCGGAAAGCGGATGGACCGGAGGTGGAAAGCGTTGCCAAACGCGTCGCTGCCGATGGAGCGCAGCGTATCCGGCAGGTCGATGGAGCGCAGGTCGTAGTTGAACAGAAAGACCGCGTCGTCGATGCGCCGTACGGGGCACCCGCCCAGCTCGGCGGGAACGACCACGTCGGACGCGCTGCCGCGATAGCCCGTAATCACCGCGCCGCCGTTGATGACGTAATAGCGGAATTCGGACGAAACGGCGAACTTGATGCCGTTTTCTCGGGCATATTGTTCTGCGTAGCTTCCGCTTTCGCCATAGAGCGTGAGGTTGTCCGAACAGCCTTCAAACGCGTTCTCGGCAATGTTCGTTACGCTGGAGGGAACCGTAACGTTGGAAAGCGTTTTGCAGCCTAAAAACGCGTAGTCGTCACTCAGGCTGGTACCTTGCGGAATGTTGACCGCCGTGAGCTTGACGCAGCCGGAAAACGCCATGGTTCCGATGGTGCGAATCGTCTCCGGCAGGCGCACGGAAACGAGGCTGTCCGTATCGGCAAAGGCGCGGGAGGCGATTTCGGAAACGTCCAGCCCCAGCAGACGGCCGGGAATGGAAAAGCTCGTCTTTCCGCCGATGTAGCGCGCGGCGGAAATGCCGTCTTTGGAAACGGTAAAGCAGACGCCCGAAAATGTCGGCAAACCCGTTGTAGCGTTGAGCACGAACAAGCCGCCAGCGAGCACGGCAGCCGCGCCGACGGCTGCGATGTTGCGGATGAGCCGTTTTTTCCAGCGAACTTCCTCGGGCAGCGGCAGGTTGTAGAGCCTGCTGCGCAGCAGTTCCATGCTGGAGATGCGCGGGGAAACATGGATGGCGAGGCCGCGCAACAGCGCACGCTGCTGGCGGTGAGAGAGGCGCGCGCCGAGCTTGTTGGGCGTAAGAAGCGAATCGCGCCCCGCGCGCAGCACCGCTTCCGGCGGCGCCTGCCCGCAGAGCAGGTCGTAAATCGTGGCCGAGAGCGCGTAAACGTCCGTCCAGGCGCCCTGTTCGCCGTGGGAATCGTACTGCTCCAGCGGCGTATAGCCTTTTCGGAGCAAAATTGTCCGGCTCACGTCGTCGAGACCGCGGTTTGCTTCCTCCGCCGCGCCAAAATCGATGAGCCAGGCGGAGCCGTCCCGGTCGATGAGGATGTTGTCCGGGCTGATGTCCCGGTGCAGCAGTCCCGAACGGTGCACCAGTATCAGCGCGTCCAACACGGGCCGGAGCATGTTCAGCAGCTCGGGAGCGGGCAGCTTTCCACCGAACTGGTCGGCAAGCCTGCGGAGGCTGACGCCGCGGATGAAGTCCATTACGATATACGCCGAGCCATTCTCTTCAAAGCAGTCCAGCGCGGGTACGACGCCGCGGATGCCGGAAAGCGTTGCCAGAATGCGCGCTTCGCGAAGGAACCGGTCGCGCCCGGCGGCGAACCAGTTTTTGTTCGAGCCGCCGGAAAGCGGGCTGACGGCGTAGGTCTTGCCGCAGTCGCGTTCTGCGGTGAAGCGCGGAAAATACTCCTTTACCGCCACCGCCCGGTCGAAGGTTAAGTCCCAGGCGGCGTAGGTAACGCCAAAACCGCCTTCACCCAGCACGCTGGCGACGAGGTATCGCCTTTGCAGCAGGGTCTCCGGCGGGAGGTGGTGCGGCTCGGGCGCGTATTCGCTCTCCAGAAAGCCGCAGAGTTCGCAGCGCGCGCCTTTCGTAACCGGGCTGAGGCAGTGCGCGCAGACATGGCGCTCGTCGATGTTCATGAAACAGTCCTTTTCCTATTGTTCGGGACGGCTGCGGGTTGTTTGGAGCCGCTCGTTACAGCGGCTCTTCGCCCGCTTCGTCGAGGGTGATGTTTGCATCCATCAGCGACATGCGCTTGATGATGCAGTGCAGAACCGCCGCGTCCCGGGAATCTCTCGGGGTGAGCTTTGCCCTGCGGCCTACCTTGAGCAGGTACTGGGTTTCGTTGACGTCCAGCTTGAGCACAAAGGCAACGCGGAGCAGCGAGTCGCGGCTCGGCAGCAGCTGGCCGTTCATGATTTTATAGCCCGTGGAGCGCTCGGTACCGGCGGCTTCAAAGAGCTGGGCGGTGGTCATGTTTTGCTCGCCGAGCTTTTTATTGAGGTAGGAAGGAATCGACTCCAGCGCAACCTGCTTGTCCGGCGGGAGCGGTTCTTCATGCGCCTGCATCCAGGCAATGGCGTATTCGGTGTAGTCGGTCTTCTTATCGTTCTTTTCCATGCTGGGAAAACTCCTTTTATTTCGCGCAATACGCGGAGTTGGTATCTGTATGCTATATCCGGTCGAATCTTGACGATATTTTCCTGCTCTGCCGGGAGAAACCGTCGCGCTCAGGCGTGCATCAGGTAGCTTTCGATGCAAGTGATAATCTTGCCGGGCAGCTTGCCCTGCTGAATCATACCGATGCCGGACGTTACGGTCAGCGGCCACAGAACGACCATGGAGATGGCCATGACGATGGACTTGTCGACCCACTTGCCTTTTGTAATTTCAATTTGCACCTGGCGTTCGCCAACGGGGTTGAAGCGGACGAAGATGGCCTTATCCATGCCCACGATCTGCTTGAGGTTGCCGTTGCGAACGCGCGCCTGCAAAAACGTGCTGCCGTTTTCCGTTGGGACGAGTTCGGTCTCCATGTTTTCCTGATTTCTTAAGTAGGAAGCCACCGCGTAAGCCATACCGTCCATGGTTTTGCCGTTGCCAAGCGTATATGTTGCGTTCATGATCATACCCTCCAAATGTTTTTGTGTTTGTTTGCCTTTCGACACTGTGATCTTAACAAACACACGGCATGGAGGTGATGATAAATAATCCACTGCTTATTTGGCGCGCGGGCTTTGGCGAAAAAGCACTCTAAATGGTATTTTAATGCCTGTGCGCGGGGAATGGAACCGGAAAAACGGAGGAAAAGCAGATTAATTTCAACTTATTTTCGCGCAATTCCGCCGGCTTGAAGACCCGGTCGTCGTTTGGGCGGCATCGTCCGCGCTTGTGCGTTGACAGCCACGTTGCCTTGTGGTAGAGTGCCAGTTAAGACGGCTCGGTTCACAAGTCCGAACGAAAATGAACCGCAGTTCCGTTCCATTTCTTCCAATTCTGAATCAATATTCGAGGCGAATTATGCTCAAATACGAACTGCGTTACCCGGCTCTTGGTGCGCACTTAAACAGCATCCGCGCGCGGGTTTACCGCGTTTGCTGCCGCCTGAACGCGGAAATTCTGCCCAGCGCGGAACCCATCCCGTTTGGCGAACTGAACCAGCACTCGTTTACCGAAGCGTCGCGCGGCGTTTCCTGGGGCAGAAAGCTCTCCTGCGCGTGGTTTCGAATCTCCGGGCGCGTGCCGGAGGGTCTGAACAACCCCGTGCTTTTGGTGCATAACACCGGCGAAGGGCTTTTGTATACACCGGAAGGCGAAATACTCGACGGCCTCAGCGACGTCTGGGCGCCGAACGACGTCCCGCGCGCCAGCGGAAAATGCGTCTCGCTCCGCCTGAACGGGCTGACTGCGGGGAAGGCGTTTACCTATTACATGGACTACGGCTATAACGGAATTGTGCTCAACGATATCGGACACGCGCGGTTTTTCGGCGCGTTTCTGGCCGAAACGGACGAGCGCTGTTATGCCTATTACTACGACTACGTCACGCTGTTTATCCTGCTTGCCGAAACGGACGATCAAGAGAAGAAGAAAGAGCTTTCCCGCGCGCTGGAGCGTTCCTACCGGGCGTTTGTCAAAGACGGCGCGGACGCGGCGCGATCGGTGCTCTCCGTGCCGCTCTCCAAGCGTTCGCACGAAGAGATGACCTTTTACGCTGTTGGGCACGGGCACCTCGACCTTGCCTGGATGTGGCCCATCCGCGAAACCATGCGAAAGAGCGCGCGCACCTATGCCATGGCGCTGCGTAACATCGCCCGCTACCCGGACTATATTTACGGCACCAGCCAGCCGCAGCAGCTGCAGTGGATGAAGGAGCGTAACCCTTTGCTCTACGCGCGCATCCGGCAGGCGGTTATCGACGGCAGAATCGAACTGCAGGGCGGGTTTTGGACGGAGTGCGACTGCAACCTCTCCGGCGGGGAATCGCTGATACGGCAGGCGGTCTACGGCACGCGCTTTGCCGAGCGGGAGTTCGGCAAACAGATGCGCATCTGCTGGCTGCCGGACGCGTTCGGCTTTAACGGCAACCTGCCGCAGATTCTGCGCGGCTGCGGCATGGAGTATTTTTCCACCATCAAGCTCGCATGGAACAAGGTGAACGTCTTTCCGCACCGTTCGTTTGTCTGGCGCGGCGTGGACGGAAGCGAAGTGCTCGTCCATATGCCGCCGGAAGGGGACTACAACAGCGGAGCCGCCGCAAAGGGTGTATATAAAGCGCTCCGCCAGTACCCGGAACGCGCGCTGAAAACCGCGCTTATAGCCTTTGGCGGCGGCGACGGCGGCGGCGGCCCGCGCGAGAGCCATTTGGAACTGCTCGCCCGCGAACGCGATCTGGAAGGCCTGCCAAAGATCGTTCTTTCGAGCGCGATTGCGTTTTTCGATTCCCTCAAACAAAAAGCGATTCCGCATACCTATACCGGCGAACTCTATTTGGAGACGCATCAGGGCACCTATACCACGCAGTCCGAAAACAAGCGCTATAACCGCCTGATGGAGCGGCTGCTGCATAATCTGGAAGCGCTTTGCGCGCTGCTGCCAAAGACGGACTATCCGTTTGAAGCGCTGGAGGAGATCTGGAAGGAAGTTCTGCTCTACCAGTTCCACGATATTTTACCCGGTTCGAGCATCCACAGAGTGTATACGGAATCCTGCGCGGGGTATGCCAAAATGGAACAGCGCCTGAACGCGCTGATCGGGCAGGCGGCAGCTAAAGCGGACGCGGTCACGGCGGTCAACCTCACTTCGTTCCCGCGCTCGGAATACGTCCGCTGGCAGGATGGTTGGCGTCTTGCCGAAGTCTTGCCATACGCCGCCGCGGAAACGGCGCCGTTTACCGGGTCGGCGGAGGCGCTTTCGTATACCGAATGCACGATGAGCAACGGGTTACTGACGCTCGCGTTCAACGAATACGGCGAGATCGCTTCCTGTAAAACCGCCGACGGGCGCGAACTCGCTGGTGGCGCGCTCAACCGCCTGACGCTCTACCGCGACAAATTCACCATCCCCTTCGACGCCTGGGATATCGACGCCAAATATTACAAAAAGCACAGCCGCAGGCTCCGCGCGGTCGAAGTGGAAACCGGAATCGACGGCCCGCGCGTGGTGCGAAAGCAAACCTACCGTTTCGGCAAGTCGCAGATCACCCAGAGCGTCATATTGGAACTTGGCGGAGAGCGCGTGCTGTTTGAAACAGAGTGCAGCTGGCACGAGCGCTTCAAGATGCTCCGCGCGGACTTCTATCCCGCGGACTACGGCGATACTGCCGAATTTGACATCCAGTTTGGCACAATGGAGCGATCCACCACCGAGCGAAACTCCGTGGAAGCCGCGCAGTTCGAAGTCTGCGGGCAGAAATGGGCGTCCGTCCACCGCGAGGGCAAGGGTTTTGCGCTCGTCAACGACAGCAAATATGGCTGGCGCGTAAAGAACGGGCTTTTGAGCCTGAACCTGCTGCGCGCGCCGGTGTATCCGGACAGAACCGCCGACCGCGGCACGCACCGTTTTCGCTATGCCTTCTGCCCGCTGGGCGCGGATAACGCCCGCGCCGTAGAGGAAGCGTACCGGCTCAACAATCCGCTGCTGATTGGCGGGTATCGGCCGTTCGTAAGCGTCGCAAGCGTGAGCGACTCCGGCGTGGTGCTGGAAACGCTCAAGCGCAGCGAGGACGGGGAAGCTCTTGTGCTTCGCCTTTACGAATCGCTGGGGTGTGAAACGGAAACGAAGCTGACAACGCGCCTCGGATTTGACGGAGCCGTGTTCTGCGACCTGCTGGAACGTCCGGCGGAACAAGCGGATCTCAAGCATCTGCGTTTTACGCCGTATCAAATCGTCACCATCCGTCTTGAAGGCGGCGCGCTCGAACCGTAAAACCTTTTCGCTGCCAACGCAACAGAATAAGAATCGCAGGAGGAAGCTATGGAATCCAGAACGCCCTCGGCCAAACTGCAGCGCAGGAGCATTGTCTTTGCCGGTTTTGGCCAGAACATGGTGCTGACGTTTGTAAGCACGTTTATGCTGATGTACCTGACGCAATACGCGCGCATCAGCAAGGAAGGCCTGATCATCGTGACGGCCATCCTCGCGGGAGCAAAGGTGTTTGACGCGATCAACGACCCGATCATGGGCGTGTTCGTCGATAAAACGCGCTCGCGCTGGGGAAAGCTGCGCCCGTACATCCTGTTTTCCGCGCTGCCGGTGGCGTTCTTTTCGGCCATCCTCTTCTGCATCCCGAACTTTTCGGAAACGGGCAAACTGATCTTTTTTGCGGTGAACCTCGTACTGTGGGATTTGGCCTATACCGCCTGCGACGTGCCGTACTGGGGATTGATCGGGGCTGCGTTCGTCGATCCCGAACGGACAAAGGTAATCTCCTACGTCCGCGCGTTCGGCTCCATTGCGCTCGGTATCGTGACCCTCGGCGCGCCGTGGCTTGCGAAGTTTTTGAGCTTCTCCGGCGGCGAGGCGACCGGTACGGGCTGGAGCGCGGCCGCGATTTTAATCGCCATCGTCGGCATGGCGATGTTCACGCTGGCTTTTTTCAACACGCGCGAGCGCCATCAGCCGCCCGCCGATTCGGTGAGCCTCAAAACGCTGCTCTCCACGTTGATTCACAATAAGCCGCTCTATCTCGTTCTGCTCGGTTCCACGCTCGGCTTCGGGCGGTATATCGTGCAGGCGGGCGGCGCGGTGTTCGCCATTATCGCTTACCATGACGAAGGGTACTTCACGCTGATTGGAGCCGCGATCATCCTCGGCATGGTGGCGGCGTCGTTCCTTGCTCCAATGCTGCTGAAAAAGATTCCCGCAAAGCCCCTGATGATCTACAGCACCCTTGCCGCCGCTGTGGTGTACGCGGCGATGTACTTTGTGGGGTTTGCCAGCCTTTACGGCATGATGGCGATGATTCTGCTCACGGGCATCACACTCGGCATCTTCTCGGTGGTGCAGACCACTATGATTGCGGACGCGGTGGACAGCGCCGAAAAGCTGACCGGCGTGCGCAACGACGGGCTTTCGTTTTCCAGCCTGACGTTTGTCAGCAAGCTCATGGGCTCGTTGGCGGTGCTGGTGTTCGGGCTCATGCTCGCGGGCGCGGGGTATGAAAGCGGCGTCACCGTTACGCCGGCAATGCAGAACAAGGTGTTCCTCTCCATCACGCTCATCCCCGCCGTCAGCTGCCTGATTTCGATTGTTCCGTTCCTTTTCTATAAAATTCCGCAGGCAGAACAGCCGCAAGAGTAAGACTCTTTGGTCAGCAGGCTGAGCGGGTCTGCTTGACTGGTAAATCAGTAAGAAAAAAGGCTCTCCGTCAATAGTTGGGGTAGAGCAGTAGACTAAGAGAAACAAAGGGAGCTGAGAGCGAGAGCGAACAGCTCCCTTAAACGTTCGTTGTGCAGAGAATACGGATGCGGAAATTACGGAAGCT
>JBDKTD010000151.1:0-11394 GCA_039680365.1 Clostridiaceae bacterium
GTGCGGCGGTAGTTATCGTACTTTCCGCCGTCCAGCACCATGCGGCGCTCTTCATAATCCGCGGCGCTCACCTGCTTTTCCTCGCTGGCAACGCGCAGGACGTCCAGAACCTTTGCATGCGGGTCGCCTGCCGAAGCGGCGGAGGCAGTTGCGGCGGAAGCGGCGTTAGCGGGCTGCGCGACGGGCGCACCCTTCACGCTTCCGCGGGGGTATTTGCGGCTGGTCAGAAACACGATCAGCAGCACGATTCCAACAACGATCAATAAGCCCAGCAGAGCCAGGCCGAGCCTTCCATCGAGGAACCGCCAGAACATAAAATGACGCATCATCATAGCTTTCTCCTATTTCTCGTGCTTCCGTAACGGAAACACTTTTTTTATTGCAAATTCATCATAAATCTCATTTGTGTTGAAAAAGTGTTGAAGTTATGTTATTTTGATAAACTTTATTGATTTCCCCTGTTTACTCAGAAACGGTAAGAAAAAACTCCCGCTACTTACCAGTGACCATAACGCAATTATCAAGGTTGATTGAAATACACTATAATTTCTATTTTACAACCAAATATTTATAAAATATCTATATTCCGGCTATTGATTACTCGTCAAAATAGTGATATATAATATGTAAAGTACATTTCTTTTATTTCGGAGATCAAATATGTATGTTGTTGGCTTTGTAGGCCCTTTTGGAAGTGGTTGCACTTTTATATCAAATTTGATTGTATCCACTAGAGGCTATACAAGATTATCTTTGTCTGATTTTCTCAGGGCTTTATACCGTGAGCGAAATGAAGGTGGAGATCCGACAAGAGCACAATTGCAAGATTTTGGTGATGAAATAAGAAAAGATAAAGGTTGTGAATATTTAGCTGTGCTTGCATTCGAGAAAATGAAGGAAGATACAGCAAAAAATTACGTAGTTGATAGTATTCGCAACCCAGCAGAAGCAGAGTATTTGAGGAGAAACATACCACAATTTTGCTTATTTGGTGTTTTTGCCGATCCAAGCATTAGGTTTTCAAGGGTGCTTGGAGAATTTGAAAGAGACAGACGTATCTTTGAGAGGGAAGATGATCGTGATAGTAATGAGAACTTTGCTTATGGACAGAAAGTAACCAGTACTTTTCGTCGAGCAGATATTATTATTATCAACAACAGAGAAGTGATAAGCGGAAATGAAGCATATAATCAACTAGTTTTTAAGATTAACCGCTACATTGATATTATCGAGGGGTCAGAGAAATACGAGCCAAATCCAACTGAAACATATATGGCGGCTGCCTATGCTGTAAGTATGAGATCTACCTGCTCGCAAAGGAAAGTGGGAGCAGTTATAATAGATGCACAGGGTACTATTTTTAGTTCGGGGTTTAACAATGTTCCAGAAACACAGCTTCCTTGCCAAAGTCAATATGGGGGTTGTTATCGAGCAAGATTGAAAAATGAGTTTCGCGAAGGTATTACAGGTATAATTTCTGACGCGGAAGAAAAGAAAGCTGTATACAACCTGTTCAAAGAGAAATTCAAAATTTTGGATTATTGCAGAGCATTACACGCCGAAGAAAATGCGATATTAGGTGTGGCAAGGTTGGGCTCGTCAAAAGCGCTTGAAGGTGCGACATTATTCTCGTCAACCTATCCGTGCAACATGTGTGCTTTGAAAATTGCTCAGGTTGGAATAAAAAAAGTTGTATATTTTGAGCCTTATCCAATGGAAGAGGCAAAACGAATATTAGCAGAAAAAGGGGTTGTTCAAGAACCGTTTGAAGGTGTAACATATAATGGTTATTTCAGATTTATGGAGGTTGTTGACTAATGGAAGTTTGCAATAAATGCAATCATGAAATGCATTATGATCCATACTTTGGAGCTTTCATTTGCAGAAAGTGCGGCAGTTACTTTTATCCTGCAAAACCATTCGATGCAAAAAAAGCAGGACGGGAGACTGTTCGTACTGAGAGCAACACAAGAAGAGCGTTTTTCGATAGTGACAATGATACTTTCAATGAAGACGAAAGAAATTTGGCATAAAAATAGATATTTAAAAAGAAGGCCATTTCTGGCCTTCTTTTTACATTAACCTGTTTCTTATCAGGTCAATATTTACTCAAACTAAAAGTTACTGATCACTCCTCCTCATACACCACGATCTCTTTAATGTTAAACTCCTGACCCGTGACCATGACGCATTCCCATGCGCCGCAGTTGGGGCAGACGCGGTTGTTTTTGAGGTACTCGTAGACGGTGCCGCATTTTTTGCATTCGACTTCGGCAACGATGAGCTCGACTTCGAGGGTCGCGCTCTCCATTTCCGTGCCGTCGGTGGCGGCGGGCCAGCACTCCTTGAGGTAGCGGGGAACGATGGTGGAAGCCTCGCCGACTTCCACCACCACGCTTGCGATATCGCGCAACTCCAGACCGTTCTCTTCGGCAACGGCGGAGACGCGTTTTTGAATTTCGAATACGATGCCCAGTTCGTGCATCTTCGTTATTTCGCGCCAAGCGCGCGCTTGATCTTTTTGATGGCGATCTTGCCCTTGCGCTTGAGCACCTGCTTGATGACGACCGGCTTCATCTCCGTAAACTCCACGCCCGTTCCGTCGTAGCGGCGGACAAGGTGGATTGCGTCGAACTTGCATTTCGTTGTGCACTGGCCGCAGCCGACGCACATATACGAATCGACCAGCGTAACTCCGCAGCCGAGGCAGCGCGCGGTTTCCTTTTGCACCTGTTCGGGCGTAAACGTGCCCCTAAGGTCGCGGAAGGTGCGGGTTGCGGGTTCTTTGCTGTCCAGCGTTTCGGGTTTCTGGCGCGGGGTATGGTCGTAATCGTCGATCACCGCGCTCTTCTTATCGAGTTCAACGTACTCGCGGCGGTCGCGGCCGATGGTCAGCGACTGCCCGGGGTGGACATAGCGGTGGATGGAGATGGCGGCCTGTTTGCCAGCGGCAATCGCGTCGATGGCGAACTTCGGCCCCGTGCAGCAGTCCCCGCCGGTGAAAACGTCCGGCTGACCGGACTGGTAGGTAAAGCCGTCCGCCTGCAGGGTGCCGTTGCGGTTGAATTGCGCGCCGGTGCCCGCGAGCAGGTCGCCCCAGAGGATGCTTTGTCCGATGGTGACCAGTACGCTGTCCGCTTCCACGGTGACGGTGTCCGCTTCGTCATACTTGGGGGAGAAGCGCCCGCCCGCGTCGAACACGCTGAGGCACTTTTTGAACTCCACGCCCGTGACTTTGCCGTTTTCGGTCAGAATCCGCTTGGGGCCGTAGCAGGGGTGGATGGAGATGCCTTCGCCTTCCGCTTCCTCAATTTCCTCGGCGGAGGCGGGCATGATCTCGCGCGATTCGAGGCAGTACATTGCGACCGTTTCCGCGCCGGAGCGAACCGCCGTGCGCGCGACGTCCACCGCGACGTTGCCGCCGCCGATGACGATTGTTTTGCCGGAGAGCTTCAGGCTCTCGCCCGCATTGATCTTGCGCAAAAACTCGATGCCGGAAAGAACGCCTTTTGCGTCCTCGCCCTCCACGCCGACCTTGCGGCCGCCCTGCGCGCCGATGGCAACGTAGAACGCGCGGTAGCCCTGCTTACGGAGCGCGTCAAGCGTTACGTCTTTTCCGACTTCCACGCCGGTTTGGAACTGCACGCCCATCTGGCGCAGGATGTCGATTTCCGCTTCCAGAACGTCCTTTTCCAGCCGGAAGGAGGGGATGCCGAGGGTCAGCATGCCGCCGAGTTTCCGCTCTTTTTCGAACACGGTGACCGTGTAGCCGTCCAGCGCGAGGTAATACGCGCAGCTTAAACCCGCCGGGCCGGAACCCCCGACGGCGATTTTGGGGTCGGCGTAATCGTGCCGCTGGGTTGGCACATATCTGCCCGCGCTGGTGAGTTCCTGCGAAGCGATAAACTTTTTGATTTCGTCGATGGCGATGGGGTCGTCCAGTTCGCCGCGCGTACAGGCCTGCTCGCAGCGGCGGTTGCAGACGCGTCCGCAGACGGCGGGGAAGGGGTTTTCCCGCTTGATGAGCTCCAGCGCTTCCAGATACTTGCCCTGGGAGGCGAGTTTGATATATCCCTGAATGCCGATGTGCGCCGGGCAGTTGGTCTTGCAGGGAGAAGTGCCGCTTTCCACCACGTCCTCGCGGTTTTCGCGGTACTCGGGGTTCCATTTATCCGGCGTCCACTCCTCGTCCCGCGGGGTAACGACGGTAGTAATATCCGTCACGACCGGCTTTTTCGAGCAGAGCTTCTGGCCGAGCTTGAGGGCGTTGACGGGGCAGTTTTCCACGCACTGCCCGCAGGCGACGCACTTGGAAGCATCCACTTCGGAAACGTAGTTCGAGCGCACCATGTCCACGTTTTTGAACATGGCCGCCGTGCGCAGCGAAAGACACCCGCAGCCGCAGCAGTTGCAGATGGCGTGCGTCTTGCCCGGGCCGTCGGTATTCGGTATTTCGTGCATGAGGCCGTTTTCTTCCGCGCGGCGCAGGATTTCGTACGCTTCCTCGCGGGTGATCTGCCGGCCGCGCCCGGTGCGGATATAGTACTCCGCGGCGTGACCCATCTGGATGCACATATCCTCTTTGAGGTGGCCGCAGCCCTCGCCCATGACTTCGCGGTCGGTGCGGCAGGAGCAGGGGGAAACGGTAAAGATCGTGTTCTCTTCCAGATAAGTAGAAATCTCCTCATAGCTCGCCTTGCGGCTCTCGCCGTCGATGGCGCTCTGGATGGGGATAACGCGCATGAGACCCACGCCGACGGGGAACGAGCCGGAGCTCATGGGCCCGCGGACGCGCCCGTAGGCTTCCATAGCGTAGCCCACGATGGGGTATTGTTTGACGACGTCAAGGTTGTTGACGATCATCTCCATCGTGCCGGGAATCCAGGTCTCCGTCCAGAACATGTCCACGCCGTTGATGCAGTTGACAAAGCACGCGCCGTAGACGGCGAGACGCATGAGCTGCTCATGGCAGAAGGCTTCGGGCTTGCCGACGATGGCGGCAACTTCGGCGGCGGACTTCTTTTCGTAGGAGCCGAGCGCAAGGCCGACAAGGCACAGGTCGTCGTCCACGCCCGCCTCCAGAATGACGTATTCCGGGTCGTCCCACTTGAGAGAACCCTTCTCGCCGGGTTTTACGCCGGGCTTCTTGCGTCCGATCATGTTGGCAAGCGCCATGATGTTTTCGCGATACTGGCAGACATATCCCTCCGGGAAAGTCATCTTGGTGAGGTTTTCCATGCGTCGTTTCTCCTTATTTAAACTATTGTGCTAAACATGGGGATTCCAAAGGGGTAATCGCCCCTTTGGCAGGGGATCGTGGGCGGCGCCCTCGTGTAAGGGGTTTCCTAAGGGGCGTTGCCCCTTAGGCCTGTGCGGAGCACAAAAGAATTATTTCTTCCAGTCGGCAACCTGCCTGCGCAGCCAGTCCGCCCAAACGTCGATTCCCTCGCCGGTGCGCGCGCAGATGGGGATAATCTCGATGTCCGGGTTCAGCTTCTTTGCGCGCTCGGTCAAGGCCGCCATATCAAAATCGAAATACGGCAGCACGTCAATCTTGTTGACGAGCAGGACGTGGCAGATGGAGAACATCAGCGGGTACTTCAGCGGCTTATCGTCGCCTTCCGGCACGGAGAGGATCATTGCGTTTTTGACGGAACCCGTGTCGAACTCCGCTGGGCAAACGAGGTTGCCCACGTTTTCGAGAAACACCAAATCCAGCCCGTCCACGCCGAACTCGTCCAGCCCCTGCCGGGTCATATCCGCGTCCAGATGGCACATGCCGCCGGTGTGCAACTGAATGGCGCGCACGCCGGTTTCCGCAATGGCGCGGGCGTCCACGTCCGAATCGATATCCGCCTCCATCACGCCGATGGCAAGCTCGCTTTTGAGCGCTTCGATGGTGCGCTTGAGCGTGGTCGTCTTGCCCGCGCCGGGGGAGCTCATCAGGTTGAGCAGAAAGGTTTTCCGCTTTTTCAGCTCGCTGCGGAGCTGTTCCGCTTCGCGCTCGTTGCTTTCAAACACACGCTGCTTGATTTCGTAAACTTTAAACATGTCTGCCTCCGGATCCTATTTTTGCTGTTCTCTGTGGTATTATATCAAAAGAAACAATTTTGAACCGGTGTTTGCCTGCGTAGCCGTCGAATGGCGGCCTCGAAAAAGGCAGGCGGGGCGACGGGGGTGTTTCTGGTTGAACCACATATCGATAGCATAGCACTGAATACGCGCGCGGTCAAGATTTGCCCGTGACAGCGCGATTTTATTGTGGAAAATATATTCTTGAAGTGATAAAATGCCAGTATCATTTCTGGCGCAACCAAGTACCACGGAAATCAACAGGCAGTGAGGCGAAAAAGATGTTTAAAAAATTGACGGCGCCGACGCTCAAGCAGCTGTTCGTGCAGGAACTGGAAGCCATGATCCTCTCCGGCGAGCTTGCCATCGGCCAAAAGCTCCCGCCGGAACGCGAACTGGCCGAACGGATGCAGATCAGCCGCTCGGTGGTCAACGACGGAATCGCCGAGATGGCGCGCAAAGGCTTTTTAGAAATTTCGCCGCGCCAGGGCACGGTGGTTGCGGACTTTCACCGCAACGGCACGCTGGAGATTCTGGTCTCCATTATGTCCTACAACGGCGGGCAACTCCCAAGAGACGAAATCCGCTCCATCCTCGAACTGCGCGGGGTGCTGATGGCGTTTGCGCTGGAAAGCGCAATTCCGCTGATTACGCCGGAGCAGCTGAACCGCCTGAACGAGCAGAGCGAGGCGTTTGTAAACGCCTCTTCGCCCGAGGAGGCCGCAACGCGCATCTATACCTTCGACCATATGCTCAGCGGCTTTTCCGGCAACACGCTGCTGCCGCTGATCTTCTGCTCGTTTCGCGCGCCCATCAAAGAGCTCTGGCGGCGATATATCTCGCGCTACGGCACGCAGGGTTTATATAAACGCAATGTCGAACTGCTCGGATTTATCGAGAAAAAGGACGTTTTATCAGCGAAAAAGCTGATCGCGGAGAGCGTCAGCGCAACCATCAGCGGCAGCACGGAGATATACTGAACGGCGGTTCGCAGCGTCCCGGCAAATCCGGCTTACATTGACAGAACGAGCGGCGGTTGGGTATAATGACGCAGTATCTTAGGCGTACTGTCGCCATGGTAAAATTGTGAATTTGAAAATTCATTATAGAAGAGGAAGCGGAACATTGGCCAAATCAACCATCCGTTTACGCAGTTTAGAGGAAAACCCGAAACGTCAGGACGGCGTTTTTTTGCTGCTGCTCGTGCTGATGACCATCGCGGTGTACTGGAAGTTCCTCTTCGGCATTCAGGCGTATGTGTTTGTGGACGTCGGGGACGATTCGTATTACCAGACCATCCCGATTCTCATGAACCGCGCGCGGACGCTGTTTACCGACTTCAATTTGGCGCGCTACAACATCCTTTTAGGCCTCGGCCAGTTCGAAAGCGGGCTGAACCTTTCGGATACGGCGCTCACGCTCTTTGGCGAGCACGCCGTGCCGTATATGATGGGGCTGTTCCAGGCGCTCAAGACAGTGTTCGCGGGCTGGTTTTTCTACCGCTTTGCGCGTGAACGCGGGTTTGACTTCCGCGCCTGCGTGCTGGTTGGCCTTGGCTACGCTTTTAACGGCGCAATGCTTACGCGGCTTGCGTTCTTTTCGTATTCCAACGAATACGCGTTCGTGGCGCTCGCGCTCTTTGCGCTGGAACTGCTCTACAAGAAGGATAACAAGTGGCTCTTCCCGATTGCGAGCGCGCTGTTGGTGCAGTCCTTCGACGCCATCCGCGCAATTCTGTATTTCTTGCTGTTTGCGGTGTACACGGTCTTCCGCTGCTATGTGGACGGCGAAGGCGCAAAAATCGGTTTCGTCGTAAAACGGACGCTCCGCGTTATGGGGCTGCAGCTGCTTGGCTACGGGCTCGTAGCCGTGCTGGTGTTGCCGGGATATCTTGACCTCGTGGTATCCAACCGCCTGGAAACCGTCAGCAGCGCGGGGTTGAGCAAAGCGGGCGGACTCGTCAACTTCAACGCCATTCTCACGAGCTTTTTGCGCAGCTTCTCAAACGAAATCATGGGCAACTCCACCACCTATTCCGGACGCAACACCTATGTCTGCGGGCCGGCGTTCGTCATTGGAGTTATGAACGTTTTGATCTTCCCGCAGATATTCGTTAAAACCACCAATAAAAAGCGCGTCTGGTATTTTCTCGCGCTCTGCGCCATCGGCGCGTATATCTTCATCGCTCCGCTGCGGCTGTTGATGAACGGCTTTGCGTACGACCGCTTCAAACTCTCGTCGTTCTGGATTACGATTATCATGCTCTACTTCGGCGCGATCGTCTGGGACCGGTTCTTCCGCGAAGGCGTGTTCAATAAACCATTGTTTCTGCTTACGGGCGGCGGCGTGCTGGCGGCTCTGCTCGGGCTGACGCTCACGGATATCCGCCCCATCGACACTACCGCGGCCTGGATTTCCATTGCGATTGTCGCGGTCAGCATGCTTGTTGTTCTGCTGTACAACAAGCGCAAAACCGCGCTGTTTGCGGTGCTTATGATCGCTGTTATCGCGGTGGATCTGGTGGTCAACTCCTTTACGTCCGTCGATCACCGCAAGACCCTGACGATGGACGAGTACAAATCCAGCTACCTCGCCTCCGGCATCGAAGAACTGGCGGAATCGTTCAAGCAGGGCGAAAACGACTATTTCCGCATCAGCAACTTCGACTCTTCCTATAATGAACTGCACTGCGACGGGCAGGCGAACAACTACCTCTCCGCCACCACCTACGACGGCGGCTCCGGCGTTTCCAACGAGTACAACCGCTTTGCCGCGCTGGTTGGCGGAAACCTGTTGAATGAGTATGGCTATCGTATTTATGCCAACGACGACTTTACGAGCATGCTGCCGATTCAGACGCTGCTCGGCGTGCGGTACCGCGTGTTCGATCAAAGGACGATGCCCTCCGCGCCGGTCGTTCCCTACGGCTATACGCTTTCGGAACAGGACGGCTATTGGGTGCTCAAAAACGAAAACGCGCTGCCGCTCGCGCTGGCGTTCGACAGTGTGATCAGTGAATCCGACCTTGCGGCGATGAGCCAGATTGAGCGCAGAGAGTCCCTGCTGGCCAACGCCATGGTAGCGGACGGTTCGCCCCTGCTTTCCGCGGGTCTGACGGTTGCGTCCCAACCGGAGCGCCACCTTGATGCAATCCTGAACGAAACCGCCATTCCGCTCACGCAGAAAACGGAAGCGTTGACGCTGGACGACGAAACGGAAATCGTTCGCCAGACCGCGACGCTGGAGCGCGCGATCGACTCGGACTACGCAGTGGTCAGAATCGATTTGAATTCCAACTTCAACTCCAACGAAGGCGAAACCTATCGCGTCTGCTGGGCGGGCGAGGACGGCGTGTTTACGCTGGAAAACTCCATGTGGTATTCCATGCCGCCGGGACAGAACCAAATTCTGCTGGAGCTTCCGATCCGAGGGGCGAAGTACCTGCGCATCGACGTGGAATGGTTCAAGGACAGCGTGGAGTTCGCCAGCGTGTCCGAAGTCAGCGAAGCGTACTTTGCGTCTTACACGAAGAGTGTAAGCGATTTAAAAGAAGAAGAGTTTGCCTTTACGCGTCTGGACAACAAGCGCATTGAGGGAAACATTACAACTTCCGCGCCGAAAGTGCTCTGCTTTACGTTCCTTCCCGAGCGCGGCTGGAGCGCAGCGGTAAACGGCAAGCCCGCCAAACTGGAACTGATCGACGGTGGATTTATGGGCGTACTGCTCGGCGCGGGCGAAAATCAGGTAACGCTTACGTATCACGTGCCGTATCTTGGTGTTTACGCGGGAGTTTCCGTCGCAGCGTTCGTAGCATACGTGTTGATGTTCGCCCTCTCTGTGCGCTCGAAAAAGAAAAGAACATAGGCAGGCGCCAGACGGACAGCGACTGGCGCTGCGACGACCCCGAATACCTTGTAATGCAGGACTTCCTATCGCTAGACTCAATAAAAACGGGAGAAACAGCATGCCCAAATTTGCTTTAAAAAAACCACGCGACTGGTTTTTAATTTGTACATGGATCGCTCTGCTTGCCGTATTCGCAGGTCTCGTGGTTTATATGAGCCTTCATATCAAAAATTTACTTGACGCGGACTTGTCGAGTGAGTTAATCCTCGCAAAGCAATTAAAGCAGAGCGGCGGAATCCTCTCTTCCAACTGGTTCTATTCCACCGAAATCCGTTTCCTCAACACACAGCTCGTTTACAGCCTGTTCTTCCATTTGTTTGACGACTGGCAAACGGTGCGGATCATTGGCAACGTCACGCTCTATCTCGTGTTGCTCGCGAGTTACTACTTCCTTTGCAAGCGGCTTCGCATCACGCGTTACTTTCCGTTGACGGCGGCAATTATGCTTCTGCCGATCAGTGCTCCTTACTTCTATGTACTCCTTTATGGCACGTATTATATTCCGCGTGTAAGCAGCATGTTCATCATTCTCGGACTGCTCATACAGCCTTCTCGCAAACTTGGCCAGAAGGTGAGTGCAAGCGTTGTTTTATCCTCGCTAGCTGCTGGCGCGCTGTCCCTTGCGCTTGGGCTGGAAGGCGCGCGAATGCTGCTGGTTTTGTTTGTTCCGCTTGCCATCGTGGTCGGCGCCGAGTTCATTTCGCGTATCTTTCGATCTTTCAGACAAGCCCCTTCGAAACAAAGTCAGGAGATTGATTCATTCAGTTTTCCGCTCTATTTGATTCAATCTTTCTTCGTCTGCGTATGCGCATTGGCTGGCTATCTGATCAACCAAAAGATTCTGATTCACGCGTATCCGTTCGAGCAGTATGGCGCGATCATACCGAGCCTGACGCTGGGCAGTATTCGGAGAACGTTCTTTAACCAGATATTTCTGATTGGCTACGGAAAGCTGACGTTTTATCTTTCCATGGCAATCTGGGCTGTCGCAGGCATTCTGGTTGTATGGTATCTACTCCGTAAAGGCGAAAAATCCTCTTCCACACTGCGCTTTGTCTGGCTGTGTTTCGCTTCGTGGGCGTGCTACACGGCATTCTGCTGCGTAATCGACTTTGGACAGGCTGTTTGGCATACGGTTCCGGTGGCGGTTCTCTGGATACCCGCAACAGCGGCGATCCTCCGCGAAGGTCGTCCATTGCCCGCTATCCGGCGCGCGCTTTGCATTGGCCTGAGCCTTTGCTTTCTTATCGCAGGGATTACAGGTTATTTTGAGTTTGAGAACTGGTCGAATCGAGAAGGGTCTCGCACGAACAACGCATATCAGCAGATCACTGCCGTATTGGAGGAGAAGGGCTATAAAAACGGGTATGCCACGTTTTGGAATGCGAATATTCTAACCGAGCTTTCCGATGGCGC
>JBDKTD010000058.1:0-10229 GCA_039680365.1 Clostridiaceae bacterium
GCCGTCTCGACGGGGATATCCGCCGCCGCCTCGTGCTGGAAAACGACGGCTCCGTCTACACCGTCTCCGAAGTGCTCGCCCTCTGCCAAGAGCTCGGCACGCCCGCCGTCTACGACAACCTGCACAACGCATTACACCCCGCCGGTCCTTCGCTGCCGGACGCACATTGGATCGGCCTCTGTGCGCAAACCTGGAAAACGGCGGACGGCGCACAGAAAATCCATTACTCGCAGCCGCACCCTGTAAAGCCGCGCGGCGCGCATTCGGACTTTATCGCCATCGACCCGTTTCTGGACTTTTATCACAGTCTGCCCGCGTACGAACTTGCTATCATGTTGGAAGTGAAGGATAAAAACCTTTCCGCGCTCAAGTGCATCCTCTGTTCGTCCCCATGCTCCTTTTCCGCTCTGGAAGCGGAATGGGCAAGGTATAAATACAGCGTACTGGAGAAGTCGCCTTCGGCGTATCAGGAGATTCGGGAGCTGTTCAAGAACAAACGCGCGGACTCCGCGCTGGCGTTTTACCGTTTGGTGGAAGATGCTCTTTCGCTCTGTGAAGACAAGGGGCGCGCAGAAAACGCGCTGGAGCACGTTTGGGGGTATTTCAGCAATCTTGCCACGGCAGCAGAGCAGGCGCGTTATAGGAAGAAACTCTCTTGTTATCTCGATGGCGCATGTTCGCTTGCGCAGGTAAAAAGCACGCTCCGCACGCTGGCGGAAAAATACCGCATTTCCTATTTACTCGGTTCCTATTACTTCACACTATAAATAGATGAGGAGGCGCCTATGAAACACCAGAATCAACCGGAACATCCAAAACAACACTCTCTCGGCTGGCTGCTCAAGCTCGTTACCGTGCTGACGTTTCTATTGATGCTCACCGTCAACGCGCTTTCCGCCCTGCTGCCCCTCAACGGCGTAACCCCGCAGGAGGTCTCCGCGCTGTACCCGAACCTCTTCGTTCCGGCGGGCTTTACGTTCTCCATCTGGGGCACAATCTACCTTGCGCTGATGCTGTATGTGCTGTATCTGCTGGGCTTGTTCCGTGGGAAAAACCCGATCAACGAGCCGCTGCTAAAGAAAACCGCGATCGTCTTTTCCGTTTCGTCGCTGGTCAACACGGGCTGGATTTTCGCGTTCCATTACGGCGCGCTCGCGCTCTCCGCGCTGATGACGGCGTTTCTTTTGATCTGCCTGATTGATATACGGCACATCATCGCCGCCGAAACGCTCTCCCCGCGCGAAAAGCTCTTTGTCGAGCTGCCCTTCAGCCTGTACTTCGGCTGGGTGACCGTTGCGCTGATTGCCAACATCACGGCGCTTCTCGTCGGCCTCGGCTGGAACGGATTCGGCGTTTCGGAGCCGGTCTGGACAATCGCCATATTGCTCGTCGGCGCGGTCATAGGCGTTCTTACAACGCTCCGCTTCCGCGACCCGGCCTACGCGCTGGTGCTCGTTTGGGCGTACGGCGGAATACTGGCAAACCATCTTTCCCCCGCCGGGCACAACGGCGCTTATCCGGAGATTGCGTTTGTCGCCGCCGCCTGCATGGCGCTGTTCCTGCTGGGAATCGCCCTTGCCCTGCTGCGCAGGAAACGCGTACAGAAAGCCTGAGCGCCGAAACCTGATTCAGTGATCTATCGTATCGACTACGGGGGTTCTATGGAGCAACAAACCAAGCACTACGACGCGCTCGTCATCGGAGGCGGTCTTTCCGGGCTGACCGCCGCGAGCCTTCTGGCCAAACGCGGGCTTTCCGTCTGCGTTGCAGAACAGAGCGATCAACCCGGCGGCTCCTGCGGCGTCTTCCGCCGCGGAGATTTCACCTTTGATCAGGGTTCCGCCATGCTCTACGGCTTCGGCGAAAACGGGTTCAACGCGCACCGCTTCGTGCTCAACTGCCTGGAGCAGCCGTTTGACGTAATCAAGCACGAGCTGCTCTATGTTGTCAACTATCAGGGCAGGCGCGTCCGTTTCTTTTCGGACGTCGATCAGTTCACCGAGGAGCTAGCCTGCGTGTTCCCTACGCAGCGGGAGCAGATACACCGGTTCTACCGCGACATGAAAACGCTCTACCAGCACGTGATGGTCGATACGCCGAGCTACAACACGGCGGACGAAACCGACCCGAAATCCGGGCTGGAGAGCATCAAGAAGCACCCCGGTTCCTACCTCAAATTTTTAAGCTACCTCAACCGCAGCGCAAAATCGCTCCTGCGCCAGTATTTCACCGACCCGGAAATCTTCAATTTCTTCGACAAGCTGACTTCGACCTACTGCTACGCAACCGTCGAGGAAGCGCCCGCCGTGCTCGCGGCGGTGATGTTTGTGGATAACCACGTCGGCGGCAGTTACTATCCGGCGGGCTCTACGCTGTTCCTTCCGGGCGTGCTCGAAAAAGCGATTGAGGAACACGGCGGGGACATGCGTTATAACAGCGAAGTCGTCTCGATACTGTTTGAAAACGGCAAGCCCTGCGGCGTGCTGCTCCGCAACGGAACGAGGCTCGTTGCCGATGAGCTGGTCTATTCCGGCACGGTCTGGAACCTTTACGGAACGCTGCTCGACCCTTCCGTAACCACCAAGAAACGCCGCGACTGGGCAAGCAAGCAGGAGCCGACGTACCCCAGCGTCGTGCTCTATGCCGCGGTGGATGCGTCCGTCATCCCGCCGGATACCGCGCCCGTTGAGATGCTTGTGGGAAACCCGGAGCAGATCGACGAAAGCGAGGTCACCGCGTATATTCTGAGCATCGACGACCGCTCGCTCTGCCCGGAAAACACGCATACCGTCCTTGCCATAGGGCCTACGTTCCAAAAATGGGACGCTTCCGACTCCGCCGATTACCAGCATAAAAAGGAGTTGGAGCGGGAACGCCTGTTCGGCGTTCTGGAGCGGCGCTTTCCCGGCTTTAGCGAGGCGGTTCTATATGCCGAGGTCGCAACGCCCCATACTATCGAGCGGTACACGCTCAAAAACGGCGGCGCGGTCGCTGGGCCCAAGCAGATGCTCGGCCAGCATATGTTCCGCCGCCAGCATACGCGCACGGATTGGGACAACCTGTTCTGCTGCGGAGAGTCCACCGTCATGGGCACGGGCACGCCAACGGTGACCACGTCCGGCCTTTCGGCGGCAAACGCGGTGCTCAAAAAGCGCGGACTCGAACCGTTTGTCTATCAAAAAGATCAAAAGAACTTTGTGCGCGTCGTAGAGCGTCCGTTTACGAGCGAACGGCTCTACGAAACCGCGCCGGAACCGCAGAAGACGATACTGCGGCAGGCAATGCGCTGCCGCTTCTGCGAACACCCGACCTGCTGTGCCGGCAGCGGAACCGATATTCCCGGCGTCATGCGCCGCGTCGCGGTCGGTAATTTCGCTGGCGCAAAGAAGCGGTTTCTCGAACACCCGGCAGATGAGCGCGCGCTCAACCAGTTTGAACAGGACTGCATTCTCAGTGCGGAGGGCGGGGATTCGGTCGCCATCCGCAACATTATCCTATGGCTGATGGAGGAAACATCATGAACGAACGATATGACGTACTCGTGGCTGGCGGCGGAGCCGCGGGACTGACCGCGGCGACCTACTGCGCGCGCGCGGGGCTGTCCACTTTGCTCTGCGAAAAAGGCGATAAAACGGGGGGACTGGTCAACACGTTCCGCTATCGCGGGTTTGCGTTCGACGCGGGCGTCCGCGCGTTTGAAGACTCCGGCATCATCTTCCCTATGCTCCGCTCGCTGGAAATCGACCTGCCGATGGTGCAAAACCCAGTCTCCATCGGTATAAATGACCGCTGGACAAAGCTCTCCGGGCGCGAAAGCCTGCGCGAATATGGAAATCTGCTCCTAACGCTGTTTCCCGATCAGGCGGCCGAAATCGGGCGGATTTTAATGGAAATCGAGCGCGTCATGGAGTATATGGACGTGCTGTACGGCATTGAAAACCCGCTCTTTCTGGATAACTATAAGGATATGGAATACTTGACCAAGACGCTTTTGCCGTGGTTAGCCAAGTATTCCGTCAATATTAAAAAAGCCGCCCGCCTCAGCGAGCCGGTCAAATCATACCTGCGGAAGTTTACCTCCAGCGAGCCGCTGATCGACATGATCTGCCAGCACTTCTTTGCCGAAACGCCTACGTTTTTCGCGCTGAGCTATTTCGGCTTATACCTCGACTACCGTTACCCGCTTGGCGGTACGGGTCAGCTCGCCGAAAAGCTCACGGAGCGTTTTCTTGAGCTTGGCGGAACCGTCCGGCTCAATACGGCCGTCACGCGCGTCTTTGCCGAGTTGAAACAGGCCGAACTCTCGGACGGAACCCGCGTGGAATACGAGACGCTCATTTGGGCTGCCAACCAGCGCTCGCTCTACGAAGGGCTGAACGAGCCGCTTCCTCCCAAGGCGAAAGCGCAGAAACGCCTCTCTGCCGAAAGTCGCGGCATGGACTCCGTGCTCACGCTGTTTCTCGGTGTTTCCGGTACGCCGGAAACAGTTGCCGCCCGCTGCGGAACGCACGCGTTCTATACGCCGGAAACGGTTGGACTTTCTACCCTGCCGCACTGGCGCACCCTCGCTTGCGACGGCGAACAAGCGGTTCAAAACTGGATTGTTTCCTATCTCGAGCGCACCACATACGAACTCTCGGTTCCCGCCCTGCGGGATCCCGCCCTTGCACCGGAAGGAAAAACCGGCCTCGTCATCAGCACGCTGTTCGACTACTCGCTGGCCAAATGGTACCTTGACGCGGGAGAGTATGATTCTCTCAAAGCGCTCTGCACGAGCACCATTCTGCGCGTGCTGGAACAGAGCGTCTTTCCCGGCCTTACAGAGCGCGTAGAGTGCTCGCTCTGCTCGACGCCGCTGACCATTGAGCGCGAAACGGGCAACTTTCAGGGCGCGATCACCGGCTGGGCATTTACCAACGTACCCTGCCCGGCGGTCAGCGATTTTCAAAAGATCGCCCGCTCGGTGGAAACGCCGATTCCGGATGTTCTGCAGTGCGGCCACTGGACGTTCAGCCCGGCGGGTCTTCCGGTCGCCATCCTGACGGGCAAGCTCGCGGCGGACGCGGTGATCAAGCGGCAAAAACGCCGGAGGAAGCCCGCATGACCTATGCGCTGATCGAGCTTTTCCTCGCAGCGGCGGGACTTTTGATGACGTTTGTCCTGTTTTATCATTTTCCAAAACTTCCTCATGGAACGAGCCTTTCATCCCTCCCGCGCGTTTCGGTCGTCATCCCCGCGCGAAACGAAGCGGGCAATCTCCCTCGCCTGCTGACCGCGCTGAAAAACCAGAACGTATCTCCGTTTGAAATACTGGTTGTGGACGACGCGTCGCAGGATCGAACCGCGGAAATCGCGCGCGCGTTTGGCGCTAAGGTGCTCGCCCCGCCGGAAAAGCCGGAAGGCTGGATCGGTAAATGCTGGGCGTGCCAGTTCGGCGCGGAACACGCTTCGGGCGAACTGCTGCTGTTTCTGGACGCGGACGTCGATCTTGCGCCGGACGGCTTATGCCGCCTGCTTGCGGCCTATGAGCGGGAGCAAACCGCGCTCTCCGTGCAGCCGTATCACCTGCCGAAAAAAGCTTACGAGCAGCTCTCGCTGTTTTTCAACCTCGTTCAGGTGGCGGCCAACGGCTCCGCGCTCCGAACCCCCATCTCGCTCGGCCTCTACGGGCCGGTGGTTCTGATTCCGCGCGCGCAGTACGTCGCCATTGGCGGGCACGCGCGCATTCGGGGCAACATCCTGGAGGATATGGCGTTCGGCGAGCTGCTCCGGAAAAACGGCGTGCCTTTCCGGCTGTTTGTTGGCGACGGCGGGCTTTCGTTTCGCATGTACCCGGAAGGGTTGAAGAGCCTCTTGCAGGGCTGGACGAAGAACCTCGCCGCGGGCGCCGCAAAAACGCCGTTTCCGCTGTTCCTGCCGGTATTCCTTTGGATCATGTCCGCCGTGTCCGTGCCGCTGCACCTTGTTGTGTTTGCGCTATCGGCACAACGGTTCGGCTTATTCGCCTTCGGCGCGCTGTACTGCGTTTGGGTCGCCGTTCTGTTCCTGCTCTCGCGCAGGGTCGGGCGGTTTTCGCCTTTGTCCATTCTCCTGTTTCCCGTGCCGATGGCGGCCTTTCTTGCGGTGTTTATCGTCTCCGTGCTCAAGCGCCTGTTCGGCTGGAACGTTATTTGGAAAGGACGGGCAATCCGGCCCGATCGGTAACGTATGCGGTTGTTCTACTATTCAAATATTGTTACTGTTTCTCTTTGCTTTGTTTTGTGGCCGGTGTTTCAGGCTGGCACGGCGATCCTTTGCCTGAACTTGCCGGATCGCTTGTTCCGCCCGGACGCGTTCTTTTTCCGTTCGCACCGCTGGGAACAGAGCGGCCGTTTTTACGACAAGGTGTTTCTCGTGCGGCGCTGGAAGCATCTTCTGCCGGACGGCGGCGCAGTTTGGAAGAAGAAGGGCTATCAAAAGAAAACGCTCACGGATTTTTCCGAGCAGAATCTCAATCGCTTCCTCATCGAATCCGTCCGCGGCGAGTGTTCGCACTGGCTCGCCATCCTGCCGTTTTGGGTATTCGGCCTGTTCGCGCCGCCGGTGGTCGGTTGGATCATGCTGGTCTACTCTCTTACGGTCAACATTCCCTGCATCATCGCCCAGCGGTATAACCGCCCCCGCATTCAGGCGCTGTTGGCGCACCGAAAGCGAACCTGAAAGCGGATTGCGCAAAAAAAAGAACCGGAAAACCGGTTCTTTTTGATTTCAACTCAAATCAGTCGATACTGCCCGTCCGCGCAAGTTCCAGAAACGCATCCACCCATTCGGGGTCGAACTGCTTGCCGGAATTCACCCGTATTTCCTCGATGCACTGGTCAAAGGACATCGCCGCGCGGTACGGCCTGCTGGAGCGCATCGCGTCGTAGGTATCCGCAATGGCGATGACGCGTGAACCAACGGGGATATCGGTTCCCGCCAGTCCTTCGGGATAGCCTCTGCCGTCGAACCGCTCGTGGTGATAGCGTATAATGGGCGTAATGCGCGCGCCCGGATCGAGCGGGCGCATAATATCCGCGGCAATGCTGCTGTGCTGTTTGACCGCCGTATACTCTTCCGGCGTGAGCTTGCCGGGCTTGCTGATAATGTGATCCGGAATGCTGATTTTGCCGATATCGTGCAGCTTTGCGGCCCATTGCAGGTCGAGGTACCGTTCGTTTAGGCCACATTTATACTCATAGAGTTTGGAAGCCATGGACGCAACGCGCTTGGAGTGCCCTATGGTATACGGGTCTCGCGCTTCGAGGAAGTTGATGAGCATCTCCATGGACGTCATCACGATGTTGTGGTACTGCTCGCGCAGCGTATCCATCGCTACTTCCTGCGCGCGGGCGTTGACCGCCTTTGCCTCCTCGGCCTTTCTCGTTTCCGTGATATCTCTCGAAACGACGGCGATCCCCTGCAGAGTCTCCATATCGTCAAACACGGGCGCATAGACGTTTTCGTAATATTTATCGTTGGCGGAGTCTGTGACCATCCTGCGGAAGATTCCGCCCGGACGCGATTTGAGGTAATCCAGCGCGCGGACGACCTTCTCTTTGGACTCGCTTTTATGGCAAAGCACCATGCTCCTGCCGAGCACGTCTTCACGGCGAATGTTTCGAATCTGCTCGGCGGCATCGTTGACAAACACGATTACGCCGTCCGCGTCTGAGAGGATAATGCCCTCCCGCATCTGTTCCAGCACGAGCCGAAACAGCGTGTTTTTCCAGATTTCTTCCATTCCGCTCCCCAGCTTTCCGTTGGACCGGTACGATATCTGTACTCACTTGCCACATTCTGCAGATTCACTATAGTTCACAGTGCACATAATTGCAAGAATTCGCTTACACCTTTATAGTTTATTCATTTTTCTGCGAGAATCACGCTTTTTCTCAGCAAGCATGGCGTTCGGCACGATTGTTTCATGCAGTGTAATAATTGTGTTTTACTGCCAATTTTAAACAGAACGGAGCGGCTCATCACCGCTCCATCCCAAAATAAATAAATGATAATTGCAGAATAATAACAGGATTTGCCTCTTCCGTTTAGAAGAAGAACAGTCCCAGCGCGCCGGGTCCTACATGGGAAGATGTGCAGGGTTCAAAGGGTACGATTTCGGCCTTGATGTTTGGGTAACGGTCGATGATCTCCGCCGCAAGCAGGTGCGCTTCGTCCTCCACGCCGGTATGCGAAATGCCGATGCTGCTGTTTTCCGGCTTGTCCACATGTTCCTGCCTAAAGATATCGATCAGAGTGTTGATCGCCTTCTTACGCCCAAAGAGCTTGCGGTCGAGCACAATCCTGCCCTCCTCGTCGCCCTTGAGAATTGGCTTGAGGTGCATGATCGACCCCGCCATTGCCGCGCTGTTCGAGAGCCTGCCGCCGCGCTTGAGGAAGTTGAGATCGTCCACCATGAAATACTGGCGTATCTCATGTTTGCGCCGTTCCACATGATCGGCAATCTCATCCAGCGCAACTCCCGCGTCCCGCATGGCAACCGCTTCGCGCACCATCATGCCTTCGCCGATGGTTGCGGAATTCGTATCGACCACGCGAATTTTGCGGAGCGGATATTTCTTTTTCAAAATCTCCGCCGCTGTCTGCCCGCCGGACCAGGTGCCGCTGAGCGCCGCCGACATCGCAAGGTAGAGAATATCCGTTCCCGCCTGCAAAAACGGCTCGAAAGCGGTCAGGAACGCTTCCGTGTTGATCATGGACGTACGCAGTTCCAGCTTGTCGTCCTGACGCATGCGCGCATAGAATCCGTTTAAATCGAACGGAATGCCGGGTTCGTAGCAGAGGACCTCGTCCTCGTTGATGGAAAGCGTCAGAGAGACGATTTCCAGTTTGAGCGCTTTGACCTGTTCTTCAAACAGATTTGCCGACGAGTCGGTAAAAATCTGCATGGACATCGTTTGCTTCACCTCGTTTCCTAGTATGTTGAACCATCATAACCGCTTTTTCATGCTATGTAAAGAGGTTTTTCGAAATACAAATGCTGGCTTTTTTCATGAAATCTCGCTATAATAACCAAAAGCACGCAGAATTCGGGGGAAAACGCATGCAGTACGATAAACGCCAAATCGCGCAAAAGCTCGTCCGCTGGGAACGCTTCATGAACGAGTTCCGCCTGCCCGGCTGGGAGGAACTGCCGAAAATCGAGCTGTATATGGATCAGGTCATCGGGCTGATAACGCAGTACCTTGGCTTTTTTGTGTTCGATCTCAGCGAGGAAAAACTGCTCACGCCCTCCATGGTCAACAACTATGTCAAGATGAAACTGCTGCCCGCGCCGCAAAAGAAGAAATACGGCAGAAAACACATTGCGCTGCTCATCATGATCTGCACCTTCAAGCAGTCGCTCAGCATGGCCGCCGTCGAGCAGATGCTTCCGCCGGACGACGAGGACGCTATCCGCGCGGACTACGAGCGCTTTATCGCGAGCCACAAACGCCTGGCGCTGTATTTTATCCAGCAGGTGCGGAGCGTCGCCGCCCCAATCTATAACGAACAAATCGACACCGGCACGGAAGTCAACGACCTTGTCGTGGGCGCGGCCATCGCTTCCAGCTTTACGCGCCTGCTCGCGGGCAAGATTATCGCGCTCAAGCTGCCGGAAGAGCCAAGTCCTTTGATTGAGTAGTGTTTTACCTTTATATCTTGTATGTTTCATGCCATTTTATTAATAATCGCGTTGTGAACGCATTGGCTGGCCCGTTGTTTGTAATAAGGAGAACTTATGAAAACTACTCAAATGGGGATATGCAAGCTTTGTGGTCGTGAAACCAAACTTACGTTTGAACATGTCCCTCCTCAAAGTGCCTTTAACAAAAGCACTGTAAGTATCATTGAGCAGGAAGAAGCCCTCAAATTACTTACAGAAGAAGGTCGTATGCCTTGGGATACTTCTGGTCTAAAAAAGAGAATCAAGCAGGGAGGTGTTGGAGATTATTTCCTTTGTGATATGTGTAATAATAATACTGGTTCTTGGTACATGTCTGACTACGTTCGGTTTATTGAAACGATTAACAATCTGTTGGTTAATTTTGACATACAGCATGCCCCGAACCTACACTTTGTAGTTTACCAATATCCCGCGCTTTCAATATTTAAAGCGATAATGACAATGTTTTGTGATATCAATAATAATTGTTTTGGAGACAATGAGCTCAGAAACTTTTTACTCAACAAAGAGGCAACAGAATTTA
>JBDKTD010000109.1:0-11616 GCA_039680365.1 Clostridiaceae bacterium
CCGAGCATGAGAAATAGATAGCCTTATTGCCGAAGCCAAGCAGTCGGCTCTTCAAAATCACAACATCAGTCGAATCATGAGCGGCAACCCCGGTGTTCACGACACTGGGGTTTTCTTTTTTGCATCAACATATTATGTATTAGTCCATAGAAAGCAATGCCGATAAGAAGACAACTTGACTTTCCACTTGAACCATAGTAATATTTATGCGTATTAGTACGGATAGTACAGTCTGTGTTGGAGGTGACGCTACCTTGTCTTACAATCCGCTTCTGGCTGGAAAAATTCCGGGTTTTTTTCCGTAATCCAAGCTGTCAGCTTTCAACGATATATTTCTACGAAGATCGACTCAAGGAGGATTCCTAAGTATGAAGCGTGCGCTGGGCTTGTTGATTCTTATCATTTTTATCATGGCCGGGTGTGTCCCCGCGCCGGAGAAAATCACCATTGACGGCGTTGAAAAAGCGATCAATCAAAGCGAAGAAGCTGTTCAGGATTTGAAGAATGAAAAAAACGTTGCCGCCGTACTGTCAGCTCTGCCGGATGAAATCAACACCACAATACAAGGCGAGAATACATCGCTGCTGATCGCAGCAAACGTGACGCCGCCCGAAGTTGATACGATTTATACGGCGATCTTACAGCCCATAACATATGACGAGAAAAAGCTGGTCGATTTCTGTTTTGGCAAGCAGGCCAAGGATGCGGTTCGCGATGGCAGTCAGGAAGCGTACGGAAGCGTTCAATACAGCATTCCAGATGCTGAAACGCAGGCGCACAGCATTTCGCTGGATTTGTACAACAACGGAGAGATTTTCTATAACAACGGCGCTTTGAATGCCCAGTACTCAAAAGAGGTGAAGGCGCAGCAGGAGAACGCGCCGCATTGTTCTCTTTCCGCGGCAGACGCCATCCAAATCACAAAAGATTATTTAAAGGGGTTGGGAATCCCAGCAATCGACATCACGCAGGTAATTCCCGAAGTAGCCGACGCGGGAGCAGGCAAAGGCTTTTATTCCATCACCTTTACCGTCAACTATTTTGGCGTTCCTTTTTACTATCGAGGGGTAACGAATGGCATGAATCCGCCGGGTGGAAGCATTGTCGTTGCCGAAGAAGGCATCGTCACTCTCAGCGGAGCTATTCTGTTTGAAGCATTGAATACTGCTCCGGTGGATCAAATTCTGTCTTTGGAAGATATCCTGTCCTTGATCCCCGCTATGATGAATACAAGGATCAAAACGCAGAGTGATACGCCCGTCATTGGAATATCCCTGCGCTATCTCATCAAAGCGGATGAGAACAACAACCCGAAGCTTGTTCCCGTCTGGTTGTTTGATATCGATCAGGAAGCAGCAAAGGCCGTACTTGGTAATCAGGATGAGTACGTTTATCGAGGCAGTCAGGATCTGATCTTTAATGCGCTGACTGGGGAGTTGGAGAGGTGAACATGACTATTTTTAAGTTGGAAACCGATAACAAACGCGCAATTCTCTCCTATCGATTTTTGATCGCTTGCGGGTTGGCTTTGTTCCTGCTGATTCGCGCGATGGTATCCTATAACGCCTTTGATTTGGTCAATCGGCAGGATCGGCTTATGATTCTGACTGCGCCCATGAGCCTCAGCGGGTTTACGCCCTTTGCCGTCCTGTTTCCGCTGATCCCTTATGCAACAAGTTTTTGCGATGAATTCAACTCCGGCTACACAAAATACACTATTACCAGAATCGGCGTGAAGCAGTATACGAAAAAGAAGATCATCTCCGTCGGCTTGTCCGGTGCTCTCGCCATTGGCATCCCATTTTTGATTATCTTTGTGATGATTGCTCTCATCGGCGTGCCTACCACAGCGGCAAACATGAGCGATTACTATTGGGGGACGAAATGGGAACCATATGTTGCCATCTGGGGTGGCAATCTCGTGCTCGCAGCAAAGCTGCTGCTAGGCTTGCTGTTCGGGTGTGTTTGGGCGCTGGTCGGGCTTGCCATTTCCACCGTCGTGACAAACCGCTATGTGGTCATTATTGGACCGTTCATCCTCTATCAGGCATTGTGGCGATTGCTGGCAATCACGCCATTCAACCCGCTCTACATGCTGCGCGGAGACTTTGGTGCGCCCGGCCAGTTTACTGGTTCCTATTTGTATATTTTGCTCTACCAGGCAATCTGGATCCTCCTTGCCTGTGTTGCGATTGTGTTTGGTATTCGGCGGAGGTTGAAACATGTTTAGCGTTCGAGAAGCGGTAGGCATCTGTAACGGCCAGTTTCGGCAATGGCCGGGCAACTTACGCGTCTATATGGCATTTCTATTTGGCATGGCGGTGTCCTCTGTGCCGATTCTTAACTATCTGGACTTTGCCAAGGCATTGCAGGAACCGATAAACGCAGTCGAGCCATTTATCATCATGCAAACGCTGAGAGAACACATGACAACTCTGCTGCTCGGACTGCTGCTTCTGCTCTCGGATGCGCCGTTTATCAACCAACGATCGACCTATTCCATCATACGCGTATCGCGGAAAAGCTGGGCGGTTGGCATGATACTCTATATCGTTGCAGCAGCATTCCTCTACTATCTGTTTATGCTTGCTTTTTCGGTTGGTTTAGTTTCTGCAAATGCTTATTTTGGCAACTTCTGGAGCGATGCAATCTACTCTTTAACCAATATGCCTTCCGTCAACTCCAGCATCGAGTTTGGAATTTGCTTTCCCTTTTTCGCGATCATAAAATCGCTCAGCCCATTCCAGGCGGTGTTTCATACGGTTTGCCTCGCCAGCATCTACGGCGCAATTCTTGCGCTCGTCGTATTCGCCGTAAGTCAGCGGAACAATAGAATTTTCGGGGTTCTTGCCGGGTTGATCGTCCACGCTGCCGGATACATCATGATTTCCGAATCGTTTTTCAACCTTCCAAAGATGTCCTTGCTCGCAAATGCAATGCTGGGGTTGCACACGTTGTCTTCCGGCGCTGCATCCGGCATGACGCTCGCGTACTCCTATGTTCTCTTTGGCGTGGTGACGATATTGCTGTCCGGCCTTGCAATCCTGTTATGCCGAAACTTGGATTGCAGCGTCTCGCTGGGGGAAAAGAAATGAACACGCTAAAGCAAAAGAACCCTCTCCATTATCGGTTTAACATGAACCCCCTTTTTCTGGGTGTGTTTGCCGTCGCCTTCCTCGCTTTGAATGTCTCTCAACCCGGAGCGAGCAATTCGGAGCTGTTTTGGTACGGCATTGTGTTCCCTGTCGATCTGGAGTCGCTTGACCTGATCGGCCTGGGGCGATGGATGCTGTTCGTCTCCCCTTTCATTCTGTTTGCGTGTATCCAGAGCGAACATGAACTCAACCGGATGGCGCCTTACGTGATCCCTCGTTATCAGTCCTACACAAGATGGTGGCATTCCAAGGTTCTCTCTCTTCTCATAGGATGTTCCATTTATCTTGCGATTGGGATTATCGCGACGACGCTCATTATGACATTTTCCGGTCAAGCTGCGTTGCTGATCGACTATACAAACCTTGGGGTTTCCTTGTGCCTGGTTTTTCTGCATCTGTACTTGATTTCGCTGTTGATATTGTCTTGCCACACTCTGTTCTCCAGCCAGCACGCCATTGCGTTGGGTGCTTTGGGTCTCGAGGGGCTGACGCTGTTCTTTGCAATGCTGAGCCCTCACGCCAGCCGGTTCCTGTTTGGCACATGGGGAATGCTCTATAGAAGCAGTTTGTTGAACCCGAGCCTCGGGTTCTGTGTTGGAACGATCTTGCTGATTCAAGCGGCAGCCTGCGCGGTCATCATCGTCAGTATGCCTTATGCGCTGAAAAAGCGCGGCGTTTTCTCCGCCACCCGGATATAGAAAGGATTGAAACCATGTTTGTCTTTCAGAACGTATCGAAAAAGTTTGGAGCAGAACAGGTGTTAACCCACATTACGGCCGAATTCGTAAGCGGTCAGATACACGGCATTATCGGCAAAAACGGGTCCGGTAAAACCGTTTTTCTAAAGCTTGCTTGCGGCCTGCTCCATCCGGATGAAGGTCAGGTATTCGTCAATGGCGAGCAGTTGGGAAAGGACGTTGACTTCCCTGATAATATCGGCGTTATCATCGAATCCCCCGGCTTTTTATCCTATCATTCCGGCTATAAAAATCTATTGTATTTGGCCTCGCTGAGGAATCGAATTGGAAAAGCCGAGATTGAAACGGCAATGCGAAAAGTCGGCCTCAACCCGTCAGAAAGAAAGCCAGTCGGAAAGTATTCGCTTGGCATGCGGCAGCGTTTGGGCATTGCGCAGGCAATAATGGAAAATCCACCGCTTCTGATTTTGGACGAACCCCTGAACGGTCTTGATAAGAATGGTATAGAAGAAATGCGCGCCCTCCTGCTGCAGCTCAAGGCCGATGGGAAAACAATCCTGCTTGCCAGCCATGTGAAGGATGATATCGAGATTCTCTGCGACACAGTCAGCGAGGTATCGGACAGAGCATTGACGCGTACAAAGTAGATTATACTTCTATAAATAAGCAAGGAGCACCAGACGGTGCTCCTCAGTCCATCGACAAAGTCCTTCGTACTTTGCCGATGGATTTATACTTTGAGAAAAAATACCGCTGTCGCGGTATTTTCTGCGAATTCGGCGAATCTATCGCCAAATTTGATGAAAAATTGGGGATTTTTGAATCCACCAAACCCCAAAATTGGTTTGTCGATGCTCAGAGGAGCACCTGGTTCAGTTCCCGCGAAGCGGCGGGGTGAAATTTTTTATGCTGGGCAGTGGGTCGGGAATATGTTGCTTCAAAACCGTCAGCCAGCCATTCTAAACGAGCTGATTTATCACATATCGCTTTTCATAATTCTTTCCCGGAAATTACCGAGTTGCATTGATACTCGTCTTGTAATTCACTTTGCTGGACGAGCCAGAGCATTTACAACGTGTACCACACAATATTCATATGGCGGCATTAAATCCAACATCCTCGCTTAATTCTAATACTATTTCGGATTTCGCTAACCCGCGAGCAATGCGGTCGTGACTGCTTCCGCTATTCTCTATAGGTTTGCACTGCGGTAAACCAACTAAATTCATGTCTGCAGTGGCCCCCCTGCATCCTTTTTTCGTCTTTTCACTTCCATTACAACCCCGGCTAACAAAAGCAGTATTCCGAGGCAGCGCAGGATTCTCGCAACGACGTTTGGCAGCAGCGCGCGATATGGATTGCTATAGACGGCAAACAGAATTACAATCGGCAGTTCGGAGATTGCAGCGCAGAGCAAAAACTTTGTGAACCTAACACGCGTGATGCCGAACACGGCACCCGCAAGACTCAACATTCCTAGCGACAGCCAGTTGAGCGCGGCGACGAGGGAGAATCCTTCCCATGCGGTCAAGGCATGCGGATGTTCGGTCGGCGTTTTTATTCGACTCCCGAAGAACAGCCGAACCAGCCAAAACCACGCGCTCGCGCCGAACAACGTACCGAAGAATGAAGCCAGACCGCCGACAACAGGACCCAGTGCCAGCACGTTTCCGCCGATGCTATATGGAGTTAACCATGGCAAAGCAAACGTTTGAAACGCGCTGAGCCAGGCCGCCTTCAGCGGCGCGAAAGCTCCCGCTTGTCCAACCACGCCCGCGGAAGCCAGCACGCTGCGTTGCGTCAGCGCCATGACCCAGCCGCTGACCACGCGATGCACCGGTGGAAGCGCAACGTACAGTAAAAGTAAAACGAGCAATCCCAACGCTGCGGCAATGCGCCAAAGCGTGATCATTCTATGTTCTTTTGTTTTGATTCGTTCTCTCATCCTACTCCAAAGAAAAGCCGCCGCATTGCGGAACACTCCGTATACGGCGGCTCTTACTCATTACAAATTACTTTTCGACGTCCTGGCTGGCCGACCAGCGGTAGTAGGATTCGTCGTAGTTCAGCGTGGTCTCAAATCCGCACATCTCCAGAATCAGCTGCACGTAAGCGGAGCGGATGCCCTTCGTGCAATAAGTCACGACCTTGTCCGTCTTCGAAACGCCGGCAGCTTCGAACATCGCGGTGATTTCGTCGTTGCTCTTGAGCGTTCCGTCCGCGCGGAAGAGATCGGTGAACTGCACGAGAATTGCGCCCGGCAGATGCCCGCCCTTGGCTTCGCCGTAGTCCGCCGCGCCATCATATTCCTTCTGCGAGCGAACGTCGACCACCTTGAAGCCCGCATAGTCGGTTACCAGCGAGTCGGTGTTGATCACATGCGTCGCATCGATCTTCGAAATCGTCACTTCTGCCGTCGTAAACGCCGCAGCATCGGTCGTGGTCGGCGCACCCACCGCCACCAGCGCGTCGTAACCGCCGTTGACCATCTTCACATTCGGAAAGCCTGCCGCAATCAGTTCCCAGGCGATGCGTCCGTCCGCGCCCCAGCCCTTTTGCGCGTCGGCAAAGAGGATGACTTCGCGATCCGGCGAAATGCCGGTCTGGCTCAGCGCGGCGCTCAGACGATCGGTGTCGAGAATCGTACCCCACATTTCGTCTCCCGGTGCGCCATCGCCTACGGAGGCAAAGAGCTGCCATATCACGACGATTGCGCCCTTCACGGTGCCGGTCTTTGCGGCGTCCTCGCCGCGGGCATCGGCGAGAAGCACGTTTGCGTTATCCAGATTGTCGAGCACATACTTTGCGTCCACGACATACTTGCCGGTAAAAACAGGAGCAGCGTCAGCGTTTGCAGCGGTGGCCTGTGCTGCCGCAGGTTTTGCGGAGCAGCCAAAAACCGCGCCGCAAAGCAGAAGAACGGCGAGAATCAGGGCAATTTTCTTCATATGATTTCCTCCATATTCCATTGCGAAATTCGTTATCCCTGTATCAGAATAACGCGATTATAGCATACGTGTCGGAGGCCGTCAACTTTTCTTTGCTTTCACAAAATCTTTTTGTTTCTATAATCGATTTGGGGTTTTCGCGCGTTGACAAAAAATCCCAATTCGTTATACTCAGTTTAGGTGAACGAAAGCATACAGGAGATACCCATGAACAACAAAGTCAAATCCATCCTTGGCATACTAGCCCTCGCGGGGCTGACCATATTGCCGGCGTTTTTGTTTTCGGGTACATCCTCGCAGGGCATTCAATCGCTGATCGCCTCGTTCGGCATCTTCGCGCCGATTGCGTATATCGCGCTGTTTGCGCTGCTTCCCATCGTGTTTTTCCCCGTCGCCGTGCTTGCGGTCGCGGGCGGGCTGCTGTTCGGGCTTGGTCTTGGCAGCGTTTATACGCTCGTCGGAGCCGCGATCAACTGCGCGCTGATGTTTCTGCTTTCCCGCTCGGTCGGGCGAAAGCGCATCCAGGCGTTGGTTGAACAGCGCGTGAACCCTGTCTGGCGGGAGAGGCTCAAGCTGGCATCCGGTCGAAGCGGGTTCTTTCTGCTGATCATACTGCGCTTGATTCCCGCCGTACCGTACGGGCTCATCAACTATGCGTTCGGACTCAGCGAGATGCGCTTCTGGCCGTATATGTTCGCTTCGGTCATCGGCATCATCCCCGGCACACTCGTCTTCATCAACCTTGGCGACAAAGCGCTCGATCTCACGTCGCCGTCGTTCTGGATTGCGATCGCGCTCATCATAGTCCTGTTCGTCGTAACCCTGCTCCTAGGTAAGCGTCTCTTCTCAAGCCCCGATCAAAACACGAAAGAGGAACCCAACGTATGAATCAACCTTCATTGACCCGCGGGAAACATCTCAAATGGTACGTCCTCGGCGCAATCGTTCTCGCAGTTGCCGCGTATTTCTGCATTCCGGCCGTCAAGACATACATCGACCGGATCGCGGGCGTGCTCGCCTCTGCGGATGTCAGCCGCGTGGTGGAGTACATCCGCTCGTATGGCGCATATGCCATGGCGATTTCGTTTTTGCTGATGGTGTTTCAATCCATCATCGCACCTCTGCCCGCGTTTCTCATCACGTTTGCCAACGCTGCGGTGTTCGGCTGGTGGCAGGGCGCGCTCCTCTCCTGGGCGAGCGCGATGGTCGGCGCGATGCTCTGCTTCTTCATCGCCCGCGCGCTGGGACGGGATACCGTGGAAAAGATCGCGGGCAAAGGCACACTCAAGGGCGTGGAAGCGTATTTTACCAAGTACGGCAGCAAGACGATCCTCGTGTGCCGCTTGCTCCCGTTCGTCTCGTTTGACGCCGTGAGCTATTTTGCGGGGTTGACCTCCATCGGGTTCTGGTCGTTCGTCGTGGCGACCGGCATCGGGCAGTTGCCCGCAACCATCGTCTACTCCTACGTCGGCGGCATGCTCACCGGCGGCGTGAAATATTTCATGACCGCGCTGTTGTGCATATTCGCACTCAGTGCAGCCATCGCCATCATAAAGGGGCTATACAACGAGCGCCAGAAGGCGAAAAAGACGCAGGAAACAGATTCCGAACAGCCTTCCGACGCCGATTCTGCCGAAGCCAACATCGAGGAGCATAATTAAGATGGAAGCGAGCGGTCGCTTTGGCATGCGGGTGCATCAGGCGGTTTCGTTTTCGCGCGCGATGATGCATACTCCGCGCGCGGAAGCGGTGTTCTTTCCCGGTTGCGCGCTGCTGACCTATGATCCCGCACTGTTACAGCGCATGATGACGCTCCTGCGCAGAGTGGAGCCAACCATCGCGCTTGCCGCTGGCTGCTGCGGGCAGCCGACGAAGTATCTGGAACCCGCGCGGTTTGCAAGGCGCACCGAAAAGCTTCGCCGTCTCCTCGTTCAAAAAGGAGTCCAGCGCGTCTACACCGCCTGCCCGAACTGCACACGTTTGCTATCCGACCTGAACTGCGCAAGCATCATCCCCGTCTGGGGAACGTTGAACCGAATCGCCACGCCGGAGGATTTGCAAGATCAGCATGGCGAGGTATTTGCGCTGCACGACCCATGCCCCGTGCGGCAGGATCGCGCGCAGCAGGGCGCCGTCCGCGCGCTGCTGCAAAAGGCGAATGTCACCGTCGCCGAGTTTCCGAAGAATCGGGAAAAGTCGATGTGCTGCGGCAATATCGCCATGTTCCGCGCGATTGATCCCGCCAAAAGCGCCGTCATGCGGACAGGCAGGCTCGACGAGATTCCGCCGAGCTTGCCCATTACGAGCTATTGCGCGGGCTGCGTGGATGCCTTCAGCAGCGAAGGGCGCAAGACCGCGCATCTGGTCGAGCTGCTGTTTGGCAGGAGCAAGTCGCGCGGCTGGGGCAACCGCATCCAAAACACGATCCTGAGCCGAAAGGACTGACTTACGCTATGCTGGATACCCGCGCACGAAAAGCAGTCGATCCGCTGTTTGAGCGGTTCGCGCGACTGCTGTTCAAGCTCCGATTCACGCCAAACGTCGTCACATTGCTGGCGTTTCTCTTTGGGCTGGGCGCGGGCATGCTGCTGTATTTCCGGCTGCCGATTCCGGCTGTGCTGGTGCTGTGGTTCTCCGGCCTACTGGACGCGGTGGACGGAACCTTGGCGCGTCTATCGGGCAAGAGCAGCCTGTTCGGCGCGGTGCTGGATGTTTCTGGCGATCGCGTGGTGGAGCTCGGCTTCGTTTGGGCGCTCGCGCTCCGGCATCCGGATTGTCTCCTGCCGCTGCTAGGCTTAGTGAGCTGCATCCTGCTTTCGATGACCGTATTCCTCACCACCGGCATGCTGGCGCAGAACCATTCCAGCAAGAGCTTCTATTATCCAGCGGGATTGATGGAGCGAACGGAAGGGTTCGTGCTGTTCTCGCTGATGGCGCTCTTTCAAGCCCACCTTGCTCTGATCACCTGGGTGTTTGCGGGGCTGATTCTCTTCACCGCAATACAGCGGCTCCTGATTGCATTTCGCCTGCAAAAAGAGCACTTAAGCAAAGGCGATTTATAACTTCCATTCCTGCGTAATTTTTTTAAACGTTACGCACTCCCCTTTGTTGGACTCAAAACAACTCAATTCTTGGTGTATTTGTGTGAAAATGAAACCTACTAGGTGATGTTTATTTGATGTTTATCATCATCAATAATGGCTTATAGTCATAATCAGTAATAAATTAACAGTTGTTTATTTGATACTAACACAGCCGTTCTCATATAGCAGCACAAATGATAATAGTATTGACCTTTGTGAAAACAGTTACAGAAAAACAAAGCTAGTAAAATGAAGTTTTATTGATATGAAAATCAGGACGTCTATCCGATCTCAGTCAGCCACCCATGAACCTGAAATTTTGCATCTTCGATGTAATCCGAATAAGCGCAGGTGACAAACGAGATGATCTGATTATCCGCGCGATAAGCGGTATCGTTTGGTGTAAAACTAGAATTCATAATTGCCATTTGCACAAATGATTGACGCTTCTGCTCCGACTCAAACCAAACGGAAAAGTGCTGCTGCTCGGAATTTGTAAACTCTGCGGCGAACAGATCGATTCGATAGTTTTTCTCCGGCGCAATCAAGAATATAGTCGGGTGTTCGCCGAATACTGAATTTTTGATTTCTGCTTAATCTATACGTCTCGAGAACTACGTATATTTGAAACTATCAATTCTATACAAATCTCCCAGAACTCCCGCCGCCTTCTCATCCGCTGTACTGATCGCATGCGAGTATATGTTCACAATAGTCGATGTCTGCGCATATCCTGCCCTGTAACTCACCATTTTCAACGGAATGCCAGCCGCGAGCAATAGCGTGATATTCGTGTGCCGTAAGGAATGAATCGGAATCTGCGGCAAATCTGTATTCGAGATAGAATCGCGGAATCAGCCCGTAATGTTTGTCCGGGTGAACCGGTGTGCCGTCAACCTGAATGAGTAGCTTGCCATAATCTACAAAATCCGCTCAAATTATGTGTCTTTTTTCGCTTAAATAGTACCTTGCATCTCAAACCACTATAATGCTTAAGTAATTCATTATCAATTCCCCGGTTGATACCCTTTCGTTTATATCATATCCTGTAAAAAAAGAAAGGTCATCATAAAATGCTGTACGGTTATGCGCGGTGTTCTACAGACGAGAGCTAACAGGATATCAATCGACAGGTACGTGAGTTAAAGCAGAAAGGCGTTCCCGAGGCCAGCATATTCCTTGAATATCAGAGCGGACGGAAAGCAGACCGCGCCCAGCTTGTCCGCCTGTTTGAACGCGTCCAGCCGATGGATACCATCGTTAACACGGAAGTCAGCCGGATTACAAGAAGCACCAAACAACTTTGCGAAATCATAGAAGGAGCCAAACGCAAAAGACTTTGTCTGATGTTTGGCTCTTTTGTTGATGAATGTACAAAAGGGCTTGATCCGATGAAGGAATCCCGCATTAGCAATTGCATGAGCACAGAAGCAGTTTTCGCTTTCCCGTGTCAGTTTTCATCACTCGCGAGTATGAAAAAAGTCCCCGAAACATGGACTTTTTGGCGGAGAGAGTGGGATTCTCTGCTTCTCCTCCCGCCGCTTGCGCTCCGCACTGCGCGGCAATGGTCGGCGGCGCTCCCCGGGGCGGGTAAACCGTCCGCAGGACGCTTTGCTGATCCGCCCTTCGAATCCCTCCATCTCGATAAAAAAACAAGGAGCACCATCTGGTGCTCCTTGTTTTTGGCGGAGAGAGTGGGATTCGAACCCACGTTACCTTTAAGGGGTAAACA